>CAXTVZ010000001.1:0-125943 GCA_964247685.1 uncultured Acetobacteraceae bacterium
CATCAGCGCGGGCTTGACGGCGGTGCCAGCGTCTCAGGTCGACACGCTCTCCCTGATTGTCACCGATTCGACGGGAGCGACCGCAGAGGCAACCTGGACACAGACCTATACGGCTGCGGACGCCATCGTTCTCAGCACCGACTTTTTCTTCACCAATCAGCCGCCGTCATCCTACGATTTCATTGGCATCTCACCGTTTCTGGCCGATTACGACTCCAGCGCGACATGCTCCTATGTCGAGCCGAGCGGCTTGCTCACCGTGCAATGGGTGGGCGTCAACGGCGGCTATGTTTTTGTCGAGGGCGACACCTGGCCGCCGGCGGGTGCCTACCCGCTCACCCTTACGATCAGCGAGGGCTCGAAAAGCTACACCTATCAGCGCACGATCTACATCGTCGACGAGGCCGGTCCGGCCTTCATCGAGTTTGTGCCTGCGCCGATCCTCTCGACGTCGCTGCCGGCAGGGTTCGTGGCAGGTCAGGCGAACGCCAGCGACGCCGACAACTCGTACGTGTGGTCGGTGTCGCCGCAAAACGCTGGCAACTTCGTCATCTCGAACCTGGGCGTGGTGTCTCTTATTGCGGCGCCGGGTTCGGCCGGTCCCTACGAGCTGACGTTGCTCTGCACTGACGGCAGCGCCACCTACTCGCAAACATTCACGCTCACCTTCGTGGCCGGCGTGACCCTGCCAGCGATGGACATCACTGCGGCCGTTCCGCAGGACCTCGACAATTCGGTCTCGTCGGGGATCCTGACAACGCCGAGCGTCATCAGCTTCGAACCTACGTTGTGGCTGCTGCAAGGCAACTACGGCGTCGGCACGCGCTACGCCGTCGACGCGCTGACGGGCGTCGTCAGCATCATCGGCGCTCTGTCCTACCAGGTCGCCGCCGACGGCGCTGACTTCACCGACCAGCTCACGCTCATCGCCACCGACGGCATCAATACCTGCTCCCTGAGCTTTGCGGTGCCGGTCGCGATGGCGCAGGGCCCGACTATTGCCATCGGGCCGCCCGACATCCTGTCGGCCAACGGCGTCACCGGCGCGAGCTATGCGACCTTGACGGCCGCTTTCGACGCCCTGGGCGCGCATGAGCCGTCTACGAGCAACGACATCGTCGCCGGCACGATCTTTGAGGTTTGGTCGCCGCCGCAAACCGACAACCGCTACTTCTCTTACTTCGAGAACGACGGCCCCAATTTTGATCACGGCTACGGTGCAGGTGGCGTTGCCACCCTCTCGAAACCCATCACCATCATGGGTGCGCCCGGCCAACCCTTTCCGTATTTTTGGTCCTCGGTCGGCACGTTGGCGAAAGGCCAGTTCGCTGGCCAGAACTTCGACCTCGTGTTGAAAAACTTGACGGTCGCCAAGGCTACGCGCGGCGACGGCTACGGCAACATCTGCGGTATCTACAAGGACGCCGGTGTCACCACCGGCAACCTGATCGTCGACAACTGCTACATCCACGATTGTGATGACGGCATCTCGCGCGGGAGCGTTGGCAGCAAGGTGCTGCTGACCCGCACGCGTATCTCGCATTGCGGCGTCGGCTCGAACGGCCTGACGCACAACATCTACATCGAATGCGACCTGTTTTACGCGGCAAGCATACTGTCAGATCATGCCTTCAACGGCCACCTGCTCAAAACTCGCTCGCAGAACACCATCGTGCAGAGCAGCCGGCTGATCGATGGCCATCTGGGCTGTGCCTCTAACGTCATCGACATCCCGCTCGGCGGCGTCAGCAACGTCATCGACTGCTTCCTGCACAAGGGTCCGAACGGCCAAAACCCGTTCATGATCAAATTTGCCGACCCCAACGACCAGGCGCAGGGTTCGGTCGGGTCGGGCCGCAACAACGTGCTCACGGTGACCAACAACACCTTCGTGCTCGACCCCGGTCAGCCAGGACTGGGCAACATCATGCCAGGCATGACCACCAGCTGCGCCGGCTTGGCCGAGGTCATCGGCATCCTGAACGCCTCGTTCCCGGGCGCTGCCACCGGCGTGCCCGCCAACGTCAACGCGAGCGGAAACAGCTTCCTTAGCGTGCTGGCCGCTAACTACGCTCAGGTAGCCGATACGCAAGGCGCACAGACGATTGCAGCCGGCACCAACACCCTCAGCGCGAGCACCGCGCTGACGCCCGCAAAGCGGCCGACGCTCGACTTCAGCTTCCCGGGACCAGGCCCCGACCCCACAGTGCTGGATCCCCCCGGCCCATTCCTTCGAAGCTGGGTCGGAGAAGACGGCGGCGTGGGGGGATGTCAGTTCACCGCTCCGATCGACACTATGACGCTGTGCCTCGGCGCGCCGTCCGGCGCCGTCGTCGGCCAGGTCGTATGGTCGGCCGGCAACAGCGCGATCACGTCGCCGGCGTTCGCAATCAACTATCAATCGGGGCCGAACGCGTTTGCCATCGATCCGAGCACCGGCATTATCACCACCACCGCGACGGCGGTCGCGCAGACCACGCAAGCGGATGTCATCGGCGTGACCGCAAGCGGCGGCGGCGAGGAGTATGTCTGGAATTTTTCTGTGGCTGTCCGCGTCCCGCCGCTGTTCTCGTATTTCACGCCCTACAACAACGGCACGCTCTCTCAAAATTACATCGACGACTTCACCGCCACGGTGAACACGCCTGGCCTAGCCGGCGTTTCGTTCGCGTTGCAGGTGGGCGACATACTTTCCGGCACCTGGACCGACCTGCAACGCGTGATTTCCCTCGTGCCGGCCGGCTTCTTGTTCCACATCACCCTGCTCGGCCAGACAATCCAAGGCGGGACGTTTGCTACGGTGACGCTGCCGATTACCGATAGCGGTAGCGTGGTGGAAACGGTCTACCCGGTGATTTGGGACCCTGCCTACATGCCGATGGTCGGGCAGGCGCTCGCATTGCTCAAGGCGGAGCTGCAGTCGCTCGGCGTCCTTCAGAACCTGGCCGGCATCGCGCTCGGCTTGATTTCTCGCAACGCCTTCTCGGGCGAGTTCTGCATCCCGGCGAACAACTCCAACCCGTATCAAGACCTTTCCTCTTACTGGACCGCGGCACCAGCGAACTATACGCCTGCCGTTCTGTACGCGGCGATGATTGAAGGCTACGAGCTAGTCAACGCCACTTTCCCCGGCATCCAGACTTCGCTTTGCATTCACGATCCCACAACGTCGGATGTAGGCGCCGGGCAGAACGGGGACGGCGGGACGGTCTCGCTAGCACTCACGACAAACATTGCGGAGTCGCTAGCGCCAAGAAGCACGCGGTTTGCGGTCTTTTTCGATAGCCTTCACGCAGCTGCGCTCGGCGCTTGGTCTCAGTCCGCTTACGCTTCAGTCGGCACCATTTCCTTTCAAACGCAGGTCAGCATCACAGGGGGGTCGTTCCCGCTGTCGAGCATTCCCGCCGCGTTGGCGCAGGCAGTGCCCTACAACCCCCTGTGGATCGAAGTGCACCCCAATCAGGTGCCGGCCATGCTGCAGGCGATGGCGGCCCTGTAGCGCTGGCAAGCGCAGCTTAGCGACTTGCCGCTGTCAGGATACCGGGCATGGATTTCACCGACGCAATGATGAGCGACTCCCTCACCAACGTGGTGACCGGGCTCGGAACGTTGCGTGACAAGACGACAAGCGGCAGCTTCACGTGGCGGCCGATGCTCAAGCAGGAGCTCGACGCGGCCTACCAGTGCGACTGGCTGGCGGGCTCGATCGTCGACATTCCGGCCGACGACATGACGCGCAAATGGCGTTCCTGGAAGGGCAGCGCCACGCAGATCAAGCAGATGCAGGCGACCGAGAAGCGCCTGCGAGTGCGCGAGCGCGTCAATAAGGCGTTGAAGGTCGCGCGCCTCTACGGCGGCAGCGCCATCCTGATTGGAGACGGCTCGCCGAACCCGTCGAAGGAACTGCTACCGGAGACGGTGAGCAGAGGCGGCATCAAGTATCTGCACGTCCTCAGCCGGTTTGAAATCTCGGCTGGAGACGTAGAGCGTGACCCGCTCAGCCCGTATTTCGGCGAGCCGAAGGCCTACTTCCTTGGCGCGGGCAACGACGGCAAGCCGCCCACGGCGATACACCCGTCGCGCGTGGTTCGTTTTCAGGGGCACGAGCGCGCCGAATCGATGGGGGGCGAAGGGTGGGGCTTTTCGGTCCTGCAGCGCTGCTACGACGCCATCCGCAACGTGGCGTCGACGTCTGCCAACCTCGCCATCATGGCCTACGAGGCAAAGCTGGACGTGGTCGCCATCCCAAACCTGACGAAAAACGCGAACAACCCGGAGTATCGATCCAGGCTGCTCGAGCGGTTCCGCCTGGCCTCGCTGACCAAAAGCGTCAACGGGACGCTCCTGCTGGACGCCGAGGAAATCTTCACGCAGCGGCAGTTGAGCCTCAGCGGCTTGCCCGACGCGCTGCGCATGTTCCTCGAGATCGCCGCGGGTGCCGCTGACATTCCGACGACGCGACTGCTGGGCACTAGCCCAAAGGGTATGAACGCCACTGGCGAGTCCGACACCCGGAACTACTACGACATGCTGAGCGCCCAGCAGATCACCAAGCTCGAGCCTGGGCTCGACCGGCTCGACGAGCTGATGATCCGCGACGCGACGGGTAGCCGGCCCAAGGCGATCCACTACCTGTGGGAAGCGCTCTGGCAGATGCGCGAGAACGAGACGTCGGCCGTGAATTTACAGAAAGCGCAGATGGCGGAGATCTACGCCGCGCTCGGCGCGATGCCGAAGGATGCGCTGGCGACGGCCATCCAGGGCATGCTGCTCGAAGACGGCACGTTCCCAGGCCTCGAAGCCGCGCTGGAAGAAGCCAAGGCAAAGAAGCAGCCCAACGAGCCGCTTGCCAACAAGATGCAGATCACCGGCAACCAGGTCGCTGCGGCGCCGCCGAAGAACGCGCCGCCGAACGCCAGCGCCTAGCCCGAGGACTCGCCCATGACCTGCATGCTCGACACCAACTGGCGGCTTTGGAAGAACAACGGCGACAATGTCGGCTGGCCGGGACCGGGCTCGCCGGCGGCCTTGCGCCGAGCTCACCAGCGCGCCAACACCGCGCCCGGCTGGTCCGGAGACTGTTACTGCCGCGTCGCCCAGGACGCGCGCGAATACGCCGCCGCTGGTTTTGCCGCGGTCAACCTGCCGCCCTCCACGCTCGGGGCGGCCGGCGGCTTCTCCGGCGGCTACGACCTCAAGGAGAACTACTGGCTCGGCAGCCCTGAGAACCCGACCGCCTTCGGCACTGTCGAGGAGCTGCGTCGGGCGGTTGCCACAGTGCGCGGCAACGGCATGCAGGTCTACGGCGACCTTGTCTTGCACCAGTACGATGGCTTCGACCCGACCAAGCCGCACAGCACGCTTGGAGCGGACGGCGTGACGCCGGCGCGCTTTGCCAAGCTGCCCTCGTTCTTCGTCGGAGATCCGCCAGGCGTCGAAGTCGACCCGGTGCCCGACAGCACCGGCAACTTCGGCTTCGGTGCGATGGCGAGCTACGTCAACTCGACACCGCCCGGCGAGATGCTGCGCGAGACTATCGCGGCCGTGCAGTGGCTGACCCGCACCGTCGGCTTCGACGGGTTTCGCATCGACGACGTCAAAGGCACGAACTGGGGCGCGGTGCGCGCCGTGCTAGGCGCCGCGGTGACGTCGGATTTGTGGGCCTTCGGCGAGTACTTCGACGGCAACCCGACGATGGTGTCGCGCTGGGTGAACGGCCTCATGCAGCGCCGCTCGGCCGTGCTTGATTTCGCCTTCAAGTTCAACGTGCAGAACATCTGCAACAATGGCGGCCGCGCCTGGATGGGCGCACTTTCTCACATCGGCTACTGCGCTGATGACCCCTTCATGGCGGTGACGTTCTGCGAGAGCGCTGACACGGACAACTCGCCCGGCGAGCAGATCATCTGGAACAAGCTGCTGGGCTACGCCATCCAGCTGACTTTCCCCGGCTACCCGCGCATCTACTACCGTGACTGGTCCACCGACGCCGGGTGCTACGGCCTGAAGGTTGCGATCAACAACCTGATCTACATTCACAACAAGTTTGCCAACGGCGCCTTTGTGCCGCGGCTCGACACCGACCCGCAGGTTTTCGTGCACGAACGGCTCGGCCTGCCTGGCCTGCCCGGCTGCCTGGCAGCGTTCAATAACGACCTATACCGCGCCTACACGCGGACGGTGCAGACGTCCTACGCGCCGGGTCAGCGCTTGCACGAATACACCGGCAAGCACGGCGACGTCTGGGCCGACGGGCAAGGCCGTGTTACCTTCGAGGTGCCAAAGAACGACAACGGCACCGGCTACTTGGTGTTCGCCGAGTGGGTTGAGCCGGAGGCCTACAGCTGGCGCCCGCGCACGACGGCGCAGACGTTCACCGGCGCCAACGAGGACCTCTACACGCGCGCCGCCATCGACGGAGAGGTCCTCGTCGCGAGCATCTGGCCGCAGCCGGGCACCTCGGTGCACCTCGACCTGCAATGGCAGGCGGCTCTCCCGCAGCAAGCCAGCGTCGAGCTGTTCGTCGCGGACAGCGAGGGCAGCGTCCTGCCAGACCAGGACGGCCATTTCGCCATAGGGGACGCGGGCGAGCACAGCATCATGCTCAAGACCTCCGGCATGCCGAAGGCCGGCGTGCCGTTTGCCATCACCGCAACCTACACCGGCGCGGAGACCTACCTGTGACCCTTCTGCTTTCGATCGACAGCCTTGTCCTCGCGCTGTGCCTCAGCGTCGTGGTGCGCACGCCCAGCGTGGCCTTTCTGGCCGCGCTCGTCATCGGGGCGGCCGACGGAGTCGGCTCGCTGCTGCACCCCTGGCTGCGCGTCGTGTTCTGGGTGGTGCCGGCGATGCTTCTGCTTGCAGGGCTACGGCCGTGGGATCGTGCACCGGTGCGCTGGGCGCTGTGCACGCTGGCGTCTCTGTTCGCGTCGGACAACCTGCTCTGGGGCACGCCCGGTGGGGCGGCGCAGGATGCGCTGGCGAGCACGCTCATGGCTTGCCTCGGCTTTGCCCTTGGCGGCGCGCTGCGCACGCTGTGGCGCCGCTGGACGCCGCCGCTGCGGCCTGCTCGCAGCGTCTAAGCGCCCCTCCCTTACTCAGCCAGGTTCACGCCATGATTTCTGTCACCACGCGGGCCTACGACAACGCGCGCTCCGGCTGCAACCTGCAGGAGGGCGAGCTCACGGCCGCTGCGGTCGCCGAGCGCGGCATTCGCAAGCTGTTCACCGTTGCGGTTCGGGGCGATGCGCGCGGGTGCGAGGCCCAGCCGCTCATCGCCGCGCAGGTGACGATGCCCGACGAGACCGTGCGCAACCTGCTGCTGCTCGCGACCATGGGCAACGTCGTCACGGCGGTCGACGCCGACACCGGCGACGTGCTGTGGGAGCGCGCCCTGGCTTCGCCGGTGGTCGGCTCACGCAAGATCGACATGTACCTCATCAACGACAAATGGGGAGTGCTGTCGACGCCGGTCCTCGACATGGACGCGCTGACGCTGTTCGTGTGCGCCTGGCAGTCGCCGGACGGCAGCGTGGCCAACGCGCAGCACTTCCTGCACGCCGTCAGCATTCGTGACGGCTCCGACGCCGCGCCGGCCGTCAATCTTGAAGGCGCGTTTTACGCGCCGGCGCCGGGCCACGCGACGATGCAGTTCCGGTCGAGCGCGCGCAAGCAGCGCGCCTCCCTGCTGCTCACGGAGGTCGCTGGCAAGAAGACGGTGTTCATCGGCTTTGGGTCGCTCACCGAAAGCGCGGCCGATAGCCGCGGCTGGCTCGTGGCTGTCGACTGCGCCTCCATGACGGTGTCGTGCGCCTGGGCGTCCACTGCCGTCGGCAACGGCGGCGGCATTTGGCAGGCCGGCGCTGGTATTGCGGCGGACTCTTCGGGCAGTCTCTACCTCGTGACGGGCAACGGCGACTTCGCGCCGCCGCTTGACCTCGGCGAAAGCCTAGTCCGCCTGACTTACACGCCGCCGCACGCGTCGCAAGTCGCCGCCTTGTCGGCCGCCGACTGGTTCACGCCGTTCAAGGACTCGCAGCGCAGCAAGCCGGCGGCGGCCGACGAAATCGACGACGAGCCGACGCCAAGTAATCACCGACCGCTGCACGCTGCGGTGCGCGCCGCTACGTCGTGCGGCGCCGCAGACTGGATGTCGGCGGCCATGAGCATGTCCGTCTGGTCAGACATGGACCTTGGGTCGGCCGGCCCGACCATCATCGAGAGCCTCGGCATCATGCTGGCGTGCGGCAAGGACGGCGTGATCTTCGCCGCCAAGCTCGGCAACATGGGCAAGACCGCTTCGGCGGATCTCGACACGCCGGCCGGAACGCAGGCCAACTATGACCGCCTCGCCTTCTCGCCCGTGTTCTTCACCTACTACCCGCCCGAGTTGTCGCCGCGGCCGGACGACATTTCGACGCTGAACCTGCTGTGGGGCAATCGGTCGCACCACCTGCACGGCGCGCCGGTGCACTTTGCCAGCCCGGACCACGGCGACATGCTGTTCGGCTGGGGAGAGAACGGCAACCTGCGCGCCTGGTCGGTGACGGGTGCGAGCATCAAGTATCTCGCCTGCGGCGCCGAAGTGGCCTCGCCGAACTCGCCTGTGCCTCCAGGCGGCATGCCGGGCGGCATGATTTCGGTCTCAGCGGATGGTGCCACGCCCGGCACCGGCGTTGTCTGGGCGACCGTGCCTTATGGTGATGCGAACATGCAGATCACCAACGGGCGGCTGCTTGCCTACGACGCGCAGACCTTCGGCACGTTCTCGGGCGGCTCCAAGCAGCTCCGCGTCATTTGGGACTCAGCCGACTGGGACATCTCGTTCGTCTACAACAAGTTCGGCAAACCTGTTGCTGCCAACGGCAAGCTCTACATCCCGACGTACGCGGGCAGCGTCGACGTCTACGGGCTCGCCTGATTTCCCCTCTCCTGGAGACCGCCATGCGCCGGCTGCTGCTACTGCTGATCCTACTTGCCATTTTCGTGCTCGGCCCGGTGGTGGCGGTGCTCGCCGCTCACCCCGACGGCGCGCGCGCAACCTGCCACCCGGTCGCACTCGGCGGCAATGCAATGATCTTCCTGCACCTCGGCGCGGCGCAGACGGATGACGAACTCGTCTCGGCCGCGTCTTCGGCGGCCGACCGGATCGCGTTGCACCGCATGGGCGGCGGCGTGGGCGGTATGGCCGAGCAGCACGGCTTTGCCACGCCGCGCGGCCGGGCAAGCGACCTCACCGGTCGGCAGCATCTGATGCTGCTGGGGTCGCACAACGACTTGAAGGCGGGCGACCGCTTTCTTGTGAACCTGACCTTCGCGCACGCTCCGTCGATGCTGCTGCTGGTGCGCGTGGTTGCCGGGCGAGACGGCTAGTCCGGAACACGTAGAAAGGAGAACGCCGATGGCGAAGGCTGCGCAACCACAAAACGACAAGGCCGTCGACAACGACAAGCTGGCAAACTTTCGCGGCAAGGTCGCTGACCTCATTTCCGAGATGAGCGATTACAAAGACACCGCGGGCTCCACCGAAATCGCGCAAGTGCAGACGTCTCTCGCGTACCTCGGAAGGGCCTTCAACCTGCTCATGCCGAACACCCCGGACGTACCCTCGGTCTACGGCTACTACTGACCGCCGCTGCTGAGGCAGCGCCTATCGCGCGGTGCGCCGCGCATCTGCAGGACAACCGAATATGACCTTTCAGTTCACCGACAAGGTGTCCGTGGGAGGCACGCGCACCACGAAGGACGGCTTCCTAGTCGCCGACGTGAAGATCGCCCGCACGGGCATCCAGATCTATGGCGGGTCCGAGGTGGGCAAGCCGACGATGGACACGGTACGCGTGTATCGGTCGCCGGAAGAAGTGTTTCGCGAGGACGCAATGGCGTCCTTCGCCCACCGGCCGGTCACCAACGACCACCCCGAGCACATGGTCGACGCCACCAACTGGAAAGCGGTCTCGGTTGGCGGCGTCGGCGACCAGGTGGCGCGCGACGGTGACTATGTGCGCGTGCCGATGGTCCTGATGGACCGTGCCGCTATCGACGACTTCAACGCCGGCAAGCGTGAGCTTTCGTGCGGATATACCTGCGACCTCGACTGGACGCCCGGCACCACCGCCGACGGCGAAAAGTACGATGCTCAGCAGGTGGGCATCACCGGCAACCACGTCGCCCTTGTTGGCCGCGGCCGCGCCGGATCGAGCTGCCGGATTGGCGATTCTTGGACCAGTCCGCCGGCCCCAACCACCCCAGTGAAGGACAGCAGAATGGACCCGGCACTCCGGACCGTCATGGTCGACGGCTTCAGCATTTCCACAACCGATCAGGGCTTGCAGGCCATCGAGCGCCTGCAGTCGCAGCTGCGCGACAGCGGCGTGCTGGTGACCGCGCGCGACACCGCCATGGCAACCCTGCGCACCGAGCACCAGGCGGCGCTCGACGGCGCCAACGGCCAGCTCGCCGCGCTGCGCACCGCCCACCAGGGCCAGCTGGAAGCCAAGGACGGCGAAATCGCCGCCCTGAAGGCGACTCACACCACCGAGCTGCAGGCCAAGGACGGCGAAATCGCCGCGCTGAGGACGCAGGCGCCCACCCCCGAGGCGCTCGACGCTCTGGTGCAGGCGCGCGGGCGCACGTTGCAGGCGGCGCGCGCCATCCTCGGTGACAGCTACACCGGCGTCGGCAAGACTGATGACCAGATGCGCCGCGATGCCGCAACCAAGCGCATGGGCGCCGAGAACATCGATGGCAAGAGCGACGAGTACGTGCGCGCTTGCTTCGACACGCTCGCTCGCACGCTGCCAACCGGCGCGCAGGATCCAATTCGGCAGACGCTGATCGGTGACGCGGCACCCGGTGGGTCGCCACCGCGCAGCGCGCGCAACGAGGACCCGCAAGCCGCCCGTCAGGCTGCAAACGACGCCTGGCGCAAGCGCAATCAGGAGCTTGAGAGCGCCTGGTCCAAGCCGGTCGGTCAAGCCTAACCGCTCGCCCGTCCACTTCACCTCACCCGCTCGATTGACCCGCTGGCCGCGGCTGCAAAGCCGCGACCTGAACCCGGAGAAGTAGATGCCTCCCGTCCAAACCACCTATTCGCAGTACATGCCGGGCCAGGTGATCGGTCAGATCGCCGACATGACCCCGCATGAGATCGTCACCCGCATCGTGCAGACGCCGGCGGGCATTCAGTTCGGCGCCCCGGCTTTTAAGGGTGAAGCGGACGGCTCGATCGTCGTCGCCGGCGGCGGCAACACGGCGTTCGACGGCTTTGTCGTCCTGAGCCCGACGGCAACGCCGATCTACCAACCACAGGCGCTGCCCGGCACGCCGGCCTACAACGTCGTGCCTTACGAGTATGAAGCGGCGGTGCTGAAGCGCGGCACGATCTGGGTCGTGGCCTCGGTAGCGGTCACACCGCAGAACACGCCTGGCATCGATCCGGCAACGGGCAACATCGTGACCAGCACGTTCAACGGCTACGTGCCGATTCCTGGCGCAAGCTTCGAGAACACCGCCGCTGCGGGCGCGCCGGTCAAGCTGCGCATTTCCTAAGCAAGACCTGCTTTCGGCCGCCAGGCTGAACCGGTCCGTTACGACATCCCCACGGGAGTGCCGATAGTGTATTCAAATGGCCAAAACCTCGACTTCAACGACAACGTCGAGGCCGCGACCTGGAGCTTCTTTGTAGCCCAGACCGCCTACATCGAGCGCGAGGTCTACGAAATCCGCTACCCGGATATTCGTTACCCGTCGCTCGTCCCTGTCGACACGTCCGCCGATCAGTGGGCGCAGGTCGTCACCTATTTCAGCATGGACCGCGCTGGCCAGGCCGCCTGGTTTGCCGGCAACGCGCAGGACGTCCCGCTCGTCGAGACGACCCGTAACCAGTTCGCGACCACCGTTCAGATGGCCGCCGTGGGCTACGGCTACAACGAGGAAGAGCTGGCTTACGCAGCTCGCCTCGGCATCAACCTGACTGTCGACAAGGCGAACATCGCCCGCCGCGCGGCCGAGGAGTTCATCGACCAGAAGGCGTTGTTCGGCGACACGACCACCGGTTTCATGGGCCTGACGAACAACACGAACGTCACCCAGACGGCGGCGCCGAACGGCGCGAGCGGCTCGTCTTTCTGGGAACAGAAGACGCCGGCGGAAATCCTGTTCGACATCAACGGCGCGCTGCTCGGCGTGTGGTTGTCCTCGCTGACCGTTGAGATGGCCGACACGTTGCTGATGCCGCTGGCCGAGTTCAGCTTCTTGAACACGACACTGCTGACCGAGTTGGCCGAGAAGACCATCCTCGAGTGGGTCAAGAAGAACAACGCCTACACCGCCGAGACCGGCCTGCCGCTGACCATCCGTGGCATTCGTGGCCTGGAGACCGCGGGCGCGGGCGGCCTCGGCCGCATGATCGCGTATCGCCGGGCGCCCGACGTGGTGAAGTTCCACATGCCGATGCCGTTCCAGTTCCGCCCGGCATGGCGCAAGGGCCCGCTACGCTACGAAGTCCCGGGCATCTTCCGTCTGGGCGGGGTCGACGTGCGCCGCCCCGGCTCGTTCCGGTACGTCGATGGCATCGGCAACGGCACAGGCTACGCCTCAGAGTAACGCATCTGAGCATCCCGTAGCTGCACGCGCGAGCGGATCATATTCGCTCGCGGCGCGCCAACCTCGAAAGCACCACCATGGACGTCAAGAACAACACCAGCGCGCCCCTTCTCATCCCCGCAACAGTGGGAAAAGGGCAGCGTCCGCATTTTATTCGCGTCGACCCAAAGGCGACGCGAACCGACGTGCAGTTCGACCCGGAACACCCGGTTGTCGCTGCTTGGGAGAAGTCCCATGCAATCGACATTTCTGGGGAGCGTCCGCAGACCAAGGCGCAGCGCGACGCGGCCGCCAAGGAAGCGGCCGACAATGCCAAGCCGCAGAAGGGGCCAAAGACCGGCGCCGAGGGCGGCGCCGGCGCTGGCAGCTAAGCCAGCATGTCGGGAAGCTCCGGGCTGACGCCCACCGAAATAGACCAGGTCCGGAGATTCTGCGGCTACGCGGCCGAGGAAGCCATACCGGTCATGTATCAGCCGCCGGTGGGCACCGTGGAAATCAGCGGCAGCCTGCAGGGGCTGACGCTGGCTCCCATTCCTCTGATGAACGCTGGCCTGCGCGGCAACAGCCTGATGCTCGACACGGTCATCGCCAGCCTCGCCCCCGAGCGGCTGGTGACCATTCGCACCATCTACCTGCCGAACTTGCTGCTGCTTGAAACCGACCTGATCAGTGTCCGCGGGAACCTCGACACCGACCAGGCCGACGTGTGGAAGCGCAACCGCACGGAAATGGACGACCGCCAGCGGCTGTTCGACAAAATCCGCCTGCAGCTCTGCCGCTACATTGGCGTCTCGCCCGGAGAGGGTATCGGCGAGCCGGCACCGGCCGCCTTCTTCGTCTGATGGCCGCCGACCTCATTGAGTTTCCCGGCCGGCTACCGGAGCTCGGCGCGGACGCCGAGCCGCAGGCGCCGCTTCCCGTCCCGGCTGTCGTCAAGCGCCTGCGCTACCTGCTGCGGCTTGCCGAAGCGGGAGAGATAACCGCCATCGCTTACGCGTGCGCGCGCGCGCCGGACGGCGTGTTTCAGGGCTCCGCTGGCCAGTCCGGCACGCGGCTTGGCCTGATTGCCGCGCTGAACCTCTTGCAGGTGCGCCTTGTGGCCGCGCAGCTCGACGAGTCCGCGCTGGCCGACATGGAAAGCTGCTGATGGTCAACTACGCGATAATTCAGCAGCGCATCGACAGCGGCCTCGGCAAGGCGGCATCAAAGGTCGGCGCGCCGTACACCGCGCTGCGGTGCGACGAGAACGCCTCCGGCGATTTCCCCAACGGCTGGACGGTTGTGGCGCAGAACGTGCCGATTAAGCGGAACCGCGTGCGCGATCAGAAGCTCGACACCAACCTGCTCAGCGGCGCGACCCTCTGGTATGACCTCGTTGCTGACATGAGCGACTTCCTGCTCGGCGACGTCTTTGTCTCGACCGACGCCGACTTCGCCACCGGCGTCTCTTATGGCGCCGGTGCCACGATCCTGGCCAACACCTACGAGATGAACGCGCTCGCGCTGGCGTGGCATCCGCCGGTGTCCAAGGCGCTCGGTGCCCGTCTCGATCGGCGCGGTCGGATCTACCGCAGCCTGAATCGGGCGCAGAACGAGAACGACTCCGACGAGACGCGCACGTGGCTGACGTCGCTGGACACCAGCGCGCCGCTTGTTCTCAACGACGGCATGTACGGCTGGGGCGCTCTGTCCGACGCCGGAGCCTTTGTGCCGATTGGCATAGGGTCGACAGAACGACCGAGCCGGGCGCCGGAGTTCGGCCCGCAGCCGTTGCCCACCACCACCCCGACCAGCCGCTACTTCGGCTACCTGCCCCCCCTGCCCGGCTACGTCCCCCTCGAAGGCGATCAGCTTGAAACCGAGGACGGCGTGCGCTTCTTGGTGACGCAACCCTATTTTCAGCAAGCCGGCGTCGTGGGTTCGCAGCTGACCATCGACCGCACGCTTGAGACGCGGTGACGCATGGCAACGCTGAACCTGGTCATCAGCGCCCTGGTCGCACAGGTCGCGAGGGCGACGTGCAACCTCACTGACAGCAGCGGCCAGCCGTTTCAGGTGAAGGTCGCGCGCGACACGCCTTCGGAACGCGCCATCTCCGACACCGCGCGCGGGCTCTACGCGGCCATTGGCATCATCGACCGCAAGGTTGGCCGGGCTATCACCCAGTGGGGCCCGCGCAAGATCGGCGGCAGCGTGACGGCTGCCACGCTGACGAGCTCCTTTGCCGCGTCCGGTGCGGTGCTCTCGAAGGTCACCCTGACGCCCGGCGGCACCGCTACCCTGGCGCTGGGCGGCAGCGTCACCGCCGGCGATGGCCTCTCTCTCTGCGCGGACCAGCCGCTCACTCGGCCGCAGACCGCGGCGCAGGTGGTCACCTCGGCCGCGCCCGCAACGCCGGCGGGCTACGCGGCGCAGCTTGCAAGGCAAGTTGCCGCAGACCCCGTCCTGTCGGCGCTGCTGTCGGCCGCCGCAAGCGGCAACGACGTGCTGATCACGAGCGTGGCTGCGGCACCGTTGGTGCTGCAAAGCTTCACCGGCAACGGCGGCAGCTCGATACGCGAACTCACGCGCACGCAGCGCCAGATACAACTCTACATTTGGGCCGGAAACGACGACCAACGAAACGTCATCGGAACCGCCATCGAGGCGCTTTTCGCGCAAATCGAGATGTATGACGGCCCCTTCTACATGGGGTTGCCGCTGTCCACGGGCGAAGCGGCACAACTGATCAACGGCAATAACTTCGATGTCGACGACGCTGTTATGTCGAACAGTTACCGCCGCGATTTTCTATTCGGCGTCGAATACTCGGTTACGACGACTGACGCTCTTTGGAGCGTGCTTGTCGTCTCCCAGTCTTTTCAGCCCAGCACCTAGGAGCTGCTCATGGTGAATATCGCTGGCAACATCGCGGCGTTGCAGGCCGATGATGTCTACGTCCAAAACGTAGCCCCGCCCACCTTCATTCAGGCCGCCGACACCGACGTCATCGGCGTGGTCGGAACTGCTTCCTGGGGAGCCGTCAACCAGGCGCAGTTCCTCAGCTCACAGCAGGATGCGACGGCAACGTTTGGCGGCATCAGTGCGCTCGCCCTGACCGATCCTTACGACATCGCCAGCGATCTTTACTTGGCGTTCGGCCAGAACAATCAGGACGGAACCGTGCAAGGTTTCGGCGTTCGCGTCACCGACGGCACGGACACCGCGGCGACCGGCGCGCTGCTCGGCACCGGCAACATCGTCAGTGCGACCGTCACGGCGGTGTGCACCGGCGTGCTGGGCAACCTGCTCACTTTGAACGTGGCCGCCGGCTACGTGCCCGGCACTTTCACGGTGACGCTCACGCCGCCGGCGCAGCTCGGCCAGTCCGAAGTGTTCGCGAACATTGCGGCCGGCACCTTCTTCGCCAACCTGGCCGCCGCCATCAACCTGGGGCAGTCCACCTCGCGCGGGCCGAGCGAGTTCATCAGGCTTTCGGGCGTCTACGCGGGCACGCGGGCGCCGTTGCTGGCGACGGTCACCCTGTCCGGTGGCACCGACGGGCGCACCGGCGTCACAACGACGAAGCTGATTGGTGCGAACCAGTCGTCGGGCGGCTCGACTGGGATTTGGGCGCTGCAAGGCACCGACCCCGGCGTGAGCCTTGCCTGGCTGGCGGGATGCACAGACGAGACGGGCGCGCCCACCGTCCAGGCGTTCACCGCGGCCACCGGTATCTCCGCCCTGTTCGCTATGCCGTCCGGCACCAGCACGCCGGCGGCGCAGGCTGCGGCGCAGGCCGCGGGCATCGCCAGCCCCTACTTTGCCTGGTGCAAGGACTGGATCTACTGGAACGACGGCGTCAACGGGCAGCTGCGCTTCACGCCGCCGACGGCGGTCATCATGGGCCGCATCGCGACGCTCGGCCCGGAGGAGAGCCCGGGCAACAAGGGCGTCCAGCTTGTCATCGGCACGGAGCGCATGTCCCCGAGCGCGGGCACGGTGGCCTACACCGACCTTGAAGTCGGCTTGCTCGAGCAGGCCGGCATCATGCTGATCACCAACCCCATCCCGGCGGGGTCGGCGTTCGGCATCCGGCACGGCATCACCACGTCGTCCGACCCGGTGACGGCACCGTTCGAATACGGGCGGATGACCACCTACCTTGCGCGTTCGGCCAACAGCGTGTTCGGCCAATTCGTCGACATGCTGCAGAGCACGCAGCCCGACGACCCGCTGCGTCAGGCGGTCAAGCTCAGCTCGGACAACTTCCTGACCAACCTCGTTGGCCTTGATCAGATCGACAGCTTCTTGACCATCTGCAGCCTCAACACCGCGGCGGGTGCGGCGCCAGGTTACGGCGTCAACACGCCGGTAAGCATCGCCGAACACTACCTCTTTCATATGTGGCGCGTGAAATACCTGAGCAGCGTCAGGTTCTTCGTGCTGTCGCTGCAGGGCGGCACGACGGTGGTCACCGTGCAGAGCTCGGTCCCCGGATCGCAGCAGACCTAACCCGGACCGGCAAACTTTCCCGGCAAAAACATGCGCGGCCAGCCCGCGCATGATGGAGCACGCACATGGCGAACACTGCCACATACGTCAACGGCTTCAACGTCGGAACCGACGTCAGCTTTGCATTCGCCGACCAGTACGGCGACCTATTTTCGGATGACATGCTCGGTCACCTGACCGAGTTTTCGAGCCAATCCGAAGACAACGTTATCAAGGTGACGCCGATTTCGAACGGCGGCATCCCCATCTATCAGACCATCTGGAATGGCATCTCTGGCCGGCTGGGTTTCGTGCGCACCGGCCCGGCTTTCACGCAGCTGTTTATCGATCTGGCGAACGCCTATTATCAGGGCGGTATCATCTCGCAGTTCTCGATTTCAGCGAACGTGCGCAACCGCGACGGCACCGTGGACAGCTACCTTTATTCCGGCGTGCAGTTTACCCAACCGCGCAACGGCGACTTCCGGTCGACCCGCGAGGTGAGCCTGGAAGTTGGTTTCAGGGCGTCGCTGTTGACGGCCACGGGGTCGATTGGCCAGTTGATCTCCGGCATCGCATCAACGGTGAACGTCTAACATGGCGCATTCTGACCAGCCTGAGCTCACGGTCTCCGTCGACCGCGGCGCCAACAAGCGCGGGGCAAAGCGTAGCAATGGCCGCGCGCCGACGATGCCGAACTTCGCTCAGGCGGCAGAGGCCAACGCGGACGTTGCCGAGGCCGTACGCGCGCGGCGTCGCAGTATCCACAATCAGCACGCCGCCTCAAAAGGCGCCGCCCAGCAGATGGAGGAGGACGCGCCGAAGCCGCCTTCGGTGCCGGTCGAGGACCAGAATCTCGACTCAGTCGAGCTCGACATGCCGAACGGCCTGAAAGTCTTGCTCGGCCCGCCGCCAAACGTCTCGCTCACGATGCGGGTGCTGCAATACTACGGCGACCAGCAGAGTTGGGCGCTGGCGGACGAAGGCGTCACGCGCGCGCTGATGTGCGTGCGTGAAATCGACGGCAAGCCTTACCCTGCGGTGACCAACCCGGTGGACCGGCAAATGCTTGGCAACAAGCTGGGCGACGACGGGATCGCAATATGCGTCCTGACGCATCGCAGATACTTCCCGTTGCTGCGTCTCACCGAGCTTCCGGTGATAAAAAAAAATCAGCGAATCGGCTGATCTTGCTGAGGTCATCGAGCTTGTCGAACGCGGCTACGGCTCGTTTGACGAGATAGCCGCCTGGGACCAGCGAAAACGTCTGGCGATCCTGTACGCCTCGGCCAGGAAAAACGGCGGCAGCGTCGACTGGCGAGACGGGTCAATTCAGTATCCGAAAAAGAGGTAAGCCGTGGCAATGACGCCGGAGGAAGCGGCCGAATTCTTGCGCGGCGC
This sequence comes from uncultured Acetobacteraceae bacterium, assembly GCA_964247685.1. Classification (GTDB taxonomy): domain Bacteria; phylum Pseudomonadota; class Alphaproteobacteria; order Acetobacterales; family Acetobacteraceae; genus CAXTPV01. The sequence continues at coordinate 18,481 of CAXTVZ010000001.1, forward strand.
CGCGGCGCGCGTGCACGAGGAGCTCGTGGGCGTGGCCGAGGTCGTGACGCAGGGCGCGCAGCTTCTGGCGGTGGGCTACCTGGGCCACCAGCAAGCCTCCTGGCTGCCGCTGAGCAGCGCCACGATCTTTGGTTTTCGCCACGCCGCTGGCTTCTGGATCAAGGGCAAGGCCGAGCTTGGTTTCGCTGGCCCCGATTACGACCCGTTGCTGCGCACCGGCGAGCTTGGCCAATCCTACGAGACGGAGGTGTCCGACGAGGCCGGCTTGATCGTTGGCGCCCTCGGCTCGCGCGACAAGGTGGCGCTCTACCAGGAAATGGGCACGCCGAACGCGCGCTACCCCATTCCCGCCCGCCCGGCGCTGGCGCTCGGCATGCAGGAGATGATCCCAGTGGCCGAGGAACTGCTCGAAGAGACGCTGATCGCCCTGCTCACCCCCGACTGAGATTTTGCCGGCACGAGCCGGCTCCTAGGCAGGTCACGCGATGATCACCTCGTTTGAAGTCGCGGCGCTGTTCTCGATCGAGGACGACGCCAGCGGTCCGCTGCTCGCCATTGCCGAGGCGATGGAGAAGGTGTCGAGCCTGGCCATGGAGGCCAAGGCGGCGCTCTCTGAAGCCGCGTCCGTCAGGTTCGGCGGGGTTTCCCGCAGCCTCGACAAGCTGGCCGAGTCCATCGGCGCGCTTAACCGCGCGGCCACCTCCATGTCGGAGGGCTTGGCGGCCACGGCCGAGGCGGTGACCGTCAGCGCGCGCACCACGGCGGAGCAGGTCGACGGCATTGCCGCAGCGTATGACCGCGCCGCAGCTGCCGAGGAGCGGTTTCGCGAGCAGGCGCAACGCCCGCTGGCCATTCCCGAGCGCGTCTACGAGGGCGAGATCGGCGGCCCTGACGTGGTGCCTTACGGCCAGCGCCCGGCGGCTGCCTACAGGCGACCAGGCGGCCCCACCATCGATGGCGAGTTCAGCGAGTATCGTTCAGGGCCGCCTAGCCTGGGGTACGGCGGCCAGTTGGCCCTCGGCTACGCGGGCGAGGCGACGCCCGAAGCTGAGCCTGGGACCGGTCTGCCGGTCGTCATGCCGCGTGGTTTTGGCCGCGGCCATGCTGGCACCGAAACTCCCTATCAGGGCGGCGGCCGGAACCCGTACACTGGTCCGGACAGCGGCCCGACGATCAACGTGGGAGGCCGGCCGCACGACCCCTCGCTCGACATCCCGACCCCGCCACAGGGCCTCGAAAACGAGTGGCGCGGCGGTCCGTACGGGCGCGGCCTGCCGCCCGTTGTTCCACCGGTAGGCGGCGGCGGCGGCGGCGGTGGCGGCCGACGCGGCTCCGACGGTGTCATTCACTTCGGGCTTGCCGAGATGGCGGCCGATTGGGCGGTGGGCGACGCGCTCAAAAGCGCGGCCGAGGAAGAAAACGCCATCACCCGCACGCTGATCGGACTGCAGATCGACCCGGCCAGCGCCGAAGGTCAGGCGGCGGCGATGAAGCTGCGTCAGACATACCGGTCGGCGTCGGACAATACGCTCTACAGCGAGAAGAACACGGCCATGGCCGGCGCGGTTTTCGCGCGCGAGATTGGCTTCACCGGCGCCGAGGGCGGCGTGCAGAAGTTCCAGAATATGTTCCCGATCGCTTTGCGGTCGGCTGAAATCTCGCAGCAGGAGGGACTGGGCGACCTCGACAGTTCGCTAACCGCGAACCTGGAGTACGCGCACATGACCGGGCGCTACGATCAAAAGGGCTACACCAAGGCGCTGAACGTGCTGCAGCAGGTCGCCACGCTGACCGACAACACGGTGGCCGGCGAAGAAGGCATCCTCAAGTATTCCGTGCCGATCGGCCGCGCCGGCGGCATGGATCCGGACAAGGTCGCCGAGGTGACCGGCTTCTTGCAGCAATCCGGTTTCAACAGTTCAACGGCCGGCACCGGCCTGTCGCAGCTGATGCTTGGCGTCCTCCAGTCCGGCGGTGGCATCAGCGCGCACCTCGAAGGCGGCCGGCGCAACGCCGAGCGCGAACTCACGAACGCGTTGCATCTGTCCCCTGCGGACCAGGCGGCCGGTCGAAAGGAAGCGCACGGCAGCGCGCATGTTCAAGCCTTGCGAGAAATGGGCATCACCGACGCAAAAGGAAACTTGACCGTGCTCAACGAGCATGGCGGCTTGAACCTTGATGCTTTGTTCAAGGACATTTCTGCATTCGCACAAACGCACAGCCCCACCGACACGCTACGCGCCTACCACGACGCGTTCGGCACGCGCGGCGAGCGCATTGCCGGCATCATGAACGACCCAGCGGCGCTCGCGCGCCTGCAGCGTTTCGAGAGTAACGTCGACACCGGCGCCGAGAAGTTCAGCGCGGAAAACGTGCAGAACATCCTGTCGGAGACCACGGAGCAAAAGTTTCAGCAGGCGATGGCCAGGTTGGCCGACGCCGCCAACGCGGCCGCAACGCCGCTGCTCGGCATCGCGAAATCTATGCTTACCGGTGTTGTCGGCGGCCTGAATTTTGTTGACCACGAGCTGCAGGAAAACCCGGTGCCCGCCGGCATTTTGGGCGGCGCGGCTGTAGGCGGAGCGGCCTACGGCACTTTCCGCGTTGGAAAGGGAGCAATCCGCGTCGCGCGTAAAGTGCTCTCCCACATTACGGGTGGCGGCGGCGGTGCCGCTGCGGAGGCCGCCGAGGGCGCCGAGGCAGTCGAGGCAGTCGCGAGCGGCGGTGGCCTGCTGGCGGGGCTGGCAGGCCTTGCTCCATGGCTGGGCATTGGCGCGCTCGCCACGGGAACGGGCCTTGGCCTTGGCCACGTCGCCACCGCCGTAGACGCGCGCGTGCCAGCGTTGCGGCGACTGGACAACTGGACCGAGGGCATCCTCGGCCATCTCAACCCGTTTTCGAGCGGTGGCTCTGCAGCTGTTTCGCCGGCGACCGCAACGGCCGCAGCCGCAGGCACGAGCGGCGCACGCATCACGATCAACGTGGGCCCAATAACGCTTAACGGCGTCGGCGCGGACCTCCGCCCGATGGTTGAGAAAATGTTCCACGAGCTCGCCGACAAGCTGGGTCAGTCTCTCACCCACGCGTCCTCGAGCGGCTCGGGCAGCACGCACAGCGCGTTCGCAAACGGAGCGTTCCCGTAATGCATCTGCCGATTACGCTCGACGACTTCACCTTCGATCAGACGATGATGGAAATGCCGGACTCGCTGGCTGGCATCGGCGGCGAGACCAGCATCGCGCAGCACGATTTCCCCGGCGGAACCCGCACGCATCAGGTGTTCGGCGCCTTTCCGGAGGCGATCAAGTGGCGCGCGCGCTTCACCACCGCACAGACCCTGACCAGGGTGGCGCTCCTGCGCGCCAAGCTGGGCTCGACCACCGAGCAGATTCTCAGCTGGGGCGACCGGTCCTGGGCCGGCCGCCTCGTGCGCTTCTCCCCCGTCGCGCGGTCGACCTGGCTGTTCGACTATGAGTGCGAGTTTTGGGCGCGCCAGGACCTCAGCCTGAAGAACGGCGCAGCGTTCATCACCGCCCAGGCGCAGGCCGCCGGGCAGTCCGCCATCCTGCAACTGCAGATCTTGTCGCTGACGAACCTCGTCAGCAGCGCGATCAACGGCACGCTCAATCTGGCCACGCTGTTTCCCCTTGTGGCACCGCAGCTGCTCGGGCCGGTCGGCTCGGTGGTGACGACCGCTGGCCAGGCCTTGCTCAACGCCGGCGGGCTGATCACCGCAATTTCGGCGCAGGACTCGCTTGCCACTCTAGCCGCCACCAAAGGCGCGCTTGCGGTGGCAACTCCGCTGTCGCAGTCGTCCGACCCGACCATCTCGTCGCCGGCGGCCGACGTCGCCGCCTACGTGCAGTCGATCCAAAACCTGATTGCCACTGCGGCGCCGGCGCCGCAGTGGACGCTCAACGTCATCAACCCCAACCTGCCGCGGCTTGCTGCGCAGTACCTGGGCGACGCGACGCGCTGGCAGGAGATCGGCACCCTCAACGGCATCACTGACCCGCAACCGACCGGCCAGTTTTCCAGCCTGATGATCCCCCCTCCGTGAGCAGCGCTACAAACTGGAACGTCCAGTGCACCGTAGCGGGCAAAGCGGTGCCGGTGCTGTCCTTCGACGTCACCGGCGGCTGCTACGGCTCGGTCGGGCACGCCGAGATACGCACGTCGCTGACCGCCCTCACCGGCCTCGGCATCGACCTATACAGCCTGACCGCAAGCGCGGCCGGCGTCGTGCAAGTCTACGTTTACGCCTGGACCGGCAGCGCGAAGCAGCCAACCAACCAGCCGCTTTTCGGCGGCGAGTACGTCACGACGCACTACGACCTCGACGGCGACACCGCCGAGATCCGGGCGCGCGACTGGGCCGGCGTGCTGGTGGACCAAAACCGCGTGCTGACCACGGTCGGCGCTGGCATCGAGGCGGTCCTGCAGCCGCTCGCCATCGGCAAAAACCCGTCGGCCGCTGGCATCTCCAACGAAAATCAGCAGCTCAGCCAGATCGTCACCTCGGTTGCGCAAGAATTCAGCCTTATCCCGGTGATCAATCTCAAGGGTGGCCCGAACCCGAAGATCGGCACGCTCTACGGGGCGAGCGATCAGACCTTCATGCCGGCGCCGCAAAGCCTATGGGCCATTCTCAACCAGCTGGCGCGTGACACCGGCAACGTCGCTTTCGTGACACCGACGAAGCAGCTTTACTTCGGCATCCCTGGTGGCATGGGCACCAAGCTGACGTTTGCCTACAAGCAGAATCCGGTGCCGCTAGGCGCGCTGGCGTGCAAGCAGCCGCACATCACGCACCACCCGCGCCGCAACGCAACGTTCCGCGTGCTGGTTATTTCCTACGACCCCGCTCGCAGGCAGGCGACGTTGGGGCAGGCTACCGCCATCGGCAGGAACTTCGCTGGCCAAGGCGGCCTCTCGCCGGGCATCTACAGCGGCGCGCAGGCGCAGCAGGCCAACACCAGCCTTGCGTCCCAGAAACGTGGCGCGTCGGTCGCGCAGATACCGCTCTACACCTTCCACGTGGATGGCCTGTCAGCGGACCAGGTCAACGCAAAAGCAGCGTCCGTCGCCACCGACATCTCAAGGCGAGAAATCACGACGCGGCACGAGTGCGACATCGTCACGGCCGGCGTGGTACCCTCTCAGCAGATGCAGTTCTCTGGAAGCGGCCTGGCGTTCCTGCAGAACACCTCGCTCTACGTCAGCGGCTACACGCACCGCTTCCGCATGCCGCAACGCGAGCACGGTTCGGACAACAGCGGTCTCACGATGGACATTCAGGCGCTCAGCATTCCTGCGGAAGGGCTGGCCGCCGCGGAGGACGGCTGATGCGCGCTGACGAGCTTTCGCACATCATCAAGCAGCACGTCGCGCAGGCGATGGTCGACCAGAAGGCTTTCATCTACGGCCACATCGCCAACTACGACCCCGTCGCGCATAAGGTTCGTCTGATCCTACCGTCACTGCGCGACGAGAACGGCCGGGCCATCCTGACGCCCTGGATGCCTTTCGGCACGACCGGTGCCGGCCAGGGCGGCGGCTTTCAGTATCACCCGTTCACCGGCGCGACAGCGGCCAATCCGACCGCTGGCGAGCAGTGCATGGTCATGCTGCTCGACAAGAACCAGGGCGTGGCCGCCGCCTCGGTGCTGTTCTACGGCCCGGGCGACGCGACGCCGGCGAGCGGGCTGCCGGCGGGCGCCGCACCCTTCGCCGCGGGCGAGTACCTGCTTGGGCAAAAGTCCGGCTCGTTCGTTCGCCTGCACGCGTCCGGTGACGTCGAGGTGTACGCCATCGGCAAGGCCATCGTGACAGCGCTGGGATCGGTGGTGATCAACGCGCCGGCAGTCATGCTCGGGGCCCTCGGCCAGACCCTCTACACCCTGTGCAACAAGCTGTTCTTCCAGTGGGCGAATGGACACACGCACAAGGACAACGGCGCCGGGCCGCCTGTCACGCCGCCACCAGCGGACGGACTGACGACGACGACGACTGCGGGGTAGCCAATGGCAACGCTTGACCTCTACTGCGAATGGGGCGGCGACCTGATTCGCACCCCGAACGGCAGCGTGCAGTTTGCAACGGGTTGGGATCAGGTCCGCGAAAAGATCGTTCGCATCGTTCTTACGAACAGCGCGCTCCTGCTGCCCGACGGTTCGACGACCGCGCCTGACTACGTGTGGGATCCGCTGTTTGGCGAGAGCGGCGGCGCGCTGGTCGACCAGAACCCAACGCCGCAGTACATCGCCGGCGCCACGCAACGCATCACGGCCGCCATCCTGGCGTCGGATCTCTCGGCGACGCAGCCGGTGGTCAAAATCACGCAGCCCTCAGCGTCGACGTTCCGCGTCTTCGTCAGCGTGCTGATCAACGGTGTATCCTTTCAGACGAGCATCACCATGGGCAGAGGAACGTCGTCATGACCCTGCCGACAAAATCGCTCGCGCAGCTGACCAGCGACCAGGTCACCGCCTGGGGTTCAGCCGCCGGCGTGACGCCGATATTCTCGTCCGGGGACCTGCTGCTTGCGGTTTTCCAGGCCAACGCCGTGCAGCTGGACTTCCTGCAGGCACAGATCGCGTTGCTGGTGAAGCTGACGCGCGCCGCGACGAGCACCGGGGCCGACCTCGACACATGGATGGCGGATTTCGGTTTCCTGCGTGAGGCACCGACTTTTGCGGAAGGGGTCGAGACACTCGGCAAGAACGCGCCGGCAACCACCGCAGTCACCGTCTCGCCAGGCGCAGTCGTGCAGACGCAAGGCGGCCTGATCCAGTATCAAATCATCGCCGACACCAACCAGGCAGCCTACAACGCGGACGCCCTGCAGGACGCCAGCGGCAACCCGGTCGGAGCCTATGTGCTGCAGGTCGGGCAGTCCGCCATGAACGTGACGGTGCAGGCGCTCACCGCGGGCAGCGCCTCCAACGTCGTCGCCGGCGCTCTCAATCAACCCGGCACACAGATTGCCGGCATCGACACCTTTTCGAACCCCACGAACATCTCGAACGGCGCTGACGCCGAGAGCGACGACTCGCTGCGCGCTCGCTTTATCCTTTTCATGCAGACGCTGGCCAAGGGAACCGAAAGCGCAATTCAGACCGCCATCAACGCGGTTCAGCAAAACCTCACCGACGTGCTTTTGGAAAACCTTGACCCTGCCGGAAACGCGCAGCTCGGAGCGTTCACGGCCGTCGTCGACGACGGCAGCGGCGCGCCTGCTCAGACGGTGCTGGATGCGGTTGCTACCGCCGTGGAGGCAGTACGGGCCTTCACCATTCAGCCCTACACCGTGGCGCCAATCCTGGTGCCGCTGACGATAGCTTTGAACGTTCGCGTCGCCGCTGGGGCGAACGCCGACGCCGTGACTTCGGCCGTGGCGCTTGCCATCGTCAATCAGACCACCGCCCTGTCGACGAGCGAGACCGATTTCGTCAGCGCGATCGAGACCGCTGCCGAAAGCGTCGCGAACGTTGTCTCGGTGCAGCCGGACTTCACCACGATCAACGATGCACAGGCGGACTTTGTGCCGACGCGCTACCAGCGGGTGACCACCAACACCGCGCTGGTCTCCGTCGGCACGTACTAGACGGAGCGTTGCGGCGTGAGTGACAGCACAAACGGCACGACGACCATCCCCTCGCTTCAAGCGACCGATTTTGTCGATCGGATGGCAGACCTCATCCCGAACAACTGGTGCGGCCAGCAGGCAAAACAGAACGGGGGCGGCGGCGTCTTCAACGCCATGCTAACGGCCATCGCCACCGAGACGGCGTCGATGATGCAGGAAATCCAGTACGCGCTAGACGCCACCCGCATTGCCACCGAGACTGACCCCGAGCTGTCGCTGGCGGCGCAGGACTTCTTCGGCCCCGGCGTCCTGCCGCGGCCGAAGGGCGACACCGACGCCGAATACGCGGCCTACATCACCGCCAACCTGTTTCGCCCGGCGGTGGACCGCCAGTCGATACAGGACGCGCTCGATGGTATCCTGCCCTCCCCGCCCAGGCTCATCGAGCCCTGGCGCATGCTGGACGTCGGCTATGTCGACAACGGCTTTCTCGACATCGACAGCGAGGTCGTTGCCTGCCGGGTTGCGGCGCCCGAGCAGCGCTACCAGGGCTACATCGAGTTCAGCGGCACGGTTGCCGAACAGCTGCTTGCGCAAAGCACCCTGAACGCCATCCGGGCCTGGGGAACGCGCGTGTGGCTGAACCTTCTTGCAACGTAATCACCGGCAGGGTTTTCGCGCATGAGGCGGTCCATCTTCTACCCCGCCACCAAGTGGCGCGGCTTCGACGTGGTCAACGGATTTGTTGACGTCGTGCAAGGCTTTTCGGACGCCATGTCCGACATCACCGGCCAGACCGGCTCGTTGGTTTCGGGCTTCACGGCGATACCTCAAACGCCCGCGAGCGCCGGCATTGCACTGGAACCGGGCGCCGTATGGCAGCTGGCCGAGGTTGACCCGGTCGCGCAAGGGTCCATCCCGCAGAACACGACTTTGATGCTGCTGCGCGGCACGGCCGGATACTCGCAAAACCTAGCTATTCCGGTGACCGCCCTTGCGGCGGGACAGGCACTTTACACTCTCGTGTGCGCCCAGGTTGCGAACGTTGACAACGTGCGTGCGAACGATCCGGACGGCGGCCTGCTGGCGTTCTGGAACGCCGCCGCCCCGATCAATCCACTGCTCGGCATTGGTGGCAACCGCCAAGTCTTGCCGACCGTGCGCAACGCCGGTGTGACGCTGCAGGTTGTCACTGGCGTTGCTGCTGCGGTTGGGTCAGAGGCTCCGCCCGCCTGCCCGGCGGGCTTCGTGCCGATCGTTCTCGTTCACCAGGTGACCGGGCAAACCGCGTATCAGGCGGCCGACATCAGCTACCCGGCCGCCAGCCCGCGCCTAGCCGGCCTGCTGAACTCGCATCACGGCGGCGTTCCGGGCCAGGCGCCGAAGATTTTGCTGACCGGCGGCGCCGAAGTGCAGGGGCTGCTCCCGGCATCCAACTATCTCGACTGGACGTTCAACGTCCAGGGGATCACCCAATCCACAAGTTTCCAAGTGCCTCCCAGTGTCGAAGAACTCGACGTTGAACTATGGGGCGGCGGTGGTGCGGGCGGCGGCACCTCAGGCAGCAACAGCGTCGCAGCCGGAGGCTTTGGTGGCGGCTACGCTCGCCTCGTCTTCAAAGTCACGCCGGGAACCGTCTACCCGGTCACTGTTGCGGGCCTGGCTACCCCTGGGCAGTCCGGAGGCAACGGCGCAGCAGGCGGCACCACCAGCTTCGGCAACCTGCTCAGCGCGACTGGAGGGTCCGGAGGCATCGGCGCGGCGGCCAACGTGGTCGCGTCGGTCGCGGGTTCCGCCGGCGAGGGCGTCGGGGGCCAGATCGTTCTTCCGGGCGCCGGAGGCGGGTCCGGCGGCGTACTGGCAGGCGGCTCGCTTCAGAGCGGCGTCGGCGGCGGCAGTGGCAACGGCAACGGAAGCGGCGGTTCATTTTCTATTGCCGGCGGCTCGCAGGCGGCATCCGGCCAGGGCGGGCAAACGCCAGGCGGAGCCGGAAGCGGCGGCCTCGCAGGAGGCGGCGGCGGCATCGGTGCGGCAGGACTTGTTATCGTCAGGTGGCGGTCACCAACATGAGCATTTACGCGCAAATACAATCCGGCACCGTATCGCAGCTTTTTACGCCACCGGATGGTTTCACCATCGACGAGTGCTTTCATCCCGACCTTACCTGGGTCGACGTCACGGAGGTTTCACCGTCGCCGCAAACCGGGTGGACGTACGACGACGGCGTGTTCGCGCCGCCGCCGCCGCCGCCATCGCCAAGCATCTCGCAGCAGGCGGCCGCCTTGCTCGCGAGCGGATTGACAATCACCAGCGCCTCCATCGCTGGCCTTAACGGAACCTACGATTGCGGGGACACGAGCGTCAGCCACATACAGGCTGAATTGCTGTCAACTATGGTGCGGCAAACGTTTGCGGACGGCACGACGACCGTTGACTGGCCGGACACTGCCGGGGCGTTGCACACGTTTCCGTCGGTCCAGTCTTTCCAGCCTTTTGCAATTGCGGTCGGTGCCTTTGTCGCCGCCTGCTTAAAGGTTTTGAACGGGGCGTCCGCAACGCTGCCTTCGACGACGGTCGACATTCCGTAGGGTCGCAAGGCTCTTACAGCGCTTGAGAGGGCCTATGGCGATCAATCGACTTCTTGCGGCGCCGCGGCGTGCTGAGCCCTACGCGGCCGAAATCTTTTTATGCCTGTCGGACGCATGGTGCGCCAAGTGCCTGCTGTCGAACCCGCGCGCGTTTCAGACCTCGAAAGACTACTACTTTCTGCTCAAGGACTTGGACGCGAGCCAGGACTTTTGGGTCTATTATTGTCTCACCGCCTCGTTGCTGATGATTGTCGGCCTAGGGCTTGTGCACCTGCCGAAAAGCTACCGCGCTCGCGAGGCGGGTTTTGGCATGCGGCTCGTTGGCCTCGGCATGTCGGCGTTTTTCTGGACGGTGGTTGGTGCGTCCTTTCTGCTCGCCAACGTCGATGCAATACCGTCGATGCCGGTTTTGCTGATCGGCTTGGCAACCTTCTTCTACATGGGCCGCACGCCGGTGATGCCGGATGACGAGTGATGGAACTCACTCCTGATCAGCTTGAGAGGCTGTTCCGTAACTTAGAACGGGTCGCAACGCTGGCCGACAGCGTCGCGGCAATTAGCAAGCGCGTCGACCACCAGGACGAGAAGTTCACCACGCAGGAGGAGCAGCACGAGGAGAACCTCGCGCGGCTGACCGCAATGCGGGACACGGTGACCGAGCATCAGCAAGAAGAGAGGGCGTCTCGCCAGCGGGTCTTCAGCACGATGGAGGAGCTGCGCGGGCAGACCACCAAGCTGCAGGAAACCACCAACGAGATGCGCGAGGAGTTCTCCGGCCGCATCGCCAGGCTCGAGACGCCCTTTCGTCGGGCCTTGGCACGCAGGAACGCGCGCCGGAAGCTGTGGGTCCGCGTGTCGGTGGTCATCAGCTCAGTTGCGGCCTTTCTGTGGCTCGCCCTCGAGCCAGCCCGCCGCGTGCTGATCGAATGGCTGATGGCGAGCTGGCTACCACCCCACAAGTGAGCTTTCGCACATGCGCACAGACTTTAACCCGTGCTGGTCGTTCACCAGCGAGGCGGAAGGCGGCTACTCGTCCAGCGCGCGCGACCCGGGCAACTGGACGGGCGGCGTGGTCGGCCTTGGGTGGCTTGTTGGTAGCAATCACGGCATTTCGGCTCCGATGCTGCTGAGCTGGCTTGGCGCCGCCGGAGCCTCTCTGGTCTCGGCTTCTTACATGCAGAGCCTGCCGCTCAGCACGGCGTGCGCTATCTACGCTGCGCGCACCTGGAACGTTCTGTGTGGCGGCGAGCTGCAGCCCGGCGTCGACGTGATGGTGGTGGATTTCGGCTACAACGCCGGCGATTCCGCTAGCGCAGAGATGCTGCAGGGCCTGCTTGGCGTCGCGCAGGACGGCAGCATTGGTCCGCTCACCCTTGGCGCGCAGGCCGGCTACGACGCGCCGAGCCTGATCGACTTGCTGTCAAACGCGCAAACTCAGTTCTACAGCGAGTGCTCGGAGTTCGCCTTGTACGGCGACGGATGGCTTGCGCGCACGGTCGCAAGAACGAGCCTGGCGCGCAGCCTTGCGGGCAGCGTGGCGACAAGCGCGCGCGCGCCTTTCATCGGGCGGCCGCAGCCCCGGCCGGTCCGTCGGACGAAACGAACGTTTTTCAACGGAGGATAAGAATGACGAGCGCGGGCCAAGACGGCGTGCCAGCACGAGGCACGCTGTCCAAGCTGGAGGAGAAAGCGGCGCTGATCATGCAGGCCGTGGCCGCCGACCTTGAGAAAGGCGGTGAGTATGTCGTCAAAACGATTAATGCCGTCGAAGCCGACTTTTCCGCTTGGAAAGCGGCCAACCCGATCCTGGCAGCTTTGGCTGCGGACGCGGTCGTCGTCATCACCGCGCGCCTTCAGGCGTCCGGTGTTCCGGTCACAATCATTGAGGGCCTGGCGGGTGAAATCCTGGCCGAGGTCGCATCGCTGACCAAACAGGCGGCCGTCAAAACCGCCAATAGCTGAGTCCGGGCGGCCGCACGGCCGCGTTGCCTCCCTCCCCTTCCCTTTCCGCAACTTCCGAACTTGCAGCCTGCCGGCTCGCAAAGGAGCAGCCATGCCCGACGTCGACCACTCGAAGATGAAGCTCGGCAAACTCGCGCCGAAACACGACGTACGCATTCCCTCCATCAACAAGCTGTTCAGCTACGCGCCACTGCCGCCGGTGCCGCAGGTCGACCGGAGGTGGGAAGGCGTCAAAGAGTGGATCCTCGGCGGCAACGACGAGTACGGCGACTGCACCTCGGTCGGCGTAGCAAACTCGGTGCTCAACATGACCACCGCCACCGGAGATGCCCGCAAGGCCACCACCGCAGAGTGCCTTGCGTTCTACGGACTGAGCACCGGATTCAACCCGAATGCACCGCTGGTGGACGGGCAGAACCCAACCGATGAGGGCGGCGTCGAGACCGACGTGCTCGCCACCTGGATGAGCGCCGGCTTCGGCCTGGCCGACGGCGAGGACAAGCTGACCGGCTACGCAGCCGTCGACCCCGGCAACATCGTCGCCTGCAAGCAGAGCATGTGGCTGTTCGGCGGCATGTATATCGGTCTGCAGCTGCCGGCCGCCGCTCAGTCGATGGACGTGTGGGACCTGCCGGCTCACCAACCGCTGAGCGGCGACTTCCAGCCAGGGTCGTGGGGCGGGCACTGCACCGCGCTGGTCGGCTACGAGCAGGATGGCACCTTCCGCTTGATCACCTGGGGCAAGCCCAAGATCATCACGCGGTCGTTCTGGCGCGCCTACGTCGACGAGTCCTACGTCCTGCTGTCCAAGGACTGGGTGAAAGCCAGCGGCACCGCGCCCGCCGGCCTGTCGTGGGACCAGCTGACCGTCGACATGCACGCCATCAACGCCGAGAGCGTCAAGCGCTTGGCCGACCGGCGTGCGGCGGCCGAAAAGGCCGGCTCGGCCGGCCAGAGAGAGGTGCACGAGGGCGTGTAAGCTCCGCGCATTGAGCAGGAAAAAGGGGGCGGCTCCGACGGGAGCCGCCCCCTTTTTTTATTCTTTTTCCGGCCGAGCTAGGGCGCCGCCAGCCGCAGGCCGCGCACCTGCACCTGCGATTTCGGCACGGCGGCCGCAGACGGCTTGAGCAGCAGGCCGTACGGCGTCGTCTCGATGTTGGCGTGCGGGTAGGCCGTGAGCACGTCCGGCAGCACCTCCCTGACACGGACGCCGAGGGTGTTTGTGGTGCGCTCGGCGGTGCCGATCTGCCCCTGCAACGCAGTCCACCGCAGGTGAACCTCCTTGCTGAGCCGCGGCAGGCGGTAGGCCAGCAGCGCGTAGAGGTCGAGGCCGAGGCTGTTGCCCGACAAGTGGGCAATGCCGCGACGGTCCAGCGGCACGGCGTGCTCCTTGAGGTGCTCGTGAAACAGCGGGCTCAGCTCGACCGTGTCGCTCCACGCGCCTCCCTCGGAGCGCCAGAGCTCCAACCGGTCGACGATGCGCGTGTCCGCGATGATGGTGCGCCCACCGCCCCCGTCGTGCTCGCTCCACTGCATGGTAAAGTTGCACCTGGCTAAGCGTAGGCTCTGCTCGCGGACCGCGCCGATGGTGCCGCGCGCGCCACCGGTCACCGACAGCCCCAGCGAGCGCATGAAAGCGGACAGCGAGGCGCCCATGCTGACGGTCCTCGACCGAATGCCTTCGGTTTGCAGGTAGATCAGGATCAGTCGCGCCTTGGGCCCGTAGGGAACGCCCACGTAATGCGCGCCGGCGGGGCTATCGATGAGGCCGGGCTGGACCATCAACGAGAACCGTCCCGAGCGACGCGACCAGGGGGTATGGTTTTCCGCCGGCCGGCTATGCGGCAGGCTGGTCTGGCAAAGGCCGGAATGCAGGAATGAGAGGTCCTCGGGCGTCGGCAACTCGGACAGCATTTCGTGCGTCTGCTCGACACGGCGGATCAGCCTGGCTTGCTGACGCGGCGTGCCCCCCTCCCCTGCCACACGTCTCATCGTTTCTTCAAAGCCCAGCATGTCGAGCTGTGTGGCGATGCGTTCCATCCGACCCTCCGCGGCCGTGATAAGCACACACATTTGCGAGTCCGCGCGCAGAATCGGCTTCATGCCAGCGCGCGATGGCCGTCCACGCAGAATCGGCTTCACAAGGAGGTTTGATCCACGCTGCCAGCAGCAGCACGCCGCGCAGAATTGGCTTCGTCGATGTTGGCCTTCACGCCGAATCGGCTTCCGAAAAGCCACTTATCCACGCTGAATCGCCCGCACACTCCTATAGAAGACTGATAATCTTCCCTATAGGACCGGCCAATGAAGCCGATTCTGCGCGGCCGAGCCCAAGAAGGCCGACAGGACGAAGCCGAACGTCGCACTCGTCCTGGCCTTGAAGCCCACCTGCGGGACATGAAGCCGATTCTGCGTAGGCGAGCTGCGAGAAGCCGAGCCCCCTGCCCTGCTTGGGCTCACCCGGTGCAGCTCCTTCTGCGCCACGCGCTATACAGCGAAGCCCAGTTGAAGCCGATTCTGCGTCATGCTTTGGCGCCGGACGCCGTCTCCACGATGAGCGCGATGGTCGGCCGGTCGTAGGCGCGAAACAGCAGGTTCAAGGCTTCGTTCATCAGCACCTCGGCTGTCTTGTCCTCGTCCAAGGCCAAACGATGAAGCTCCTTGCGCGCGTCTGCCGACGTCCAGAAACCGATGGACTTCATGCCGGCACGTGGCGCAGGCGGGGCCGGCGGCTTCGCAGATTCGGCTACAGAGTGCGACTGAGCCTGAGCGCCGTTGGCGCTGACCCGCGGCCGCAAGGCTCCGGCAATGGATGGCTTAAGGGTCATGTCACACTCCCGCTTGTGCTGCTGTGCGCCTGTGTCGTTGTGCGGTGGTGCGCGGCACCGGGATCTTGAGCTCGTCGAACAGCAGCGTAATTTCACGCGCTGCCGGTCCTCTGGGCGTGATTTCCTGGGCCGTCATGCCGAGCGTGAACGCCTGGCTGTAGACCTTCCGCATGCCTATGCTGGCGTCGGCCACGCGCCCGCCGCGCTCTTTGATGAAGGCGGCCGTATCGGCGGCTTCTGACCCGGTCGGCGAGACGCCATTGAGCACGAACACTGGGACCTTGCGTGCCAGTTCGCAGGTTTCGATAGTCGTCTGAATAGCATCGATGTCTACGATCGACGGTCGCATCGGCACCACCACCAAGTCGGCGACCTTGGCGGCCGTGAGTGGCGCCTGGTCGGCCTGGGGTGGTGTGTCGACCAGGACCAAATCGTAGCCACCCGCCTTCGCCTCCTCGAGCGACCGGGGCAACAAGGTGGCGTGCTGGGTTACGACGTCGGGAGGCCGCTCGCCGCGCCGGTCGAGGATGCGCGCCGCGCTCGCCTGGGGGTCGGTATCGATGACCAGCACCTTGGCCCCGCGACGCTGCGCTTCGATGGCCAGATGCACGCCGACGGTGGTTTTCCCGGCACCCCCCTTCCGACAGATCATCGCAATGACGAACACAACCCCACCCTCGCACGTTCAGACGGCCGCACACTGCCACCTGTCTGCTCGTGGAACAAACATTTTGTTTGCCTGTGAGGCTGTGAGGATATGAGCTTGTGGGGCTATCTGTCCGTCTGCTTGTGAAATGATGCGTCTGTAAACTAGCGCACGCTACCATCAACTCACAAACGCACAGGCCCACGAAACCTCTAATCCACATTCACAGAATTAGAACTGTGCGGAGTCGAGTTCGGGCGCTCGTGCGTCTGTGTTTTTGTGCGTCTGTAATGTCGTGTGGCCTTGCGCCTGTGCGATTGTCAGAATGGGATGTCGCAGTCATCTTGCACTTGCCTGTTTGGCAGACAACCGGGTTGGCCCGGCGGGAAGGTTTGCACACGCAGGTCCGCCGGCCACTCACCCGGGTCGTCGCCCTTTCCGGTGAGCTTGCAAGGCCAGCCGATCGGATTGCTACCGGCTTGCTTGAGAAAGAAGTAGACGCCGGCCCGGTCGCATTGCGCCTTCAATCTGCGCAGCCAATCGACGTGGCATGGCCGGGCACTTCGGCCGCTCTCGCCGCCGGCGATAACCCAGCCGATGCCGGTAAGGTCCACCTCGCCAAGGTCCTCCAACAGCGGCTCGGCCGATACGAAGCGAACCGCAGCAGGCGTGGCTCGCAATGCCCGCAGCCGGCTCAGACGTGTGCGGTCCTCCACACTCACACCGATCCACACGTGGGGTAGTGGCCAGCCAAGCGCACCAACCTGCAGAGCTTTCCGCGCGTCGAGCGGGCAGAGGCCCGCCAACACCGGATCTGCGACGTAAGCCTCCGCCACCACACTGGCGCCCGCAGCGTAGCCGCGGTCACGCGCGGACCAGTCGAGCAGCAGCTCGTCGCGTTTGGTCAGCACCTGGAAGATGTGGTGGCTGGCCAGCGCCATGACGCCGAACACCCGGTCGACGAACTCGACTGGGATGGCCGGGTGGTAGAGGTCGGACATGCTGTTGACGAAGATGCGTCGGGGCCGCTGCCAGCGCAGCGGCAGGCGCAGAGTCTCGTCGTCGGCGAGGTTGACACGGCCGGTCCAGACCGGGCCGGCCTTCGACGGCACGGTCAACCCGGTGTACTTCATGCCGCGCTGCATGCGCTCGAGGCGCGCAGCCATCGGCATGGCGTAGCAGTCACGACAGCCCGGGCTGACCAGCGAGCAGCCGGCGGTCGGGTTCCAGGTGGCGTCCGACCAGGAGATACCAGTGTTGTCGCCCATCAGGCCGGATCCAGCGTCTGCACGGGCGCCGCAACCCGCGCCTGGTTTTCAGAGCGCTCCCGCTCGCGCGCTTCGGGATCAGTGTCGCGCTGGCGGGCGTGCAGCGCGCCGGCCTGCAAAGCCGCCAGCATCATGCGGTTCGCTTCGGTCAATTCACCAGCGGTGCCGATCGGCTTTTCGCCGTCCGCGTAGGTGGCGAACAGCTCGTAGCGCGGGGCAGGGGAGGGGGCACTCACGCAAGTGCTTCCTCTGCCGTATCCGCAGGTGCTTCGGAGCTGTCTAGGACGCCGGAGTCCTCAGCCGCGTCTTCAGCCCCCTCGTCGTTCTGCTCGGTGTCGGCAGGCGCCGGCGCATCGTTGATTTCCACGCGCTCAGGGCCCGGTGCGGAAAAGTCGACCGGCCGCCACTCAGGCAACTTACCCGAAAGCTCCAATCTCAACGTGCTGGCCTTTGCGGGCTTCACGCCGGCAGTCATGGCCAGCTCCTTCAGCACGGCGCCTGATACGCTGGCGAGGAACTCGGGCGTGTCGAAACGTGGGGCGTGGAACTGGGCGTGGACCGCGCGGCCGATCCAATCGCCGGCAGGGCCGCTGTCGGGCAGAGACGAACCCGGCGGCGCGAAAGCGACCATGCGCTGGAGGGCGGCAATGGCGATCAGCGCGAGCGCCTCGTCGCCCTCGTCGGCCAGGCTACCGTCCGGCAGAACAAGCCGCTGGGCGACGTCGCCGAAGTCCACGCGGCCGGCCTCGCCGGCGACCCGGACGTTGCTCCCGGAGAGCGCGACCAGCAGCAGCTTGAGCAGGGCAGACGGCGCAAGCACGCCGCTGACCAGCGCCGTGCGCACGCCCTCAGCCTTCGCGGCCGCCATTGCTGCCTGGCCCTTTTTGTCGATTTCAGCGCGCGCCGTCGGCGGCTGGCGCGGGTGAGGTCCCACGTTGACGGTCTGGCTGGCGCGCGTCGGCAAGCAGATCAGGTAGACTACCGCTCCGGGCTGGTAGCCCTCTACGGAGACGTGCGCGAGCAACAGCCGCTTGTCGCCCTCGTAGGCCGGCACCTTGTCCGGCTTTGCGCCGTGCAATGGCCCGTGCTCGCGGTAGCCTTTGGGTGCCGTAGCGCCGAGATCGATCGCCCAACCGTCAGCCTTGCGCTGCTCGACCAGCCGGGCGAGTTCCTGGCGTTGCGCGGCGACGAACCCGTCCACGTCGGAGGTGAAAAGGCTGTCCTGACCCGGCTCGGCGAACAGGTCTTCTTCGAAGAGGACAGACGACGCCTTGATGTCGAAGATCGCCAGTGACTGCGGAATGCGCGTCACCAGACATGCGTTCCGCACGCTCCACCAGTTCAGCTCCGCCGTCCGCTTCTTGCCCTTGCCGGTGTAGACGGTGTGGGCCTTGATCGCGTTTGCCTGCACCGGCGCCGGTGCCGCAGCAACAACCCTGATCACTCGCAGATCCGGCTCACCGAACTCGCGGATCGCCTGCAACACGCTCGGGTGCATCCGGCCGAGGAAGCTCATTTGCCGCATGGCCTTGGCGTCCAGCCCGAGTGCCGCACCGGCCTGCTGCAGCGTGTAGCCATGTTCAGCCTGCAGCTCGTGTACTGCCTGCCAGATGTCGGCGACGGACATGCCGGCGCGTTGAACGTTCTCGGCCAGCTGCGCGGCGCGCGCCTCGGCATCGGTCATCTCACGATGCTCGACCGGCACCTCTGTCAGGCCGGCCAGCTTGGCGGCTTTCCAGCGCCGCTCACCGCAGACGATCATTGCCACGCCGTCGGGGCCCGGCCGCGCGAGGATCGGCTGTAGAACGCCTAGCGCCTTGATCGATTCGACCAGGGGGGCAAGGTCCGCAACGCTGCGGCGGACGTTGCGAGGGTCCGGCGTCAAGAAATCGATATTCATCGAGCCTGCACCTCCTGGCGTCGATCGAGTTGCAGCGTGCATGACGACAGCACAAGAAACAGCGTGCTCCCGCCGTCATCCGAGACAACCGCAACGATGCAATCAGGGTTGGGACCGTAGTAGGTGATGGGCTTTTTCTTGATCGCGTCTTCAAGGATCATGCCGTCAACGCGACTTTCTCCAAGGTAGCGCACGAAGCACAGCGCCGTGTGGTCGGGATCGGTGACGGTGTTCATGCCTGGACGATGCACGACAAAATCACCCGAGTTGAAGTCCGCCGCCGGTGTGAGCGGAAATCGCGCACGTAGCTCATCCGCTTGCGCCTCCAGCAACGGCCGAGCGGGATCGCGCGCGCTTTCCAAGGGTAAGGCAATTACACGCAAAAAGCTGGGAATCTCTTCCACGAAATAGCCTCCAAGTTCAGAAAAGAGTTTGTGTGGTGCCGCTTCAGGCGACGTCGCACTCCATCTCGGCGGCAAGGATCGCGCGCCCGAGCAATTCTGGGATCAGCGGAACAACTGCGTTGCCGAGAGCCGTAAGTCTGTCCACCCGAGCGGGAACGCCATCAGCCACTCGACCCACGTCGGGTTCAGCTGCGTACCAACCGTCTCCGGTGGTTGAGGCGCGAGCCCGCTCTCGGAGCGCTCTCGATCCGATCGCCAATCTCGGGCGGCCGAGCTGAGGAAAGTCTGAACGGCGGTCTGCAAGTCCGGGCCGCACTTGCCGGCAATCCGGGCTTCCGTTTCGCTTGAACCTCGGCAGCATCGCGCCGTCGGTGTCGGCCAAAGTAGGCCCTTGCGCGCCATTCCTTGCAGGGAAGGCGTCTCGTCCCTGCGCGGACCACTCCGGCTGCTTCCACCACCCTTCTGCGCCGTCGGCGTGGGAAGCATCCACGTCCGCTGCGCCACAATCAGCGACTTCGTCAGGTCCGCGCCCATCGCGTCGTGGCCTTCCGCGCGCGGTGTGGGCAACAATCCACACCCGATCGCGTCGGTGAGGAGCGCCGACGGCGGAAGCGGGAATACAGTGCCACTCCGCATCATACCCGAGCGCAACGAACGTCCCGAGCACGACGTCCAATCCGCGAGAGCGAAGGGCTGATACGTTTTCGACGATGACCCAGGCGGGCCTGACCTCATCGATGATACGGGCGTAGTGCCACCAGAGTCCGCTACGGGCGCCAGCAAGGCCCTCACCGCGTCCTGCAAGGCTGATATCCTGACACGGGAATCCGCCGCAGATGCAGTCCACCCGAAGCCCATCTGACTTAATTCGCTCGCCGGTGAGGGCTTCGACATCACGGTAAATCCTCGCGTGCGGCCAACGGCGCGCCAGCACGCGCCGAGGAAACGCTTCGATCTCGCAAAACGCGACGGTCTCGAACCCTCCGGTGTTTTCCAGACCGAGCGAGAAACCGCCAATGCCGCTGAAAAGGTCGAGGACCTGCAGGCGTGGCGGCGCGCTCACTGCGCGCCACCCTTGAGCTCCTTTAATTTCGCCTCGTACGCCTGGCGAAGCTTTGCCGCCGCCGCTGGGTGCTCCTTGTCGTAGCGGCCTACCCTGATCACGAACGCCTGGCTCGACGCGGTCGCCCGGTTGAGGGCTTCCAAGGTTGCCGCCGGCTTGATCTGCTCGCTGATCATGTCGTCGGCCCACTTGTGCGCCTTGACGTCCTCGGCCGCCGCCTTGGCGTCCGCCGCCGTCGCCTTTTCCGGCACAGCGTCAGCCTTGTCCGACGGGCTGGCGTCGGTGTTGCCGGTCAGTTCGTAAAGCGCGCGTGCCGCGTCCTCGCTGGTGTTGTGCGCGAGCTCGATAGCGTCCCGGTTCTCCCGGAACAGCTGGTCGCGCTGCGCGCCGGTCAGCTGCGTAAGCTGGAAGTCCAGCCAGCGCACCAGCTCCATCGCCGACATGACGGGCCTGCCCTCGTTGCTGGGCGCGCCGTCGAAGTCCCGGACGAACACCCGGAACTCGGACTGGCCGGCCGAACGGGCAGGGGAGGCGGCCTGCTTGCCTGTCACTCGCGGTGCGGCAGGCGCCGCCCGGCGCACAGACGCGCCGGCGACAGCCTCGCCCTCCAGCGGGATGTGCTCAGGCGGCGCGGACCGGTTGAGACCGGCCAACGGATCGGGCCCGCGCTGCTCGTGCGTCAGCGCCGGCGTGGCCGCTGCCGGCGCCTTGGCGGTGCGCCGCTCATCCAGCTTGGTCTCGATCTGGTCGAGGCGGCTGCCGCGTGGCGCCGAGGGCGCGCCGGTGCTGTCGATGACCGGGCCGCGCCTCTCCATGCCGGCTGCGTCAAGGTCGACCTCCAGGCTGTCCTGCAGGTCGCCGACCGCCTCCTTGAAGACGTTCGTCGCCTTGTCGGTGTTCACCCACTTCATGGTGAACAGCAGGATCGTCTTGATCCACATCTCGTCCTCGAAGGGCCCGTTCCACGGACCGTTCGCGGCCTTGCTGCTGGCCTTCACCGTGCGGATACGGGCGGCGCCCATCCACCGACGCGTCTTGGCACCGTCGCGCCCGGTGATGATCGCGTAGGCACCGATCGCCGCGGCCAGACCGCGCGCTTCGCACTCCGGAATGCGCTCGTGCTCGTAGCGGTCCTCGTCGCCCTGCAGAATTCGGAAAGGCTCGTTTTGGTAGACGATCTGCGCCGTGAAGGTGCGGATGTCGCCGGTGCGCCGGCCAAGCATGGCCATGCCCCAGACCATCGGCTGCCAGCACACCGCGTTGCGCTTGAGCTGGCTGTCGTAGCGGACGATCAGCGCGCCCTGCTTGCCATCGGGCATTAAGCCCTGCCGGGCGGCCTTCTGCAGCGCGATGAACAGCGACATGCGGTAGTTGGGCATCAGCAGGTCGGTGTTCAGCGTGACGGCGATCTTCGCCGCGTTGACGAACGTCTCCATGTCGACGTCGCTGGGGAGCTGCTCGCGCAGCGCCTTTCGCTCGTCGTCGAGGGACCGCATGAAGGCGGCGACCTCGGCCTGAACCGCGTTGGGCGTGCGGTGCTCGCTTGCCCAGCCGTCGCCGGTTGGACGGTTCGAACGCGCCGCCCGGCCGTCATCCGGCGGGGGCGGGGCGCTGCGCTGGCCGGCGGCCGGCCGGGCTACGGTGCGGGTCTGGCTCATGCCGCCACCTGCTGCTCAGGCGCGTCGGTGTTCGCGACTGCCTTGCCTTTGGCCTTGGCCACTGGAAAGCTGATGGTAAGCCGGTCCTGCCCCTTGCGGCCTGGAATGACCTCGCCTGGCAGAGCAATCCGTGACGGCGTATTGGCGCCGACCGACCGGCTGACCCGGAAGCCCTCAAAACCTGCGCTTTTGTTGTTTCCAAGCCTCTCGCGGAACTGCGCCTTAATGTGCTCCAAGCGCTTTCCGCCGTCCTTCAGACGCTCATCGAGCAGCCGGAACTCCTCGGCCAGCGCGCGCGCTTCCTCAGACTCGCTCCAATCGCAGTGGTCGTCCTCGCGCGGCTTGTACATCGCCTTGAGCACGTCGGCGGTGCTCTCGAAATGGTCGACTGGGTAGGGCTCACTGGCAGCCACGCGGCGCCAAAACTCGGTGATGGTCTCGCGGATGTTGGCGATGATGCCAGGCCGCGCGTGGTAGTAGATCACCTCGAGCACGTTTCCGCCGACACAGACGGCTACGGCGCCCCAGAACCAGCCCGTGCATGCGAGCTGCTGCTGGTGCTGCAGGGCGATGTGCGGTGGCGGTTCGTCGCCCTCCCACTTTTCCTCGTACTCCCAGCGGTCGACGTTCTTGATTTCCAGGGCACCAGGTCCGTCGAAGCCACGTGCCGCCAACGCGTCGCTGGACTCAATGATGAAGTCCAGCGTCGCGCTGGCACCTTCAATAGTGTCGTCGATGGCGAAGCAGCCGCGGCGGATCTTCCAACCCTCGCGCCGAGCCGCCCAACGGGCGATAGCAGTCTCGAGTGCGTTACCGGCTTCCATACGGTTGTTCTCGAACGCCGGCGGCGGCACCGTCCCCGCCTTGATGTGGAACAGCGCGAACGGGCTCTGCTGATACTTGGCACCCATGCCAAGCAGCGGGGCGATTTCGGAGGCGGTCACGTGCTTGGCGCGCAGGGCGTGCCATACCTTTTTCGAGCGCGGAACGGGTCGCATTGTCATGTTGTGCCCCTGTGGGTCTGTGAGGTTGTGGGACGCGCGACTGCGGCGGCCGGAACAAGCACCCCGGCACGCACACGCTTCATCCTTCGATACTGCCTCAGCAGGGTCAGCAAACGAGCATCCAAGTCGCCTAAGTCGGCGCAAGCGTCGCGGCGACGAAGGATGCGCCTCATCATGCACCAGCCGGTGAAATCCTCGCGGATGTCGGCTAGCCGGTCATCGATGAAGGCGTGTGAAGGCGGAAACAGCATGACGGTTGCGCTCACCAGCGCTGCGCCCGTGCTGCGAACCGACTGGCCCGGCGGGCCTGGACGTGTCGCATAGCTAACCTCGCGTGCAGTGCGGCGACATTCCAACAAAATGTTGCGTCGAGCAAGCGCAAAAGTTACGTGCAGGCCACTACCCGGAATAGGGGCATTGCGCTTGCACGTTCAACCGGTGATACTATTCTGAGGGCGGTGCCGTATCATTGCACGCGCGCTACCGTCACAACCCGTAGGAAAGTCCCTAGTGCCGATGAGGACTCGACTCTCGCCTACCGACGACCGCCGCCAACGCCTGCCAGCTGACCCTTGGAAGCACTTGTCGCAGGAGCGTCCTGGTTCGCTTCCGGAACCCGCGACGGCCTCACCGCCGCCTTCGGAGCAGCCGCACGAAGGTCAACCTCGTCCATCATTGCGCGTAGCCTGATGGCAATGGTGGGGTCGAGCCCGTCGTAAGTGCCGCGGTAAATCCAGTCCAGGTCGAGACCCGTTTTTTCGCACAAGCCCGACATGGCTTTGAGGTGGGGCAAGCCTTTTCCGTCGAGCCAACCTGCAAGTTCTGCAACAGTGGATCCGCACAGCCGGGCGAACTCGCTATCCGTCCTGACGTGCTCGGCCATCGCGCCGCGGGCTGCGCGTAGCCGACGCGCGGTCAAACCGACGGCAACCGGATCGTCGGACGCTGCCAGCGGCGCCGGCTGTTTAGGGTCGCCGATCAGCACGGCGGAGCTGACATTGGTGATGCGGCAGATTTCCTCGATCAACCACAACGGCGGCTCGGTCTCGCCGCGTTCGTATCGCCGGTAACGCTCCGGTTCGATGCCTAGGTCGTCGGCCATCGCCGAACGCTCCAGCGCCGGCCTGCTGGTTGCCACGCCGTAGGCCTTGCGTAGCGCAACCAGGCGTGACGCGAAGCGCATGCGAGCGTCGTGCGCGCGATCCGCAGCTTGTGTGGTCGCGGTTTTAGGACCGTCTGCTAGCTTCTGACCTGGCTGAGTTGTGCTCATGGGCACGACCTCCCGTAAAGGTTTCGATGCCCTTGCGTCACGCAACAAAATGTTGGATATGTCAGAGACATGAGTGAAGAGAAGACGCCCCTTGCCGCGTACATGCGCCGCAAGAGGCTCGTTCCAAAGGATTTGGCGTCCGTGGCCGAGACGTGCGAGCAGTCTGTAAGATACTGGATGCTCGGGCAACGCCGTCCGAACTCACGCCACAGCCAGCGTCTGCACAACGTCCTGCGCATTCCCATGCACGTGCTGCGTCCGGATCTCTTTCCGGTCAGAAGCCGAAAAGAGAAGTCGCG
The DNA here is from genome assembly GCA_964247685.1 of uncultured Acetobacteraceae bacterium. Taxonomy (GTDB): domain Bacteria; phylum Pseudomonadota; class Alphaproteobacteria; order Acetobacterales; family Acetobacteraceae; genus CAXTPV01. Next base: position 42,959 of record CAXTVZ010000001.1, read on the forward strand.
AGAGAGGGAGTATCGTGTCGCCTGAAACGGGCGGCCTCGGTCGTCTGCGCATCCGCGCACGCGATCTATCATCACAACAATCCGTTCCTTGGCGAGGCGCACGTCTTGTGATGCTGGGTCGTACCAGCCGCGTGGCCAGAAGTGAAGCAGGATAAAAAGTTTGTCAACTCGAAAAGAACCGCTTGCAAACCAAGTCCTGTCTACAACCGAGGAGGTTCTTGTTCCTCGGTATGTTCAAGCTGTGGAACTTCTGCGGGCTTTAGACCAGGCAAACGCTGCACTCAAAGCATTTAAGCTCCAGTTAGAGACCGATCTAAAGGCGGAAGGTGAGGGGAGCGCTCTAAGCGCCTCAACCTTCCTCGAGTTCGTTAAGCTTCGTCGTGGCGGCGCCCTTTCGTCCCGGCTCAAAAAGCTGGGCAACCTAAGGTTGATAGCCAGTCGATTTGGCGAGGACGATTCCGGTCAAGGCCAATTATTCGATGAGGGCATGAGCGAGAAATCGAGACTCGATCTCGCCCTGTGCGACGCTTCTGAAGCTGGACACGCGGCTGGCCTGCTTGGGGTGTCAACAGACGGTTGTCCGCACGAGCCCGGTTCGGAGCTGGATGCCGCTTGGCGGACGTCACACGCAAGCGCCCGGGCATTCATGCGCGGCACGGGTCAGTCCTCGGCGGACGAGACGCCCGCGGAGGTTCGTCCGCGTCGCTCGTCCTTGCGCGAAGTCGCGTGAACGGTGGCCGCGTCCGACTGGACTGACGAGACGATCGCACAGCTCAAGTCGTTGTGGGCTGAGGGCACCGCCACCGGCGAAATCGCCCGCCGGCTCGACATGACGAAAAACGCAGTGGTCGGCAAGGCGCACCGGCTCGACCTTCCCGGCAGGCCGAGCCCTATAAAGCCCGGCGTCGGTGTCGCCGTCCCGAAATACAAGCGTCGGGTCGGCCGGGTGTCCGGGCTGCCAGCTCTGGCCTCTCTTGAGACGCCGGCCGGTGCGCCCGAGCCCACTACGCCGCCCGCACCGCCTCAAGCTAAAGCAGAGCCGGTGCCCACGGCACCAATTGTCGCACCTCAGCGCCCGCCTGCACCAGCCGAGGCCAAGCTGTCCAAGCACCCATGTGCCTGGCCGCTTGGGCACCCCGGGACGCCCGGCTTTCGCTTTTGCGGCGAGCCGGCGCAATTCGGGAAGTCCTACTGCCCAGAGCACTGCGCAGTCGCCTTCGTGCCGAACCCCGGCCGGTCGCAAGGTCTTGCGCCGTGACGCAGCGGTCCGGCCTCACCGCGCTCTACCTCACGCGCGACCTCGGCTACGCAGTCGGCGTGCGCGATGGCAGCGAGCCAAAATCCGCATCCAAGGCGCTGGGCGACACTCACACGTCCACCGGCAGGCGCGGCCGCGCGTTGTGGACTTGGCTTGAAGACCACGATCAGGTCGTCAAGCCGGCCGCCTACGCGGTGTGGTGCCGCCCAAACGACGACGTGCCCGAAATCGCCGCGGACCAGCTGCGCCTGAGCTTCGTGCCGGAAATGTTCGTCGACGAAGTGCAGGTCCCGATCCTGCGCGGTTCCGACACGATCATTCGCGGTGTGCTGGGCTCGAACTACCCGCACCACCACGCAGGCATCCAAGCTTGGGCGCGCGAGCACCGTCACGAGCGGCACAATTTGAACGCCGTCTACGCCGCCATTCTTTGGCATTGGGCGAGCGGCCAGTTCGGGCGGCTGGCAGCATGACGCCGAGCAAAAGATACAGCTTGCTCGCTCGTAAAAAGTCGAGCCAACGTCGAGGCCGCACAAGGCGAGGAAGCCGGTGCGAGCGGAGGAGTCAGGATGGCCGTTGAGCACAGCGAGCTTGTCAGGCAACGGCGTCTAGCTGGCCTAGCAGAAAGTATGGACGGCAAACTTCGGCAGCCGCCCACAAACCTGCAGGCCGAGCAATCATTGCTGGGCGCGATCCTGTCGAACAACAAGGCTTTTGGCCGCGTCGCGGATTTCCTGCAGCCGCATCACTTTGCCGACGCGCTGCACGGCAGGATCTACGCCGAATGCGCGCGCCGTATTCTGGCTGGCCAGGTTGCCGACCCAGTTACGCTCATGCATTGGTTTCGTGCTGACTCCGAGATGCCGGAGGTCGGGCCCGCGTACTTGGTAGACCTGTTGTCCGCAATGGTCGGCATCATCAACGCTGCCGACTACGGAAAGACAATCCGCCAGTGCTGGACCCGCCGCGAAACCATCCAGGCCGCGCAAGAACTGATGGAGGAAGCGTACAACAGCGACGGCGACATCGAGTCTTGCCTCGGCCGCGTCAACCACGCGGTCGACACAGCTATGTCGAGCGAGAAGGCGGAGGTCGTCATGTTCGACAGCGCCATGACGAAGGCGCTGCGCGACGTCGACGAGGCCATGCGCACGCAAGGCGTTGTTGGACTGCACATTGGTCCGGAGTTCCCACGGACCCGACGCCTCGTGCGTTTCATCGGTGGCAAGTTCATCCTGGTCGGCGGCGACACCGGCATGGGCAAGAGCGCTCTTGTCTGGAAGTGGGCGGTCAACGCGGCGACGCACATTCGCGAGCGCCTGGACTCTGGCGTGCCGCTTTCCGAGCTTGGTGGTCTTCTCGGCATCTCTCTCGAGATGGACTCGTCGTCGATTGCCTTGCGTGCAGCATGTTCGTTTTCCGGCGTGCCCTACGATGAGGCGGAAGCCGGCCGTATCACATCCATGCAACGCGAGTTGCTTGAGGAAGCGCGCGTCGCGCTGGCTCGACTGCCCATCGTGTTCGTTGCCGTCGGCGGCATGACGCCGGGCATGATCCGCATGCGCGCTAGGCAGGCGCAGCGGCGCTTCGGGGGCAAGCTTGCTGGCATAATTATTGATCACCTGCAGCTGATGGACGCGGAAGCGGACGCAGCGCGCGGCGGCGGCGCCTGGGCAATGAAGTCGATCATCAACACGATGATCGACTTTCCCAAGCAGTTCGAGTGCCCTGTAATCGCACTGTCGCAGGTCATGGCGGCGGAGATTGCGAAACGCGCCAATAAGCGTCCGCATGAGGGCGATTACGCCTGGGGAAAAGCGCTCGGTCAGGCGGCAGACTATGCGTTCTTCGTCTACCGCGAGGAGTATTACCTCCGGCGCGAACGCCCGTATCCCGAGGCCGGCGAAGCACCGCACCTCTACGAGGAACGGCTGGACACCTGGCAGGCCGCAATTGATCGCGTTGCAGGAAAAGCGGAGCTGATTGCCGCCAAGGTGCGCGGCGGTATGCCGCAGACGATCCTGATGTTGTTCGACGGGCCAACGATGACTTTCAACGAGGAGCCCGGCGTATGAGTGGGCACGTCGTGTGGCTGCCTCGCCCGGAAGTGGCCGAGGCACCGGTTGCGTTCCGCGAGCGCTTCGACGCGTGGAAACGCGACCGCAACGGCGTCGAGACGGTCGAGGTGCTGCAGGACGTAGGCCGGGTCGAGGACCCGCTGCAGTTGTCGTTGCACCTGCTCGGCGGCTGTTCCCACACCGAGCAAACAGGGAAGCGTGCGTGATGCCTGGCCGGCCATGGTTCAAAGCCTACTCGCGCGACTTCCTTGAAGGCACCTCAGAGCTCGGCGCCGACGACCGGTCGGCGTACTTCGCGCTGATCTTTCTGATGTACACCCGAGGCGGCGCGCTCGCTGACGACGCCGCGTGGCTGGCGCCGCAAATGTTCAAGGGTTGCTCGGTCCGCCGGTGGAACGCGATACGCGTCCGGCTGCTGGAAATGGGCAAAATCACGCTGACCGAAGACGGTCGGCTGACCAACAGTCGGGTGGAGATCGAGCTCGAAAACAGCGCGAAAGAGCACCCAAAGTTCGCCGAAAACGGCGCGAAAGGCGGCCGAAAAAGAGCTGAAAACCGCACAGAACGTAGCAATATCAGTCTCTTGCTAACAAAAGGGCTTGGCGAAAATCCAAGCATACCAGAAGCTAGAACACAGATACCAGAATCAGAAAGGCCTGCATGCCTACCTGTACCCTGGGACCCTGCGTGCGACGAACCGCTCGAACGCAGCAGGTTGCCGAAGCTGAGTGACCCGGAGTTCAAGTGGGCGGTGCTGACGTCGGAGTTCGGGCTGGACGGCCAGGGCAAGAAGCATCCGATGGTCAAGGGCTTCTTCCTGGACATTGTGTGCAGAGAGGTTTGCAAAGCCGCTGGCATCAACGATCCGAATTGGCGTGGCGACTGGGACACCGTCGCGCGTTGGCTGCACGCGGGCTTGCGGTCGAACTGCATTCTGGACGCGATCGAGGATCGTGCGTCGCGTCACCGCTACAAGCCGCCGTCGGTGCTGCGCTATTTCGACGGCGTCGTCACAACCTGGGCCAAGGAGCACCCGGGTCCGGGCCGAGAGCGTCAGGCGGCATGAGACGCGCAACTGTTCGCATTACCGACCTGTCGGCGCTGGGGGGCGCCGCGGCAGGGTTGGCGATGGCCACCAAAGGCGCGTCGGCGCGACGCTCGGCCACCAAGCACGTCCAGGCTGGATGGCGCGAGATCGGCGGCCGGCGGATCCACTGCAGGTCTCGGTCAGAGGCGAATTACGGTCGCTACCTCGAGTGGCTGCGCGCGCGCGGCGACATCAAGGACTGGGCGCATGAGCCGGAGACCTTCTGGTTCGACGGCGTGCGACGCGGATGCGTCAGCTACAAACCTGATTATACCGTGACAGAAAACAGCGGCCGCGTTGTCCGACACGAAGTAAAAGGATGGATGGACGATAAGAGCCGCGTGAAATTGAAGCGCATGGCGAAGTATCATCCGAACATCGTGATATTGGTGATTACGTCGGAGACCTACGCCGGAATCGCGAAGACTGTTTCCGGCCTGATCGCAGGCTGGGAGTAATGCTGGAAGATCTTGTGCGCGACATTGGCAAGCTAACCCGACGCCGGCGCTTTACGCTCAGCACCGAGAAAGCGACGCAGGGCGAGCTCGCAACGGCGTTCGAGGAAGCCGGTATCGTCTTGCTGCGCGAGCATCGCTTGTCCGCGCGAGACGTGCTCGACTTCTTCGACCCGGCCACGGGGCTGGTGGTCGAGGTCAAGGTCACCGGCGCGGGCAAGATGGACACCTACCGTCAGCTGGCGCGCTACGCCGCCCACGAGCCCGTCCGCGGCCTGCTGCTGCTGACCAACCTCGCCATGGGCCTGCCCGACCTGATCGAGGGCAAGCCGGCTTTTCAGGCGTCGCTCGGCCGGGGGTGGCTGTGACCGAGCTCGCTTTGGCCACGCCGCGGCCGACGCGGACGTTCGGCACGCTGAGCGTCAAAAAGGACGCCTGGGTGCTCAGCGACATCGAGCCGCACGTCGCCATCCGACTGAAGCAAATCTTCCCGCGTATCGCCAAGTCGGCGGTCGCACCGTTTCGCCTCAGCCGCAGCCTCGCCACCGATTCTGACCTGCTGTGGTTCACCAAGCGTTACGCGTTGCGTATGGATCCAAAGGTCGAGGTCGAACTCAACCAGGGGCAGGACGACTACGTCAGGCTGCAGGCTGCGATGGAGGCGATCCTCCTGCCGGACTACGCGCCGCCGTCGCTCGCAGGCGTCAAGCCCGGGCAGGCGATGCGCGCATACCAGGCGCAGGCGGTGGACCTCTGCTACGCAAGCGAGGGCCTCCTGCTCGGCGACGATTGCGGGCTGGGCAAAACCTACGTGGGGTGCGGCCTCTGCCTTAAGCCGGGCACCCAGCCGGTTGCCATTGTCTGTCAAGGCCACATCCAGTCGCAGTGGGTGGACCGGCTGCACGAGTTCACCACGTTGCGCGTGCACGAGGTGCGCACGCGAATGGCTTACTCACTGCCAGCGGCCGACGTGTACGTCTTCCGCTACACGCAGATCATTGGCTGGACCGACATATTCGCCGAGCAGTTCTTCAAGACGGTCATCTACGACGAGCCGCAAGAGCTGCGCACCGGCACGAAGTCCGAGAAGGGCAAGGCCGCGCTCGAGTTGTCGAACCACGCGACCTGGCGGCTCGGCCTGACGGCGACGCCGATTTACAACTACGGTTCGGAAATCTGGAGCATCATGCGGTGCATCAGCCCGGCCGTGCTGGGCGAGTACGCAGACTTCTCCCGCGAGTGGACGGTTCATGGCAGCCAGCGACTAGCGGACCCGAAGGCGCTGGGCACCTTCCTGCGCGAGCAGCATGTTTTTCTTCGCCGCACGAAAGCCGACGTCGGCAAGGAGCTCGAGCCGGTCAATCGCATCGTGGACTTTGTCGACTTCGACGAGGACAAGGTTGCCTCCGTGGAGGAACTCGCCCGCGCCCTGGCTCTGCGCGCCACGCAGGGCAGTTTCACCGACCGCGGCACCGCGGCGCGTGAGCTCGACCTGATGGTGCGCCACGCCACCGGCGTCGCCAAGGCCAAGAGCGTGGCCGCGCGAGCTCGCATCATCGTCGAAAGCGGCGAGCCGCTGCTACTGGCCGGCTGGCACCGTGACGTCTATGACATCTGGCTGAAGGAGCTGGCCGACCTCAAGCCGGCGATGCACACCGGCAGCGAGTCCAAGACCCAGAAGCGCGCGGCCGTCGAGGCGTTCATCGCCGGCAAGACCGACCTGCTCATCATGTCGCTGCGTTCGGGCGCCGGGCTGGACGGCCTGCAGCAACGGTGCAGCACCATCGGCATCGGTGAGCTCGATTGGTCGCCTGGCGTACATCATCAGCTGATCGAGCGGCTCGACCGTGAGGGACAGACCCGGCCGGTGATGGCACTGTTTTTTGTGACGGACGACGGCAGCGACCCGCCGATCATGGAGCTGCTCGGGTTAAAGGCCAGCGACGCGCACCAGGTCATCGACCCGACGCTGCAGGCCACCGAGGTGCACAGCGACGAGACGCGCCTGCAAGCGCTGCTGCGCCGCTACCTCGACAAGCGGGACGCACCGCCTCCGCCGTCCGCCGCCGCGCAAGGCCAGTTGCTGAGCGCGTGAGGCTCGCATGTTTGTCATCCAACAAAAACGAGGGCGCGTGAAATTAGCGCTTGCAGTCGGCGTTTTGTCGCGTGTAGATGGTGACGCTATGAAAACAGCCGCCTCCTTTTATGAGCCGATGTCGCGCCAGCCCGAGCAAGATCTCGTGGTCGGTACGCGGAATTGCGCGCACGGAGAGGTTCGGTCGGAGTAGCTACATCCGACATTGGCGGCAGCCAAAAGAGCCTCCCCGGGAAACTTCCCGCGGAGGCTCTTTTCGTTTCTGCGCCATGTTACCTGTCAAGTCGGTGGAAGACCCGGCTCTAGCGCCAGCTTTTAGGCCAGGTAGCACATAGAGTTTTTCAAAATGGGGATGCGCGTGGGCGCGGCGCTGGTCTTGCAAACCGGTAGGCTCGGTTCAATTCCGAGTATCTCCACCAGTTTTCATGGGCTCGCGGCTGGCCCCCAACCCGCGCTTCTCGAAGGCGGAACGGTGGCGCGGACATAGAACCGGGCCTGACAAAAAGTCGCACAATTGCGGCCATAGCACAGAGGTAGTGCAGCGCGTTGCCAACGCGCAGACAGCGGTTCGATCCCGCTTGGCCGCTCCAAGTATCATGGTCGTCGGCGCTGGTGCGCGGCCGGGATTTATACACCTGGGAGAGTGGCCGGACAGGCTGCGACGGCAGGGTTCGAAACCCTGGGCGACTATTACGGATGCAGAGTAGACTGGAGTGGCCCCAGCCTCGGCTCATAACCGAATGACGCAGGTTCAATTCCTGCCTCTGCAACCAAATGCCGATCTGGTGTAGGTGGTCTGCACGGCGGTCTGAAAAACCGCAGGTCCTTGTTCGATCCAAGGGGCCGGCACCAATTCATGCGGGCGTAGCTCAGTGGTAGAGCACTGGTCTTCCAAACCGGGTGTCGCGAGTTCGACCCTCGCCGTCCGCTCCAAGTTGCTTGATCCTGTCTAGCAATCATGGTGAATGCGCCGCTCTGTTAAAGCGGAATGAGGCTGCTTCGATCCCAGCGACAGGAACCATTTGGGAGAGAAGTGTTACGGTAGCACAGCGGCCTCCAACTCCGCTGGCGTGGGTTCAACTCCTACCTCTCCTGCCACACTGCATCGCGAGCCAGACGGCAGAGGCGCCCGGTTGCAACCCGGGTCACACGGCGTTCAATTCGTCGGCGGTGCTCCACGCGTCCAAGGCGCTGCTTACGGAAGCGGCGAGCCTCTCCGTTCGCCCGGGCGGACGTTTGCGCGCGGCGGTCGCACCGCTCCTTGGGCCGGTTTTGTCGATGGTGGCCGTAGTCATCTGGTGAGGACGGCGGGTTGTGATCCCGCGTCGAGGCGAGTTCGATCCTCGTCGGCCACCCCAGCCGAGCTTGACGCTGTTTGCGTCCGAGGTAGTCTGTTCGTTGCTGCGGCGGCGTGGAAAGCACACGCACTAGCCCAAGGCAGGGTAGAGCCTAAGGACACCTCGGCGGGTCGCTCCCGCAAGGATAACTAAAGAGGCGCTGGCGGCGACGTGACAACGGGCGCCATACGCGGAAACCCTGGTTGCCGGTATCCAATCCGGCCCGCAGCAAACATCAAGCCTGCGTAGCACAGTGGAAGTGCAGCCCCCTTGTAAGGGGCAGGTCGCCCGTTCGATCCGAGGCCGCAGGCACCACCTGATCCCCGTTCGTCTAATGGTAGGACACCTGATTCTGAATCAGGCCGGTCGTGGTTCGAGTCCATGGCGGGGAACCAGTTTTGTTCCGGAGTAGCCTAAAGTTTGCAGGTGCGGACGCCGGCTTTTGGGACCGGTGGCATGGGGTTCGATACCTCACTCCGGATCCACTATCGCCCGTTCGTCTAGCGGTCTGGATGCCGCCCTCTCAAGGCGGAGGTAGGGGGTCAGCACCCCTACGGGCGACCAGCATGCGAGCCTAGCCCAACGGCAGAGGCGACCGGCTTAAACCCGGCTATGGTGGCGGGTTCGAATCCCCCGGCTCGCACCGAAGCGCGCGTAGCCCAATCGGCAGAGGCAGTCGCTTGAGGGGCGGCACAGTGGGCGTTCGAATCGCCCCGCGCGCACCAACGCCCGCGTAGCCCAATTGGTAAGAGGCACGTGCCTCAGGAGCACGGCAGTGTCCGTTCGAATCGGACCGCGGGTACCAGTTCTCGGATGGTCAACCGGCCAGGCGGCCGGCACCCGTTGGAAACGGGTTGGAGCCTCGCGGCCTGGGGATCGTGCCCTCGGCCATCCGCCAAGCAGTTTCGTTCAGATTAACAAAAAGCTTTTTTCCTAAATTGAGGACTTTTCCTCAGTTTCGCTCTGGAGGGTGAAGCAGGACGGCTCCTGCCGCCGGTTTGAAACCGGACGGTGCCGCAAGGCATGGCGATCGACACGACCCGCCCTCCGCCAGTCGGACGCGCGTGCAACAAGTTGTTGGGCCTCACGGTGCCGTGATGTTAGGGTGCTGACGGCCTGGCGGGAGCCAGTGAGCAGCAACCGCGGAGGCGGAGGCCGCCATGCACCATCACCTGCTGCACGCCAGGCACGTCTTCTTCTCCGGCTGGCTCTTGCTGTCGCCGGCCGAGCTGCGGGCGCCGCTGCCAGGCGGTTTCGAACTCGTCCTGACGCGGGAGTCGCCGCTGAGCATGGAGCACGCGGCGCCGCCTCGATACGCGACGCCTGCGCCGGAGCTGCGGGGTGCGGTCATCCTGCGGTGGACCTGGTGGTTCCGCTAAGGCGGTTGTCGCAAGTTTGGAAGGTCAACCAGGGCGGCCCCTGGCGCTCGTTCGAAGCGAGATGGCACCGCAAGGTGTGGCGATCGACACGTCGGCCTTCCGCCATCGTGGAGCGTGCTGGGGTCGGCTCCCCGGACGGTTTGCTAAACCGTAGTGGCCGCAAGGTCAGTGGTTCGATGCCACCACGCTCCGCCACGCCCCGGTAGCACAATGGCAGTGCAGCCGTTTGGTATGCGGCAGATCTCGGGTCAGTACCGGGTCGGGGCTCCACAGCTTGGGAGGGGAAAGGCGGTGGCTCCGCCAGCGGGTCTGTAAAACCCGTCCTTGCGGGAGAGGATCGAAACCTCACCCTCCCACCAGTTTCTGCGCCGGCCGGCTCGAACCCGGGGGCGGTGCGGAAAGGGCGCCGGCCGGGCATCACGGCCTGGCCGGCGCCGATGATGGTCGCGTAGCTCAACGGCTGAGAGCTCACGCTTGATAAGCGTGCGATGGCGGTTCGACCCCGCCCGCGACTACCAGCTCACGGACCGGTCGCCTTCTGGTGAGGGCAGCGGCTTTTTAACCCGCGTCAGGTGAGTTCGATCCTCACCCGGTCCACCACACACGCGTTGCCGCGCAGCTGCGCGGCCTGCGTTCGCCCCCGTCGCTCTCTGGTGAGAGTCACCGCCTGTCGAGCGGTTGCAGGCCGGTTCGATCCCGGTCGGGGGCGCCAAGTCTGCTGGGTATGGCATGGTGCCGCCGAAGGGGGTCATGACCCGACGGCGAATGCGGCTCGAAACCGCGCCCGGCGCCAAGATCAGGGCGTAGCTTAGCCTGGCAAAAGCGCGTGCCTCGGGCGCACGAGAGCGCTGGTTCGAGTCCAGCCGTCCTGACCATTTCGCCCTCGCCGACGGATTTCGGCGGCTGGCCTCCTAAGCTGGCACGCGGCCGTTCGACTCGGCCCGAGGGCTCCATCCTGTGCGTGGGTCAACGGCTGACCACTCCGTTTGGGGCGGAGACCATGCAGGTTCGAATCCTGCCGCACAGACCAGTTCGCCCGGCTCGCCAAGCGGCCAAGGCAGCGGTCCTACACACCGCCACACGGGGGTTCGAGTCCCTCGCCGGGCACCACGTCTTTTTTGCGCAAAGAAGAAGCAAACGAGTCACTACGCGCGCGTCGCACTCTGGTGAGTGCACCAGCTCGACACGCTGGCCGAGGCTCGGTTCGATTCCGGCCGCGCGCACCACGTGCGAATGCTGTTGCTCGCCGTGCGGCGAAAACGTAATGTTCACCGAGGCCGAGGGAAACGTCCCAGGCCCGACAATGAGGTTTGGCATGAAGCCGCTTGAGATTGCTCAGTCCATCTACGCCGAGATGCAGAAGAGCGTGCCGTCGCGCGGCAAAGTCGAGGATTTGACCGAGGACCTCGTCGATCTAGTCGGTCGCGACGAGGCGATGCGCCTCGTCACGCAGGCTGCCGGCAAGTCGCCGACGATACACTGATTTTCCGGCCCGTTTTTCTGGTGAGGCAGCCCGGTTTTCACCCGGGCTAGGCGGATTCGATTTCCGCACGGGCCACCAAGTTTGCCCCCGCCGTTGGTGCTACGGCTGCTCGGCTACGAACCGGGTTATGCGGCGAGTTCGATTCTCCCCGGGGGCTCCACGACGCGCTGGCCGCTGGGACGGTCTTGGCCTTCTAAGCCAATGGGCGGCAGGTTCGATCCCTGCCCGGCGCACCACACGGTCCCGGCAATGGATGCACGTTGGTCTCCGAAGCCGACGTTTCCTGGTTCGAATCCAGGCGGGATCGCCACGCGCGCGTAGCCCAACGGCAGAGGCCCCGGCTTCAAACCCCGGTCAGTGCAGGTTCAAATCCTGCCGCGCGCACCACGGGCCGGTAGCTAGTCTGGTGAAAGCGGCGGCCTCTTAACCCGCTCAAGGTGAGTTCGATCCTCACCCGGCCCACCAATGCCGGCGTCGTCCAGTGGTAGGGCGCCGCCCTCGTAACGCGGAGACCGAGGTTCGATCCCTCGCGCCGGCACCACGATTGTTGCTACCACGGAGACGCCCGAAGGACCCGACCATGTCACGTGCTACCGCCCTGCGCACCCTTGTTTTGAACGCCGACTACAGACCGCTCTCGACCTGGCCGTTGAGCCTGGTCACCGCGCGCGCCGGCGTCGAGGCGGTGCTCAGCGACAGCGCCGCCGTGGTCGACGAATGGGACGAGGTCTTCCGCAGCCCGTCCATCGAGGTGCGGGTGCCCAAGGTGATCGCGCTGCGCGCCTATGCGCCGATCTCGGCCGCGCCGAAGTTCTGCAGGCGCTCTATTCTCCTGCGCGACCGTTTCCGCTGCCAATACTGCGGCGAGCGCTTCCGCGCCGACGAGCTGACGTTCGACCACGTCATCCCGCGCGCCCGCGGTGGCCAGACGGTTTGGGAGAACATCCTGTCGTCGTGCGTGGCCTGCAACACGCTCAAGCGCCACCACCTGCCGAACTACTCCGGCCGGCGTGGCCAGGTCACCGCCACCGGCATGCGACCGCTGAAGGAGCCGCGGCAGCCGACGACGGCCGAGCTGTTGCGCGCTGGCCTGGAGTTCCTCGACGAGGAGACCCGGGCTGACTTTGGTAGCTTCTTATATTGGAACGTCGAGCTGAAGGCGTAGCAGGGGAATGTCGTCACAACAGAGTGAAAGCAGCCAGCCACCTCCGCCTGAGCCTGAGGACGACGCCCCTGAGCTGACGCCTGAGATGCTGTCTCAAGCTGAGGTTTTCGAGGGCGACGTATTCGTCCGGCGCGCGTGCGCCGAGCCAAATAGTTCACCTGAGCCATTTCAGTTCACATTAGACGCTGACGTGATCGCCGCTTTGCGCACTTACGGCCCCGGTTGGCAATCAAGCATCAACTTGCTTCTTCGAAAGGCGTTGATTCTGCCTTAAGCAGAATCGCTTGCGTGTGGAAGATCGGGCAAACATTCTGTTTGCGCCTCAGAAAGACGCTTGTTACACGCAGAGCGCGTTTGCTTCGACGTGGGGAGCACACTCGTGAAGCTTCTAACCCAAGCGGAGGCCGCCTCTCGCGTGCGCGTCTCCCTTCGCACTTTTGAGCGCATCATTGCGAAGCCGGGCTCGCCAGCGCTGACCCGCATTGGTGCTCGGAAATTCATAGCGGAGTGCGACTTAGAACGCTGGATTGAGGATCAGCGCCAGCTAGGAAGACATGCTGGCGGCACGCCGGAGGCCAAGCCTAGCAACGAAGCCGCATTAGAAAAGTCGGCCACAAGCCTATACGACTACGTCGTCGTGTCCGGCGTTCGCATCGAGAGTAGGTGGCAGAAGCAAGACGAAATAGACGGCATGGTTGCGGTCGTAAGGTTGATGCCGCCGCAGTTGGCCCTGGAAATGAGGCTCCTGTGGTGCGACAGCAAGGAGGGGTGCCAATACACATGCGAGCTGAGGCGGGGACGTTCGCTCCGCAGTCGAGAGGCGGCCGTGGCGGCGGCGCTGGAGCATTTTCTCTGTGAGCGGCCAGCGGGTGGCCATAATGGTGTCTTCGTCGGCCGAGTAACCCTCGATGCGTGCTGGCCGCACGAAATCACTTGATGTCGCCCGTTGAGAGCGGCGTTCGCCCAACCATGCAAGGGTTTCGCTTGACGGCCGGCGCGCCCGCCAACAAAATGTTGGCAGGCAGTGACGGCAGCTGGTCGCACCGAGGCTAAAAACGGGCACAGGGCCAGCAGGTGGAACGCCGCATCCTCCCAGACAAAGGGTCGAATCTGGCGTGACTTCCCCGGGTGGAGAGCAACCCGGGACTTTCTCTCTGCGGTCGCTTGACCCAGACCCGTGCCGCCAACAAAATGTTGGCCGTACCGCCGGGAAACATCATGACGTTTGGCTTCGAGGTCGCGAAATGCGCGCCGAACACGTGGGTGCTGACCGGCGGTGTGCGCGCGCGCGACCGCTTCTGGGGCGGCACGGTGCTCGAGGTCGAGGAGATCCGGCGCACGTTTCACCGGGTGGCCGCCGGCCACACGCCGGCAAATTGGCAAACCGAGCGCAGGCTGCGCCGCATTCGCTACTCCGACCTGAAGCAGTTACCCGACCCCGTGCATCGTGTCGGCCGCCACCCGTCGTTGCTGCTCTACTTCAGCATGCGCCGTGCAGACGGCCAGGGCATGAACATCCCCATGCCCGCTGGCACCAAGACGCCACCGATGCCCCGGCGCATGGACGCGATGTTTTGGCTCGGCCGAGACGGCGATGGTATTTGCGCGACCGGCACCCGGCCGCTGCCACCAACGCCGGCGACCTTCATCGAGGGTATCCACAAGAAGGGCGGTCAGAACCTTCAGCCGACCGGCAGCCGGCCACCTCCACCAGCCTCGATGCCGTGCGGTGGCAGCCCGCCTGAGCCCCGCATGTTCACCGGTTTTGTCGGCTAGTGCGCAGGCGCGCGCAGTCCTCGGCGAGTAGAGCGCGCGCCTGGCGCAAGACTAGACGTGTGCCCGTGTGGTATAGGTTTTTGACCACATTTGGTGCAACGGACGTTGAGGTTCGAAAGGGAGGGGAGGGGCGCACCCCCCAAGTAGAGTGGCAAGAAAACGCCCACTAATAGTTGCCGACGCCTCGCCCGGCCTTCAGGGTTTCGTGGCGTACTACCGCGTCAGCACCGACCAGCAGGGCCGTAGCGGCCTTGGGTTGGAGGCGCAGCACGAAGCAATAAACCGTCGCATTACTATGCTCAACGGTGTAATAGTCGAGCGCTTCGAAGAAATAGAGTCAGGCAGGAAGAGTGATCGGCCGAAACTTGCACAAGCGCTCGCAGTATGTCGAGCACGCCGCGCCGTTCTCATCATCGCGAAACTTGATCGGCTCGCGCGCGACACCCGCTTTCTGCTCAACGTCGTGCACGGAACCGGCGAGGGCGGCGTTGTATTCTGCGATCTGCCCGACGTGCCGCCCGGCCCGGTTGGCAAGTTCTTGCTGACTCAGATGGCGGCGGTGGCCGAGCTCGAGGCCGGGCTCATCTCCCAGCGCACCAAGGACGCGCTCGCGGCCGCCAAGGCGCGCGGGGTCAAGCTGGGCGGTCCCCGCCGGCGCCGGTCCGACCTGGCACCCGCGCTGGCGACGGCCACCGCCGAGTGGACACGCCAGGCGGACCTCTACGCGCTGGACGTCATGCCCTTCATCGACGCCGCCCGCGGTGCCGGCGCCAGCTCGCTCGAAAAGCTGGCCGAGGCGCTGATGGCGCGCGGCGTGCGCGCGCCGCGCGGTGGCGAGCGCTGGTCCGCCGTGCAGGTCGGCCGCATCATTACCCGCGCGGCGGCCGTGCCGGCGGACCTGCGACGCGACCACGAGCGCGGCCGCGCCTGATGGCCGAGCCGGAAACCCCACCGGCCGAAACGCTGGTGCGCATTCCGCTGACGCGTTTTGAGATCCGCGAGCTGTTGAAGGCACCGCCGCGGGCGGAGGACTACGTGCGCATGACCAAGGCCGACGCCGAGGCTCTGGTGTGCAAGTACTGCATCGAGGCCGGCCAGTCCGGCCGATGGCAGCATCTCTCGCGTCACTTGATCTACCTCGGCGCGATCATCCGCGGCGTGCGCCGCACCGACAGAGGACGGGTATGAGCAGGATGGTCCGCCGCCGTCGGCGTGCCGGTGCAGCTGCGCCGGCGGAGAGCCCGGTAGCGACGCCGCTGCCAGGCCGGGTCGAGAGCGACGCCGGGTGGGAGGCTCTTGACCTGCTGCCGGAGCCGCTGCGCCGCGCGCTAAAGGAGACCGCTCGCCCGGTAAGCCCAGCGGCGGTGGCAAAGGGCCTGCAGGAGATGCGCGACGCCGGCCTGACCGACGCGGCCGCCTGCGCCCACCTGCTGCGCAGGTTGCAGATGCTCGAGCGCGGCGAGATTTCGGCATTCGCCGCGCATTACCGCGCCAGGCACGGCCACACCTACCCGCACGTCGAGGCCGGGGTGAGCGTCCTGCGCTACGACGACTAGCCCGGTCGGGCGCGATCTGCTCGGACGAACGTCACGAGTTGAACGTCGACCGCCTTGGCGCCGGCATCTGGCATCCCGGTCCTAGCGGCCTCGCGAGCGAGACCCTCCATGCGCTCCGCCACTTGCCGCTTGCTTGTGACGAGCGGCGTTGATCCTAAGCCTGGTAGGATCGACGCAATGATCCCCTCCGTTCCGTCCTCATGCGTTGCGAGCCACGCGTGCAGCTCGGAGATCTGCCCTGTCATTTCGACGCCTTGCTGTTTTGGCTGACTGCCGCCGTCATCGGCCCGGACTGTTGTTCGGCACCTGGTTGAGGCCGCGCCCCCAATCGTAAAGGTCGCGCACCTGCCACACCGCTACACCGGCAACGACAAGAGCAAAGCCAACGATCAGCGCGCGCGTCATCCCGCCGTCTCGGGCTGCGGGTGGCCAAGCTGCGCGTCGACAAAGGCGTCCAGCTCGGCCGGCGTTTCGGGCATGACCACGCTGCGGTGGTTGCGCAGCCATCGGTAGCGTTGCGCGTCGACCGTGTCGGCGGAGGCTTTCTCCCGCGCGGCCGCCTCCTCCTTTGCCGCCATGCCGACTAGGCTGCGCGCGAGGTAGTCGTTGAACTCCGCCTCGCTCAGCGGTCCGCCTGGCGCGTCACTGGGCGTCACTTGATGAAGTCTTTTGCGACGAGAGCAATCACCAGTGTCGTCAGCAGCGCCATACCCCACTTCAAGACAGCAACGTCGACTTGGATGGTGTGCTGGATATCTTTGAGGTCGAGTAAAAACTTTCGCACCTCCTCCCGATGCTTGAGCATGCTACTGTCAAAGGAGACTAGCACCCGCTCAAATCCATCTTGCAGGTCGTTTTTGACTTCTTTCGGAAGCTTTTTTTCGAGGTAAAGCTGCGACACCTTCACTTCGTGAAGGCCTCGACTGAGGGAGTCGAACTGAAGCTTCAGGTTCCGAAGCTCGATCTGCAGCGCCGACGCGTCAACCTTCTGCTTGTTCAACGCTTCGGCTGCGGCAAGGGCTTCTGTCTCAGGCACCCCCGCCGCCTTGAAAGCTTTGTAGGTGGCCGTCTCCAATGTGCTCACGCGGCCTGCCTCAGCGACCGCATCGCCTCCTGTTGCTTTTCGAGGAGGGTCAGAACCACCCCGAGCATTGCCGGCGCGCCCTTTTCGCCCTGCAGCCAGGACTGCGCCTTGCGCACCAGCGTCACTCGGTTGGTCTCGTCGCCGAGTTCGACCAGCTTGTCGGCCAACGCGATGGCGTGCTGCCGGTCGCTTGCGTCCGGCTTGGTGATCCCCAGCGCGGCGAGGCGCGCGAGCAGCTTATCCTTGTCCACCTGTGTGCCTCCGATGCGCCTGGGGACCAGCCCCCCTTGGCGAGTGTTGGTGCTACGCGCTTTCCGCGCGCATGGCAATCAAAGCCTCAGTGCGCGCCGCCCGGTCGATCGCCGCGGCGAGGTCATCCGGCGTGCTGAGCGTGCCGCTCTGCCACGCGGTCGCAATGCGTCGGCCTGGGCTCACCGGTGGGCTCGGCGCGTCAACGCTGGCGGGTACAAGCTGGGCGGTCTCGGGTGAAGCCAGGTCGAACATGGAAGCCTCGTCGTTGCGCCCGGGCTGATCCCCTCGGCGTTTGCCAGTCGGACGCGCGGGCGAGCCCGCCCGCGCGTAAAGGAAGCGGCAGCCTGCCGGCCGCCGCAGGCCGCCTCACCCATGCGCAAGTCCGTATTTCTCGGCGCAGATCGGGCCGTAGCCCGCTTCGATGGAAGCCTTGTCGGTCAGCTCGCGCGCGCAAAAGCAGCAGGCCCCGAAGCGCTGGCCGTACGCCTTGGCCGCCGCCTCGGGGTCGGCCGCCAGGCAGGTGAGCGCCCGGCCGACGCGCGCGGTAGTCGCCGGGTCGGCGTTGCGCGCCGGCTCGAACCGGCCGTCTGCCAGGATGCGGCCGAACCAGCTGCGATCCTCGAAAGCACGGTCGGCGCTGCAGACGTTGACGGTGCCTGGCGCGCGGGCGCCCTCGCCGGCGACGGTCAGGCGGAACTGCTGCTCGTCGGCTGCGCACAGCACCTTCGGGTTCTTCAACGTAGTGCTGGCGCGGCGCATCATGTCGACGATGCTGCCCAGGTTGGCGGTGGTGGTGGGCGCGGGCGTCGCCGGCCCGGCTGACGCGGTGGAAGCCATCGCGCGCCGCACGGCGGCCTCCTGGTTGGGCGACAGCGTGCCGTAGCTGTCGAAGCCGACGCACACGTCGCGCAGGAAGTTGCTGCGGCCGGTGTTGGCGCGCAGCCAGTCGATCAGCGCGCCGCGGGTCTCGTCCTGCGCAAACCATATCGTCGACCGCGCGCTGCCGCCGGTCCGCGCCACTGGCCGAGGCGCCGGCGCGGGCTGGCCCGCCGGCTGCTGGCGAAACGCCGCAAAGTCGGAGGAGGAGAGGGCCATGTAGCGACCTTTTGCCATGATGCTGTTCCTTCGCAGCGCCCCGGGACGACCCCTTGGGCGTAACAGAATGTTTGCGCGCTTTCCGCGCACAGAGCAAGCAGTATCTATGCGCCGAGCAGTCAGGCGTCGTCGTCTTTGGCGGCGAACTCGCCACACCAGTCCGACGCGCTGACGCGCGGCCAGCCGCGCTTGCTCTCGTTCTCCATCTGCACCGGCGGAAAGCGCCGGCAAATGAAGTCGAGGCTGCCCTTGGCGCCCGGCGTGCGATACTTGCAGTCCAGGCACGCGGGCTCGGCGTCGGCAAACCTCTTGCCCACGATCAGCCAGCTACGGCTTCCTCGGTCTCGAAGACCGCAAGCCCGGCAATCACGTCGGCCGCGGCGTCCGCGTCGAACAGCACGAACTCGCAGCCCCTCGTGCGCGCGACCGCAAACACGCCCGCCAGGTCCGCCGGCACGTCGCCGTAGAAGGACGGCCCGCTGTGCGTCGGCACGGACACGAACCAGCCGCGCGGCATGCCGCCGATGTTGACCACCCGATAGTCGGGTTCGAGCTCCAGTTGGTTGGCGAGCCAGGCTTGGGTTGCCAGCGACAGGTGATCGGTGGCGACGTCGAGCAGGGTGCGCACGGGGTAGGGCGCGGCCGCTTCGTCGCGCGTGTCCTGCGCTTGGACACAGATCTCGCCCATGTCGCGCGTGCCGGTGGCGACCTCCGGGTGCTTGGTCAGGATGCAGGCGTAGGCGCGCTGCTCTTCGGTGCGCTGCCACTCCCGCACGGCTTGCAGCCGCTCGTCTGACCCGGCCGGCAAATCGTCCAGATGCGCCGGGAGACGCCGCGTGCCGATGCGCCCCATGCGCACGCCGTCGATTGTCTGCTGCGTGCTGTGGTTGCCGCCGAGCATGTCGCCGGTGTGCGGCTCCCACGCCGTGTAGACGACGCAGCTGGTGCCGATGATCCTGGTGGCGGTGACGATGTTCCACATGGGCGCGGGGCTCCGTTGCGCCCGGCATAATCGCCTCGGCGTCTCATTCGCTTACGCGCTTCCCGCGTAGAGAGCAACATAATGTTGCGCCTCTCCCAACCGCTGGCGCAAAAAACGAACGCAGCTCGTTACTTGGTCCGAGCAATCTTGCAATTTCCGCCCAGTGTTCCACAAGGCAATAGCGCAGCACTTTCAGCACTGAGGCGTCGGCGCGCCGCCTGGAGCACCGTATGTATGCGGCAAGAAGCCCCGTCACCAAGAGGTCGGGCGTGACGACTGACGCGCCCAAAGACAACAAAAAGTTGGGCCAGTCGCGCCCCGCAAAGCACGGCCTGCGCGCCGATGGTAGGCCGCGCAAGCGGCCGCGGCCTTACGCTGGCGAGAGCACGCTACCGCCCGATCCGTCCGCTGCGGATGAAGTGCAAGCCGCGTCGCGCGCCCGCTCGTCCGCCGGCGTGTTCATGGAGACCGAGGTCCGGGCGAGCAGGGTGGTCAAGGCGGAGACGGAGCACGGCCGCTCGGTTCGTCTGCTGGCGGACGACCGCGCCGACCACCGCGTGCCGTCGATCCGTCGCGAGGTCATCACCGGTGGGCTCGACGCCGACGGAGAGGCAATCACCCTGCGCGCGCCCAGCGTCGAGGACGGAAGCTGGCGAGACCCTGACGACACTGTGCCGAACGCCAGCCGCGTGCCGCGCCGGGTGCGCGCCAACCGGCGCGCCAACAACCTGCGCTGGATGCAGAAGCGCGGAGTTGCCCTGAGCGACGACCACGTGACCGCCGGTGAGCTCTACGAGCAGGACTACGAGACGGCGCACATCGGCAGGTTTCCCGGCGCACCACCGCCGGAAATCCGGGGCACGCCGGGGCCTGGCGACTATTCGCGGTGCATCGACAAAAGCCGGATGTTCAACGAGGCGGAGGCTGCCGTTGGCCACTTCGGCGCCGACCTGCTGCGCCACGTCGTGCTCGGCCGCGAGGGATCCGCGCCAGGCGACATCAGCTCGTGGGCGGCCACCAAGCAGGTTGGCGGCAGACAGCTCGACCGCAAGGCGGCCGTCGGCGTGCTCATCGCCACGCTGGAAATCCTGGTTGGGCACTACGGACGCCGCATCCGCGACAAGCAGAAATCCGAGGCGTAGCCGGTCTCGCTAAGCGGCTTCGGTCGTTGCGTGAACTGATTTCTGGCAGGCAGCAACGCGCGCGCTCGCGTATACGCGCGCGAGAGGGGTGCGACTTGACCCGGCTCGCCGTCCAACGCTTTGTTACGCTGTCGCCCGGCCCGGTGTGCCGGCGGCATGGTCGACGTTTCCTCCCTAAACTTGGCGCGGACCGGATCGGCCCGCGCTTTTTTTTGCTCAGTGCATGCCGCCGCCAGACACGGGCGCGCCCACCGGCACGCCAGCGACACGCGCGGTGTTCCACTTGTGGGCGTAGTGGCCGTCGACCTTGATCGCGCCGTCCTGAACGCTCGGTCGACCGCCGCGACAACGCCTACGGATCGTATCGCTTCTTTCACCGCCCGGTGGCCGCCCAGCAGGCGTAGGTGCGCCTGACCGGCAGGCGGCGAGAGACAGCGAGGTATTTTGCGGTTTTCGCAAAGAACTGCTTGCAACGTGCGCGGAAAGCGCGTAAATCAATCTTACGCCAGGGCGACGTGCCCGGCGGCAGCGCGGAGGCTCCGGCCATGCAGATCACCTACGGCGACCGCTTCGTAGACGAGTGCAGCCCCGCTGCGGTGCGCGGCCGGTTCTGCTTCACGGCGGACGGCACCAAGGCCGCCGGCGGCTTCGACGTCAACATGAAACTCAGCGCCGACCGCGCGGCTGACGCAACCAAAGCCGCAAAGATCGTCGCCAAGCGCGCCGGCACCGACCAAGTCGTGCTGCACCGCCTGACATCCCCCACCCGCTGATCAACCCGGCAAGGGCACAGCCCGGCCGCACCACTGGAGTCGTCGATGACCTACCAAAGCCCAGTCCAGCTCACGCACGTGATCGCCGCGTTCCAGATGCACCCGACCTTGCACCGGATGGTTGACGCGACCTGCTACTGTTTCGACAGCGGCCAGCGCTTGTCGGTCTACCTGGCGGACGATGCGGTGTTCGCGGAAGCGGGAACCGGCCTGCTTCCAACCGATGCGGAGGCTGCGTTCATGCGCGAGGTCGCGGGGCGCACGACATTTCAGCAGCTGCCCGCTCAGCTGCGGCGAGGTAAGCCTGTCGGCCCGCGCGGCCTGGGGGCAATGACGTTTTCTGTTGCCGCCTCGCCGAAACTGCTTGCTCTGTGCGCGGAAAGCGCGTAGAACTGAATCACGCCAAGGGAACCGCCCGGGCGTGCCGACGGAGAGACCCATGATCGTTCACACCGCCACTCTGACTGCCGAGCAGACCGCCAAGCTGACCCGCCTGGCCAACTACGGCACCCGCTACGAGGCAGCGATCGTGCGCGCCGACGGCACCAAGGTGCTGCTCGGCTATCTTCGTCGTCACAGCTTTCTCGGCTTGGCCGCAGGAGTTGACGGCCGCGCCCTTCGTGTAGTCGACGCCCTCGGTGACGCCGGCGTTCTTGTCCGCCACCTTCGCAAAACCATGCGTGTGGCTTTCGTCACCGAGGCCGGGGCAGTGCTGGGCCACGCGGAATTCACCGGCCGCACCGAGCGCGACGCGATCCGCGAGGGCGAGTTGGTCAACTGATCAAAACCAGGAGGAAGATGTGCAGCAACTCAGTAAAGACGCCCAGAGTGTCGCCGTTTGTTTCTTCGGCTTCATGCCGAAGGTAGAACTCGTTTTTCACCGACCGCGTATTATTCATCCGCGGATGCGGTCAGCGCTGGACGAACTGACCGAAGCTGGTTTGTTGACGACCGAAGACGATAAGCGCGGGCCAAAGGCGTGGAAGGCAACGCCTGAGCTAACCGCGCTGGCCAAGACGCTTCCGCGTCCTAGGGAGGAAGACAGCGTTCCCCTGACAACAAAGTAACCAGCGAGCACAAGCTTGCCTGCATTTGGCAAGCGGCATGGAGCTTCCAACGATGAGCACCACGACAGCAAGTTACGACAAAAGGTTTCTACCCTACGCGGAGGCTGCTCTTGGCGCTTACGCTCGGGCGGTCGGTTGGCACGCCGACGCCGGTCCGGACCAGGCCATCGTGGCGTGCGTCGCCTCGCTTCTTCATTACGCCGCAGCGAATGGCTGCGAGCCGTCGGACATGATCGAGCGAGCGAAGGAAATGTATGACACCGAGGCCTGACCAGCGTCATCGCTTGCTCGGTGCGCGGAAAACGCGTAAGTCAATAACCGGCCGAGGGGACGTCCCAGGCCGCACCCAAGGACGAAGCTGATGGCACGAGCCGCCCCAACCCTGCACGCCGAGTTGCGCAACAGACGACGCACGCCGCAGCCGTTCAACGTGTCGTATCGCCGCGTCGGCGGCCTGCGCCTGCTCAAGCTGGGACGACTGACGATCAGCTTTTCCGTCTCGCGTTCGTTCAAGCCCATCAAGGGCACCTAGAGCCAACCGCCACCGGCCAAGGGCGCTGTGCCCAGGTCAAGCACCAGGATGCCGTCATGAACCGCCACCGCTATATCCGCGCCACGCATGAAACCGAGGACAGCGAGACCGGCGCGGTCACCAGCTGCACCGAGACCCGGATCCACTACACCTACCTCGCTGGCTGCGCCGCCCAGGTCTATGGGCCGGCCGAGCGCTGCCACCCGGCCGAGGCGGCCGAGGTCGAACTCGACTACGTCGAACGCGAGCAAGAGGGCAGGTGGGTGCGCCTGGACCTCAGCCGCGCCGAGGCGGCCTCGCCCGAAAGCATGCACGACCACGCCCTGCAGGTGTGGGCGGAGTACTACCTCGCCGAGCACACCGACGAGGTGACCGAGCGTGAGGCTGACCTAGCCGCCGAAGCGCGGGAATACGCTGCGGAGTGCCGCGCCGACCGATAGCCGACCAGCCAGCACGGCCAAGGGATCGTCCCGGGCCGATCGACAGGAGCCTGCAATGCAAAAACGACGCTACATCCCCGCTTGGCGCACGCCCCAAGCCCACAAGCCCACAGCCCGACACGTGCTACTCCGGGCCGCGGCGTTCGCCTGGCGTGCCTATCGCAGCAGCCGCGACGCTCAGGAGTGGGCGGCAATGCTAGGCCTAATCGGCCTGCTGCCGCTGACCACCTTCGCCTGCCTCTACCTGTTCGGCTCGCCATGACCGCGCCGGTGAGCTCTGCCACCTACCGTGCGGCGGTGAACGCGTTCGCGGTGGCCCGCCTGCACCTCACGGTCGCCGAGGCCATGCACGCCGACGGATTGTTGCCAGCAGCCGACATGGAGCGAGCCCGCGGCGCCTGGGACGACGCCGGCTTCACCTACCGCCACGCCGAGCTGCTCGAGGTGCTTCGGCTTGATGCCAGCTCGGGGGCCGCCTAGGTGCGGTGGGGACCGTCGACGCCCACACCCGCCGAGCGCCTGCGCGCCAGGTGCACGTATTGGGAGGCCCGCGGCCTGGCTTACTGGCAGGGCCGTCTTGCCGCGGCTGAGCGGTCGGTTGCCAAGGCAACGACGATGCAGGCGGTCCGCCGCACGATCGAGCGCCGTCAGGAGTGCGAGCACGCAGTTCACACCCTGCGCCAAGCGGCGGCCGATCCCGCGCCGAATTTGCCGGCCACTGCCCAATAAGCCTTGCTCCGTGCGTGGAAAGCGCGTAAACATGAGTCAGCGCCAAGGGGTGTGTCCCGGGCGTCTCGAAGGAGCCAGCCATGTTCGCACTCGACGCCCGCATCGCCCGTGAGCCCGTTGGTTGCCCCGGCCACAACGCCGAGTTCTTTCCAGAGCGCATCGCGCTGGACGAGATCACCCGCCTAGCGTGCCTGGTCGGCACCGCCCGCCGCGCTTTCGTGCTGGCGGTGGACAAGCTGCGCGGCGCAAACCGCCGGCGGACGTCCAAGGCTGCCAATCACCCGACCGAGCGCCGCCTGCGGCAGTCCATCGCCATGCGCGCCCTCAACCGCGCCCGCACCACGCTGATCCGTGCGGAGAAAGCACTGGCCGACGCTCAGGCGCGGCTTGCCGCCGTTCACTAGGCAGAACACACCGCTCGGTTGAGCCCAGCCGCCAGACAGCGTACGCTCACACCCAACAAAATGTTGCCCCAAGAAGGCACGCCGGCGTAGTCTCCCGGCCGGGCCGAGGGACGCACCCGGCCGAACGAACGGAGGACTTGTTGGCTGATCCTGCTGCGAGCGTTCGCCCGTCGTCGCTAGAACGCATCGACCGGCTCTCCGCGCCGGCGGTGGTCGGCAAAATGTATTTGGTACCGACGGTGCACGGGAAATGGTTCAGCGAAATCAAAGATTGGACGGTCATGGGCGACGCGCACCAGGACAGTCACTTCTTCAGCTTCGAGCCGTTGCACTACCACCTTGATCGCCGCTTTCTGCCGCACAAACACACGCTCGCTTTTGTAGCCGAGCGCTATCCTTTGTGCGGACCGCACGCGCGCGATGAGGCGCTGCTGCATCTTGGCCCGGTGATCTGGCGGCGGCGTATGTGCTTGCAAGAAATGTCGCCGTTTCCAGTTTGGCCGAATGCGGTCAAAGCAATGCAGGCCGCCATTTCCGGAACGCAGTGCCGCGTAGACAACGCCGGCTGGATCTGTCCGCACCGTCAGTTTTCCCTCGGCTCTATCGAGCCCGACGCAAGCGGCATCATTCGCTGCCCGTTGCACGGTCTGCAGGTCAACGCCGAAACGGGCGTGGTAATCTGATGGCGCGCGCAGCCGCGAAGGCCGTGCGTGCGAGGCCGGCGCACCAGCACTCGACCTGCCAGGACGACCGCCGCAAGCGCGGCGCCGACGGCACCTGGCGCACCGAACGTTGCAACGTGCCGCTGTTTGCCGAGGCGCACCGCGCCGCCGGGCGGTGCCAGTGGTGCATCGACGGGCACAACCACGCGGACAACGAAGCGGTATCGGCGCTCAAAGGAGCGTTGCCTTGAACGTGCATTATCCGATCATGTGTGATTTTCAGTTGCTCACTGAGCCCGGTGATAAGCCGTTCGTGCTCGGCGTGCGGCGCTTCACACAGGGCGATTACGGTGCGGTCACACGGATGATCGTGTCGCAATCGTGTGAGGACAAACACGGCTTGCTGGACGTCGAAGCATCGCCGCGGATGCTGCGCAAGCTTGCCGCGTGGGCGGCGTCAGCCGCAGACGCGGTCGAGCGTCACGCTGTCGATACAGCGGAGCGTCGCACGGCCGATGCGCGCGAAAGGCTGCTCCACGCTTCAGAAAAGCTTGCGCAAAGCGGGGGGCCGAACTGGGCGAGCGATTTTCTTCCAACTGACACAATCGAAAATTGAAAGACCAGCAAGTGCTCAAACCCATTGAAGGCATGTCGGCGTTCGGCGAGCGGCTACGCGGCGCTTGGCGCGTGCTGACCGGACAGTGCATGGCGCAAAGCGCCGCCGACGCGTGGCGCGACACCGAGGCCTACGGCCAAGTCATACGGCTGTCGTTCCAGCTGCGTGTGCACGAGGTAGCCTGGATGAAGGTGGCGCACATCACCAGCCAGACGCACCGCGGCAAGGAAAACGCCTGGGCGGCGCTGTCGCGAGTCAACGCCATCGCGCACGAATCACGCGGCGCGTTGGCTTTCAACGCGAAGCGGCCCGGCTTCCTACGCGACGCGTTGTCGCGCGCCGAAGCCGAAGTCAGAGAGATCGACGCGGCGGCGGCCAGCGTGCCGAACGCGCAGCTTAAGACGGCAGCGGCAACGTGAGCGGCCTCGGCATCCTCAGCGTCGGCGCCGGCGACACGAAGCTGACCTTCGACAAGTCGAACCCGGCTGAGCGCATCCGCTCGGCGCGCATCGTCACCGACATGCTGCGCCGCGGCTACGCCCTGCTGATCGAGGAAGACGACGGCCAGGGCGGCAAGCGCACGCACCGCGTGCGCGAGTTCCGCGAGGACGTCTGCGAATACATCATCGCCGACCTCGACCCCGAGGCGGCCGCCAGGACGGATCGACAAGATGGGCAAGCCAGCGAAGGACCGATCGAGGGTCCGGCACCTGAAGGAGTTGAAACGCGAGCAGCGGAAGCGCGAGAGGGAGCAGCACGAGAGGCAAGGAACGCTCCCCGCCGCAGCTACATCACGCGGTCTATCCCGGCAGACGGCGTCCACGGGGTTGCGGTCGCCCGCAGCGCCGGCGGGTGATGTCGACTTCGAGCGCCTCCGGGCGGTCACGCTTTTTGAGCAGCTCGACGGCTACGCCGGCGTGCGCAACCAGCTGCATCGCCTGGCCACCGGCCGGCGCGACTGGTCCGGCTATCCAATGCCGCTCGACGACCTCAGCCTGGTCATTGAGCCGACTTTTCCGCGCGCCGACGCCATCATGGCGGTCGGTCGCAAGCCAGACCCGGACGCCGACGGCGTCGAGCGCAGGGTGCGCAACGTTTTCTGGTCGTGGAAGTACCGCGCACCCGTCGCAGTGTGGGAGGAAGGCGGCAAAATCGAGTGGGGTCCTGTGGGCCGACCGCAGCAGACCGACCTGCTGCTCAACACGCTGGGCGCGGCCGATGCATGGGGCATCGAGCAGGAGGGCGCGGCCGTCGACACGCTTGGCAAGCTGCTGCGCCACCGGCAGTTCAAGCAATACCTCATCACCGGCATGTTCATGGAGCGCAGCAAGCGCAGCGGCGTCAGCTACCTGTTCCGCAAGCTCCGCCCGACGGTGGCGATACGCGCGGATGACGATGGCAGGATGCG
Organism: uncultured Acetobacteraceae bacterium; assembly: GCA_964247685.1. GTDB lineage: Bacteria > Pseudomonadota > Alphaproteobacteria > Acetobacterales > Acetobacteraceae > CAXTPV01. The sequence goes on from CAXTVZ010000001.1 coordinate 69,814, forward strand.
CGTGCTGGCGGCGCTGTGCATGCACCCCATCGGCTACTACGAGCGCTCTTGGTCGGGTGCGATGACGCCAACGGACGACGTGATCGCGCACCTGATGCTGATGCGCGGCGACGAGCACATGTTCTGGCGCCGCTCGAACCAGCACCCGGCGTGGACGCCGGAAGCGGGTCTGTGATGGCGGACACCGACAACCGCCCGAGGCCCTACAACCTGGCCAACGCCGACGACCGCGCCCGCTTGCTGCGCGAGACGCTCGGCTATGCGCGCGTCAGCTTGCATCACGGCACCGACACCAAGGGCCGGCGCTACGCCTACGACGCGCTGAAAGCGGCACTCGACGCGGGCGGGGTGCTCGAGCTTTCCGTCGACGCCGAGATGGCGGTCGACACCGGCAAGCACGCCCGCAAATGACCATCCAGCACATCGTCATGTTTTCAGGAGGAATCGGATCGTGGGCCTGCGCTGATCGCGTAAAGGCGAGATTTGGGGCGCGAGACATGACACTGCTTTTTACCGACACGTTGTCCGAACACCAGGACCTTTATCGGTTTCTGAGTGATGCGGCGGCAAACATCGGTGCTCCGCTTATCCAGATCAGTGAGGGTCGCACACCATTTCAGGTGTTTCGAGACGAACGCTTCCTTGGCAACAGCAGCGTTGATCCATGCAGCAAGATACTGAAAAGGCGGCTGGCTGACCGCTGGCTCAAGAGCAACTGCGACCCGACAAACACCGTCATCTATGTCGGCATAGACTGGTCCGAATCTCATCGGTTCGATGACGGCAAGGGTCACGGCCTGAGAGTGCGCCGCGCAGAAGACGGGTGGCGGTATGAAGCGCCGCTAACCGAGCCGCCTTATTTGACTAAGCGTGAAATGTTAGCTCATGCCAGCGGGCTCGGGTTGCAGCCAAGCAGCTCCTATGCTGACGGTTTTGCCCACGATAACTGTCGCGGCCTCTGCTGTAAGGCCGGGCAAGGGCAGTTCGCTCATCTGCTGCGCGTGCGCCCCGACGTCTATGCGGAAGGCGAGCGCGAGGAGAACTCCTTACGAGATTTGTTGGGTGACGTCTCGATGATGACCGACCGCACAGGCGACGGAAAAAAGAAGCCGCTCACCATGACAGCCTTGCGACAGCGAATAGAGGCCGGAGGGCAGATCGACATGTTCGACATCGGCGGCTGCGGCTGCTTCGTTGATGATGATGCGTAGCGGCCGCGTCGTATGACAGTGCGCGTGCTCGTCGGATCGGCGCTAGAGTTGCTGCGCGGCCTGCCGTCGGACAGCGTGCACGCCTGCGTCACCAGCCCGCCCTACTACGGCCTGCGCTCATACCTGCCGGACGGGCACCCGGACAAGGCGCTCGAGCTGGGGCTCGAGGACACGCCCGACGCCTACGTGGCGCGCATGGTAGAGGTGTTTCGCGAGGTGCGCCGCGTGCTGCGCCCGGACGGCGTGTGCTGGCTCAACCTGGGCGACAGCTACGCCGGCGGTGGAAACGGCGGCGGTGGGTCGTTTGCAATCGATGACGAGCGAGCCGCCGACCTTGGCATCGACAAGAACGTCGCCGGCCGGTCGGGCCGGCGCGGATGCGGTGCCGGCATCAAGCCGAAAGATCTCATGATGATGCCGGCGCAGGTCGCCATCGCGCTGCGCGCCGACGGCTGGTGGCTTCGGTCGGAGACGATCTGGCACAAGCCGAGTCCGCTGACCGAGAGCTGCAACGACCGGCCGACGTCAGCGCACGAGAAGGTCTACCTGCTCACGAAGTCGGAGCGCTACGCCTACGACGCCGAAGCGATAGCCGAGCCGATCGTCGAGTCCTCCGCGAAGCGGCTGAGCCAGAACGTCCAGGCGCAGCTTGGAAGTTCGCGCGCGAACGACGGCCTGCGAAGGACCGGCAACATGAAGGCGGTGGGCTACGCGACGCGCAATGCTCGCAACGTGTGGACCATCGCTCGCCAGCCGTTCGACGGCCCGCATTTCGCGACGATGCCGCCGAGGCTGGCCGAGCTCTGCGTCAAGTCGGGCACCAGCGAGCACGGTGCCTGCGCACATTGCGGCGCGCCCTTCGAACGCATGATCGAGAAAGGCGAGCCGGACCTCGAAGCCGCTCGCCGCTGCGGTGCCAACTCGTTCGGCGGCTACCACGGCACGGCCACGAAGCACTACGCCGGCGCCGGCGTGCAAGTGCCAGGCGACGTCAAGGCGCGCATCCTGGCGGGCATGCGACCGAAGATCACGGTCGGCTGGCAGAGGCCCTGCGGCTGTCCTGACGCGCCGCCGGTGCCGTGCACCGTGCTCGACCCGTTCGGCGGCGCCGGTACCACCGGCCTCGTCGCCGACCGGCTCGGCCGCAACGCCATCCTGATCGAGCTCAACCCGGAGTCCGCCGAACTGGCGCGCGCGCGTATTCGCGGCGACGCGCCGCTGTTCACCGACGTCACGGCCGCGCACCCGCCGCGACAGGATGACCTCGCCGCCGATGTCGGCGGCGCGATGTGCCAAACCCTCGATACCGAAAAGGAACCGCAATGCGCGTAGTCATCGTCGCCGCCGGAGCGTTCTTCGCCCTGGCGCTGCTCATCCTGGTCAGCAACGTGCTCGGGCTCATCCCCGACAGCGTCCAGCTCGCCTGGATGCCATACCGCGTCCACCAGGAATCGCGGATCGTCACCAACAGCCAGGGCTACATCGCCGCGCAGACTCAGCAACTGCGCATGCTGCAGGTGCAATACCTCTCTCCCGACACCGTGCCAGCGCAGAAGGCGGCCATCGTCAACCAGATGCACGGCGTCGCTGACCGTCTGCACGGCGACGACCTGCCGGACGACATTCGCACCTTCCTCGCAACGCACTGATCCGGAGGCTCCCATGCGCCGCAACCTCAAAATTGCTTTCGGCTTGCTCGCACTCGTTGCCTGCACCGCCGACGACTGCACGAACACGCCGCCGCCCACCGCCAACCAGCACGAGTCCGCACAGCAGAACGCCGGGCTCGAGCAGGTGCACCGCAACCAGCCGGCTCCGACGGTAGACTGGTCGTTCGACAGGGAGGTTGTCGTGCAGATGTTTCTCGCGCGACAGCACGGCGTGGCCACCTACTCGGTGGTCTATGACCAGCTCGCAGCACCCGGCAGCCGGGTGGAGTTCGCCTGCCCGTCGCTGGGCTACCCGGTGCCCTACTCGACGCAAATCACCAACCCGCACGTCGCTGAGAAGCTCGTGCTCGGCCAGCGCCAGGACGAGCCAGGCGCGGCACGCACCGAGGCGGTGGTGGTCGACCAGGCCGAGCCGAACGGCCTGTTTCCGCCCGGCTCGTCGGAGGCCACCTGGGTGCCCTGCGTGGGCGACAACGGCCAGCTGCAGCCGCAATACATCGAAGATCACGTCTCCACCTTCGCCTACCCGGTTCAGGAGGACGCGCATGGCCGGCTGGTCAAGGTGCCTGGTGCGAAGTCCTCGGTGAACATCGACCCGACGCCCGCCAGGTAGCAGCAGGTGGATCTGCCGCGCGTCATCCAGCACCGGTGGCTGCTCGTCGCAGACGACGGGCTGCCCGCGCGCCGGCAATGCCAGAACTGCTCGCTGTTCAACCTTGTCGGCTACGACGGGCCGACCGTCGTCTGCAACCCTCGGACCTGGCACGGCCGCAACCCGCCGCCGCTGACGGTCGAAGCCCTGACCGGGCTTCTCGCACACGGCGAGCCACCCGAAATCCTGCTCGCCACCGACCCGCGCCTGAGCGGGGACGGGCGAGCCGAGAAAACGGCGTTCGCGCGCTGCCCAGGATGCGACGCGCGCGCCGTCACAATTTTTCGCGGGCGTTTGTTCGCAGAAGCGATTTGCGAAGGATGCCGCACACTTAGGAGAGCAGCAAAACCAGTCGTGAGGGAGGTCGCCGAATCATGGTGAAGCCTTTTGCGTTCAGCGTGCTTTTGCTTGCCGCGCTCGCCGGCGGAGCTCGCGCAGCTGCACCGCCATCGCAGGCGGCTTATGTCCTGCAGAAAGACGGGCGCGGCAACGCCGTGTTCATCTATCCGCGCCTATTCGATTTTCTCGACGAGACTGACACCACGGGCGCACCGATCGGAACGCCGCATCCGATTTCTCAGCATGAGCCGCTGCCCACGCAAGACATCGGCAACAAGGGCTACAACTTTGCCGGCGTACCCGCGCCGATGACGCCGGGCACTCTCTACAGCCCGAGCGCCGGCCTGGGCCTAGTCTGCACGCAGGCCGGCAACATTTCGCTGGTGACCGGCGGCTACACCTGGGTGATTCCGATAGGCATCACCACCAACGGGCCGATCCTGCTCGGACTGTCGGTGACCGAAATCAATGTCGCCGGCACGACCGCAGCCTGCACTTACCTGGCGCTCAACTGATGCGCGCCCGTCGGTTGGTCCTGGTCGTCGGCTCCGTAAGCCTGACGGCCGCGAGCACGAGCTTCATACCGCCTCCAAAAGCGGTCACCTCGGTCACTCAGGATCCGCGCGGCCACACGATGGTCACGTTCGACAACGGAGCGGCCTACGACGCGGGGGTCTTCAACACTCGGGGCAGCGTCAGCTTCACGACACTCGGCACCACCGGCGTGCAGGCCATGCCGGTGGGCGCAAGCTACGGCCTGCTCAGCGGTTCGGGAACGTTCGCGAGCCTGATCGTCAGGCTGCCGCCAAACCCGCAAGCGAACGACCTTGTCCGCATCGGCGGCAACGTGACCGTCACCACCCTGACCGTCCAGGACGCCTCCGGCAACGCGGTGGCGGTGGGCTTCATGCCGGCCTTCACGCAAATGTCTTTCGCCTACCTCTACGGGGCGTGGACGCCGTTGATCCTGCCTGCGGCCGCCTACACCCTCACCACCGCCGCCATCACCTCGGCTCTGGGTTACACGCCTTACGATGCCGCCAACCCGGCGGGCTACGTCACGCAAAACGCCTTGGCCGGCATGGGCTTCGGATCGGCTGCCTACCAGCCCGCCGCGGCGTTCGACGCGGCAGGCGCAGCGGCCGCGGAGGCCGCCCGCGCCGAGCAGGTGGAGGAAAACCTCTACCCCGCCAACAACCCGGCCGGCTTCATCACGCTCGCGCAGGTGCCGACGTACACCCTACCTGCGGCGGATCCCAACACGCTCGGCGGTGTCAAGATTGGGGCCAACCTCTCGATCAGTAAGGACGGAACGATTTCCGTCGCCGCGCCCTACGTGCTGACGAGCGCCGGCATCGCCGCGGCCCTCGGTTACGCCCCTTACAGCGCGGCCAACCCGTCCGGCTTCATCACGCAGGCCGCCATCGACGCGTTGAAGCTCGGCTCGGCCGCGTCGCAATCCACCACCGCGTTCGACGCTGCGGGCCTTGCGGCGGCCGAGGCCAGCCGAGCAGAATCCGCCGAGGCGGGTTTCTACCCGGCAAGCAACCCCGCTGGCTTCATCACCGCCTCTCAGGTTCCGGCTTACGTCCTCGCGCCGGCGACGAGCAGCGCGTTGGGCGGCGTCAGGATCGGCAGCAACATCACGCTGGCCAACGACGGCACCATCTCGGTGGCCGCCCCCTACAACCTGACCAGCGCCGCCATCGCGTCCGTTCTCGGGTTCACGCCCTACAGCTCGGCCAACCCGGCCGGCTACATCACACAGACTGCCATCACCGCGCTCAACCTGGGGTCGGCCGCCAGCCAGGCGTCCTCGGCCTTTGACGCTGCCGGCCTGGCGGCCGCAGAGACGGCTCGGGCCGAAACCGTGGAGGCCGCGCTCTACCCGGCCAACAACCCGGCCGGCTACATTACCCAGGCGGCCATCACGGCGCTCGGCCTGGGGTCGGCTGCCTACCAGCCGGCGTCTGCGTTCGACGCCGCGGGCCTGGCCTCTGCGGAGGCCACACGCGCCAAGACGGCCGAAGCCGGACTGTACCCGGCCAGTAACCCCTCGGGGTTCATCACCCAGTCAGCGATCACGGCGCTGAACCTGCAGTCGGCGGCGTCTCAACCGAGCTCGGCTTTCGACGCGTCCGGGCTGGCGGCAACGGAGGCCGCCAGAGCAAAGGCTGCGGAGGCGAACCTCTACCCTGCCAGCAACCCGTCCGGGTTCATCACCGCGGCTCAGGTGCCCGCCTACAGTCTAGCGCCGGCCAGCAGCAGCGCGCTCGGCGGCGTGAAGATCGGCGCCAACATCTCGGTCTCGGGCGGTGTCATCTCGGTGGCGGCGCCGTACAGCCTCACAAGCGCCGCCATCGCTGCCGCGCTCGGCTTCGCGCCGATCGCTGCCAGCGGCGCGCCGGTCCTCTCGGTGGCGGGGCTGACGGGCGCCATCACCGTGACGCAGCTGCAAAGCGGGCTGGGGCTTGCCTCGGCGGCCTACCAGGCGGCCACCGCCTTCGACGCGGCAGGGCTTGCCGCCGCCGAAACGGCCCGCGCGAAGACAGCCGAGGCCTTGCTCTACCCGACGACCAACCCCTCGGGCTTCATCACCACCGCGCAGGCGCCCGTACAGAGCGTTGCCAGCCTAACCGGCACGATCACGCTCGCGGCGCTGCAAAGCGCTCTCGGGCTGCCCTACGTGCTGCCGGTGGCGACGTCGACGACGATCGGCGGCGTGACCTCCGGCCTGACGTATTTCAACCGCACGACGACGCCGATTAGCGTGTCCCTAGCGGCAATTTCGCTGGTGCAGGCCGGCTTTCTGCCATCCGTCACAGTCACCGTGCCGGGCGTGTCGAAAGGCGACTTCGTGCTGGCGTCCTATGCCGCAACACCGCCGGCCAATCTCACGATCAGCGGCGTACAGGCAACCGCGGCAAACACCGTCGTGGTGACGCCCGTCGCAACCGCAGCGCTGAACATTGCGACGCAGAACATCTCATTTAACTTCACCTGGATGCACTAGGTTCGCCGAAAGCCGCGAGTCAGGGCGCGCGTTGATCAACCACGAGGATGCCAAGATGCCCGAGTCATACATCAACTTTTACGAGCGCGAGTTTTATCCGCTGTCGAACTTCTCGGCTTTCAAACTGCGTATGGCCGGCATTACGTTCGACACGGCCGAGGCGGCTTATCACTGGCGCAAGTTTCCCAGCTACCGGGCGATTCAGGTCGCGATCATTGGCGCGGACTCCGCGCACGACGCGTTCAAGCTGGCCGAAATGTGGCGCGAGCATCGCCGCGCGGACTGGGATCAGGTCAAAGTCGAGTTCATGCTGGAGATACTGCGGCTGAAGGTTGAGCAGCACGAATACGTCCGCCGCAAATTGCTGGAAACCGGCGACCTCGAACTGATCGAGTGCTCCTGGCGCGACGACTTCTGGGGCTGGGGCGCCAAGAAGGACGGCAAGAACATGCTCGGCAAATTGTGGATGCAGGTGCGCGGCGAGCTGCGCGCCGAGCTCGCGCCGGCGCAGGCCGAGCCGGCCGGCGCGTAGGACGAGCGACGTGGACGCGGCAACCTTGCCCGAACGCTTGGCGGAGCAAACGCCGAGTTGGACCGTGACCGGGCCACCGGTGCGTGGCCGGTCTTGCGGCGCCTGCAAGGCCTGTTGCGTCCTGGTGCCGGTCCATCTCTCGGCGGACGACTACAAGGCGGCCAACGAGCGCTGCCGGCACGCCTGCTCGAAGGGGTGCGCGGTCTACGCCAAGCGGCCTGAGCCCTGCCAGGTCTGGTCGTGCGCCTGGCTGATCCAGCGGGAAACCGCTGGCTTGCGACGGCCGGACCTGGCCGGCTACGTCATCGACCCAATGCTTGATCAGGTGCAGGCGGGCGAGGAGATGCTCGACGCCGTGCAGGTTTGGGCGGACCCGGCCCGCCCGGACGCGCATCGCGACCCGGCGCTGCGCGCTTGGCTGCGGCAGGTCGGCATGCCAGCGATCGTGCGCTACTCCGAGACAGACGCTTTCGTGCTGGTGCCGCCGCACCGCGCGCGGCAGGAGTGGCTGGAAATCGGCGCGGTGTTGAACACGAGCATCGGGAATTTCGCCAGGCTGACCGAGACGGAGCGCGCGGCGGCAGCCGGCGTCCTCTGATCCGCAGCGGTCAGTCGTCCACTAGCGCGAGCGCTGGCACTGGCGGCCGCGGCTTCGGCGCGGGCTCGACAGGGCAGGCTCCGGCCGAGGGCCGGCGCGGACGGCCAAACGGTGGCGTGCGCAACGCGGTGGTCTGCGGCGCGGTCAGGGCGCGGCCGGTTCGCACCTCCACCCTGACAGCCTTGCCGCGCACGCGCGTTGCATCGTTCTCGTCCGTCATGCCGCGCACCATACAGCGCGCAAAGGCGGTGCGCATCTGCCAAAAAACGTCAAAACGACGTAGTTTTCGCTTGCTCGCCTATGTTATTCTGACGTATTCTTCTTATGCGCTCGGCGATGGTGTCGAGGGCAGAGGAGGCGAAAGCCCATGAGCGATCAACCCGACAACCTAGTTCTGGTCCACCTGCGTCGGATCGACGCCAACGTCCAGCGGATCGCTGACGACATGAGCGACATCAAGGTGCGCGTCACGAACATGGAGGCCGGCGTTGCCGGTGTGAACCGCCGCCTCGACCGGGTGGAGGCTGACGTCGATACGATCAAACGACGCCTGGATCTGGTCCAGGCATAGGGGCAGGGCGGCGGCATCTGCCGCCGCCTTTCCCGCAACGGGGTAGTGCCAGCATGACGCAGGAAGGACAGCAGTTTCGCGCTCGCATCGTAGCACTCGGCCTGACACAAAGCGGCCTTGCGCGGCGTATGAAGCAGCTTGGCGACGACCGCGACGAGAAAAACATCCTGCGCTCGATCCAGCGCATGATCGCCGGCGACGCTCGCGTGTCCGGCGAGATGCGCGCGCTGCTCGGCCTGATGGAAGAGGCCGACGGCACGCGGCAGGCCGCATGAGCGGGACAGCACCGCTGCCGCTGTCGGACCGGGCGGAGATCCTTGCCGACGGCTTGGGCATCGACACCGGCAGCTACGCCGGGCGCGAGGCCGACGCGGTAGTCGCTATGACGCTGGTTGCGGGCTACCGGCAGATGAGCCCAGCCGACCGCAACCAGGTCCTCTACGTCATCCGGGACGAGATGCGTTTTGGCGCGACCAACCCGGCCTTCTTCTGGCAGTGCCAGCAGGCGGTCGGGCTTGAGGTCGTCAACCCGGCCTGGGTGCCTGGCAGCCTGGGCGTCGGCGAACTCGAGGACGAGGTGCGGTTCTGGCGAACGGCGGCGTACTACCTCCGCAAGGCCGGGTTCGCCCCGCTCGGCGACGTCGCACTCAGCCAGGGGCGAAAGATGCTTGAACAGGCCAAGGGCGCCCGCATCGCCGCCCGCACGCTGGGGCTCGGCGTCTTCGGCAACGGGGCGGCGTCGATCGCCTATCACTCGCTGCAGGACTTGCAGGCCGAGGTGAAACGCCGCGGCCTCGCCGGCACCATGACGCCGATGCAGGTCCAGGAGTACGGCCAATGATGCGCAAACTGATACCGCTGGTGCTGGGCGTGCTGGTGCTGATCGGTGGCGTGGTGGTCATCGTCACGCAGGCCAACAACACGTTCACCGCCGAGCAGGCGCGGCGCGCTAGGCTGAACGCGCCCTGACCCCCTCCGCCACGGTCGGCAGATGGGCCGGGCTCTGGGCGTGCTGGGCGCTGGTCGTCTTGCCGCTCATGCTGCGCGAGCTGGTGCGCGTCAGGCGCCGGCACGCGCGGTGGCGCGCCGACGAGCAAGCCCGGCGCGCGTGGTCGAACGCGCGCTAACCTGGAACCACGTGCGAAGCGCGCTTAAAACCGAAATCGCGCAGCTTGATCTTCGCCATGCGGCCGTCCGGATGATGGAACACGATGCCTTCGATGTTCCGCCCGGCTAACCACACACGAAGACCGGCAAACGTCCTGGGCGCGTCATCCAGAGTGTGAGCCAGCGAGTGCCGGATGAGCAGGTGCTGGCTGGCACCTTCCGGGTTGCCCTGGACCTTCGGCCCGATCAGCTCGTACGTTCCGTCGGGCAGCCGCAGTTCCCGCACCAAAGCTTGCCTGTGCGCGGCATCTTCCGGGCCGTCTCCTATGGGCAGCCACCCGACGGTCTTACCGGTTTCCGCGTCGGTGCCCTCGCTGATGAACTCGGGCGGCGTGTGCGCACCCGCCTTCAGCTCCCGACGCTTGAACAGCTTGCCGTCGCGCATCAGGCACGAGGTGCCGTCCAGCTTGCGTGTTGCGACACCCTCGCCGGCAAACACCCAGGCGCAATCCGCGTGCGGCTGATCGACCACGCGGCTGCGGTCGCCGTTCCAATCGCGTTCAAAGATCGTTGGTATTTTCTTCAAGGTTCGGGTGTCCAGGGCCTAGTGGGTGGTCTTCGGCGTAAGCCGCTCGAGCTCCTCGACGGCGCATTCCAAAGTGTTGCGGCCGAGCGGCCAGCCTCTTCGGCTGACCAGTTTCTGTAGGCGATCCAGCAGCGGTGCCATTTCGCGATACACCGCCGCCTGCTGCCGAATGAGGTTCAAGTCTTCTTCGATGACACGGCACTCCACAAATAGGCTGAACGCGAAACGTCAGCTTTGTTTTGCCGGCGGCGGAGCGCGCAGAAAAGCCGCTTCGCCCTCGGTCAGTTCGTGCGCTTTTTTCGCCATCATCAGCCGGCCCTTCTGCACCGCCTGGGCGAACGAGCCCGGGCCATGCGTGGCCTCATGGTTGCTCCGCAGCCTTGCAAGCAGGTCGCCCAAGCCTTGCTCGATCGGGTCCATGTCTCATGCCTCCGGGTCTGCGCCGGCGTCGCCCCGGATTTCTTGATAGTTTAGCTCGACGCAGCGCCGAGCGTCCTCGGCGGTCGCCGTGCAGCAGTCGAAGATCCATGCCTCCCCGCTCCATAGGTCAACGTCGCGCCCGTCGCCGTAGGGGTCGACGCGCCAGGCCCTGCCGGCTGGCGGGGGCGCTGGTGGGGCGGGTAGGGGCGTCCAGTGCGTGTGGTAGCCGGGCCAGCCGCCGACGTAACAGCGTGCTGCAACGCGCGGGCGAACGCTGTCTTGGGTGTGAACCTCGACCGTGTGCCCCAAGCTGAGCGGCGTGCCGACCCAGGGAGCCTCGGTTATCGGAAACGCCCACCATAGGACGTCGCCCATGTCTTCGGTCCACTCGTGCAGCGGGCGCGCGACGACCCGCTCCGGCGTCACTGTCACACCCGCTCCCCGCGTTTCCAGGCCTGTTCCCGGCGCCGATTTTCCTCGCCGCGCAGTTCATTCTGCCGCTGCCACTCGTCAGGCGTCCATTTCTCACCTTTTGCGGCGCAGGCTGCCATGGTGCGAAACTGAATGATCGCACCGTCCAGGCGCGGCGGCGGCTCGGGCTTGAACAGCGCGCGCCATAACGCGCGAAGTCTCGGCGTCATCGAGCGTTCTCGACAGTCAGCAACGCCAGGTCTCCCGAAACAAGATCAAGCTCACGTTGCATCATGTAAATTTCGCTCTGCAATCGCGCTATCCTCTGACGACGCGCTTTGATTCTTCCGATTAGCGATCGACGGCGTTGCGTGAGCAGACGTTTTCCGACTGCGGCGTCGGCTACCGGCGCGTCAGGCGCGGGCGGTAGAGGGAACCTCTGGCTCACCGGTTGGATTCCTTCAGAAAGCCGCCTTTCTTCGCCTACGCAGCGCCGAAAGACAACAAAATGTTTGACGCGCAACAGCAAGGAGGGCAACTTGCCGCCGCATACGCTGGTAAAGCGCGAGCAGGAGCACGCATGGCTGACGTGGTGATCTCAATGCAGGCGGCGCACGACATCTGGATGGCGCACCGCGAAATCATAGCCGGCGAGAAGCTACTGTTGGACATTCGCGCGGCGTTGGATCGGCGCGACGACGCGACCCCGCTGGATAGTTTTGGCCGGCGTCGCCCCTACCAGCTTGGCGCACCGTCGGGTGAGAACTCGCACAAACTCATGAACGTCAGCCCGCAGCTCGCTGTCTACGTGATCGAAGCGCACATAGCTGCGACACGAAAGGAGCTCGTCGAGGCGAGCCTGCGAGCACGCATGGAACTAGACGGCGTGATGCCGCCGGAAGGGGTTGCAGCGGAGAAATCGGCCTAGTGTTAGCCGAGAAGAAGCTGACCGAAGCGGCGCGGTGGCGCGCTGTCGTTCACTACCGCACCGACAACGGGCCGGTGGACGTGGAGCTATGGCTTTTGGAGTTGCACGAGCTGCACAGCCACGTGGAGTTAGGTCCGCACTGGGACACGATCGAACGCATCGAAGTGTTCCGGGTGAACCACACGAGCGATGGCGCGAACCTCACAGTGGAGCAGGCGGCTGGACGATGATGCGGGAGTATCGCGTCTTCATCTACTACCGAACGAAGCGCGGTAGGACGAGATGTGGCATGACGCTCAAAGCGGAGAACGCCGACGCCGCCGACAAGGCCGGGCGCAAGCTGCTGCTCAGCGGTCGTCCGGCGCGGGTGTGGCAGAGCACAGAGGTGCTTCTCGACGGCGTTCCGCAGGCGCTGACCTGCGCCATGACACAACCTCAACTGCGCGAGCGCCTGGACGCGTTGCTGGCCGAAGCAAGCGCCGGTGGCCTGACAAACGGCTACATCCTGCCGGTGCTCGAGGACGCAGTCGAGCGTGTCGGCGACATGCTTTAGGAGTCATAAGAAAATGCCTACCGATGCAGCGCGTTCGCTTTCCGCGATTGACGACATCGCCGCCGAACGCCGCCGCCAAGTCGAAGGTGAAGGATGGACGATTGAGCACGACGACGGGCACAGCGATGGAGAGCTGGCCCAAGCCGCCGGATGTTACGCTCTCTACTCCGGCGGGTATCGGTCCTTTACCATGCGCTTCGGCAGCGGTGGTGACGCGAAAACGCCCGGCGTCGTTCCGCGCGGTTGGCCGTTCGGATGGGCGGCAGAGTCGTGGAAACCTTCAGGCGCACGCCGAGACCTTGTCAAAGCCGGCGCATTGATCGTAGCCGAAATCGAACGCCTCGACCGCGCGGAAGCGGCTAAACAGGCGGCCGACGGCGCGGGGCTCGTAGCCTGATGCCCCCGCGCATCGACACCGGCATGGACCCGATCATGCAGCAGCATCGGGAGAACATGCAGGTCACGATGGAGGCGCTGACGCGCTGCTTCCCCGGCGTTGGGCTATGCCTGTTCCTGTTCGACCAGCAGGCCGGCCAGCCGCGGGCAAATTACATCAGCAACACGGACCGCAAGCGGACGGTCGAGGCCGTCCGGGAATGGGTAGCGCGCCAAGATGCCGCTACCATGGCCGACGCAGTCGCCCGAGCGGCGGCGAAGCCCGACAGCCAGCCGGGCGGGGCAGGGGCATGACCATCTTCTACTTCGGCTGCATGGACCGTGCCGGCCATTACATGCACGCGCCGTTGCGTGCGTCCCAAGACGCGCGGCTGAAAGTGCGCGACCTGCTGCGAACCAACCCATGGGGCACCAGCGTAGACGGCGGTCTATGCTTGGGCGGTCCTCAGGTGGAGGGGATTGCGTTGCTGCATAGGCGTGCCGGTTGGACGGCGGTGGCCTTTTGGGACCGCAGCGTCGACCATCGAGGCAACAGCTGCAGCGTCTTCCTTGCCGAGGGCGAGCACGACTTCGACGGCGTGCTCGGCCTGGCCCGCGAGTTCTTCCCCAAAGTCATGGGCCGGTTCAGCTTCCCGATCGTGTCTGGAGAGGCGTTGACGCAAGGCGAGGCGCCAAGGTGACCGACTCGGCGGCGCCGACCGCGCGCCCGAGTCGCGCGGCGTCTTGTTCTCGGCCTGTTCCCCTGCTTGGGTGCCGCAGTGGGCCACACCGTCTCTGCCAGCCGCCGCGCCAGCAACGCCATGCGCACCCGCGTGGCCGATCTGGCCGGCTGGCACCTTGCGGTGGACTGCGGCACGTCGCAGTGCGCCCGAGGCCGCGTCTACGACCTGCGGGCGCTGGAGCGCGCCCACCCGGGCCTCCTGCTGGGCGAGGCCGTCAGGCGCATGCGCTGCCAGGCCTGCGGCCGGTGGCCGGCCAGCGCCGCGCTGGTGCCGTGGGATCAGGAGCTAAAGCGGCGCGGCCGCGTGCCGGTCGTCGGACCCGGCAGCTGTTGAGGCCTGCAAAAGGTGCGGACCGGTGGTGACCACGGCGATAACCGTCCTGACCGATGGCATGCTCGACGACCGCTTCGCGACGGTCGGCACGTCCGGCAGCGGCAAGACCTATGCGATGAAAGGGTTGGCGGAGCGCAAGCTGGCCGAGGGCGCCCGCGTCTGCGTCGTCGACCCCCTCGGGGTTTGGTGGGGGTTGCGCTCAAACAGGGCCGGCAACGGGCCTGGCTACCCGGTGGTGGTCTTCGGCGGCCGCTACGCCGACGTGGCGCTGACCGACGCGATGGGCGCGCAGCTCGGCAGGATCGTCGGCACGACCCACATACAATGCGTCATCGACCTGTCCGGCCTGGGCAGCGGCGCGGCTGTCCGCCGCCTGATGACGGCGTTCTGCGAGGCGCTCTACGAGGTCAACACGCAGCCGCTGCACCTCGTCTTTGATGAAGCCGACCTGTTTGCGCCCCAGAAGCCCATGCCGGAGGCGCGCCGCCTGCTCGGCCTGGTGGACGAGATCGTGCGCCGCGGCCGCGTGCGCGGGTTCATTCCCTGGCTCATTTCGCAACGCCCTGCGGTGCTCAACAAGGACGTACTGTCGATGGCCGACGTCCTGATCGCCATGCGGTTGACGTCCAGCCAGGACCGCAAAGCCATCGGCGGCTGGATCGAAGGCCAAGCGGACCGCGAGGACGGCAAGCGCATCCTGGCGACCCTGCCGCGGCTTCAGCAGGGGGAGGGCTACGTGTGGGCGCCGGCGGTGCCGAAGCTGGAGCGGGTCTACTTCGACTGGATCCGGACGTTCGATAGCTCGAAGACGCCGAAGCGGGGCGAAAAGGGGACGGCGCCGACCGGTCTCGCCGAGGTGGACATCTCGGCGATCGTCGCCGCTTTGGCTATCCCGCCTGTCATCGCGCGTGCTCCCGAAAAGTCTGGCGCGCCGGACCAGTCGGCGCGAATTGCCGACCTCGAGCAGCACCTTGCGGCCGAGCGCGCGAAGGTCCGAGACCTCGAGGCGCGCCTTGGCCGGCTGACCGCCTGGCAGGCGGATCTCGGCGGCCTAGTTGCGAAGTTTGACTCTCTCGCGGGCGCCGCCGGCGATAGGCAAGCGGCCTTGCCTATCGCCCAGCCGCCTCAACCGCGGCAGTACACGCCCGCTGCTGCCGTAGCCGAGCGGCGCCAGCCAGCGCGCCAGCTGGCTGGCCTGCACCCGGCCGCGCGCAAGCTGCTGGCCGTGCTCGCCCAGCTCACGCCGGCGCGGTTCACCTGGGGGCAGGCGGCCACCCTGGCCAGCCTCAAGCCCAGCGGCGGCCACTTCAACGCCGGCCGCAAGGATCTGCGCGACCGCTCCTACGTCGCCGAGGACGGCGACCTAGTCGCCGCCTCCGAGATCGGTCTGTCGGCCGCGGGCGAGGTGCCACCCGCACCGGCGAACGCGGCCGAGCGTCTCGAGATGTGGTGCGCCCGGCTGCCTAGCCCGGCGCCTGACATCTTGCGCCGATTGGTGGCCAACGGTGGGGCGGCGGCGTCAGCCTTCGCCCTCGCCGAGCAGCTCGGCAAGAAACCAAGCGGCGGACACTGGAACTCAGGGGTGGCCATGCTGCGCAACAACGGCTTGATCGAGGTGCTTGGGCACGGCGAGATGCGGGCTGCCGAGGCGCTGCGCTCGTGAGCGCGCCCCCGGTCGTCGTCTCCACGGACTACATGGCCAAGGCGCAACATCGCCTGCGCGGGCGATTGCCAATGTGGGTCGTATATCGGCCGACCACCCGCGAGTATCCCGGCTTCTGGGTGGCTCGCATGCACGTCACCCTGCCTGCGCCGCGGCCGACGCGCTTCGTCATCACGCATGACACTTTGGCGGACCTTCGGGGTCTCCTGCCGGTCGGCTTGGCGAACTTCGGCCGGCAGGCCGGCGACGGTGCGGAAATTGAGGAAGTTTGGTTCTAGGAGCGGGACTTGGACCGAATGTTTGAGAGCAACACAACGGCCGGCTTAACTGTGCGCGAGGGTGCAAGCCGAGGGCTTGCGCTCGGCCTTCTTGGCGCCGGGCTACTTGGGCGTCGTGACGAGGGCGGGGCGCGCTACCGGCCACCACCGAAGGTGAAAGGCGACAACGCGAAACGAAGGAAGCAGCGCGCGCAGCGCGCCGCACGGAAGATCACCCGACGGCACGCAAAGTAGACAGCAGGGGAGCACCGCTTTGTCGAGACTCGTTATCAAAAACATCAACACCCCGGACGGTCGCTCGAGCATGCGGCTGGAGGAGACCTTTTGGGACGCCGCACGCGACATCTGCCTTCGCGAGAACATCGACTTGACCGAGCTGATAGTGCGGGCCGACCCGAAAGGGGCAAAGGGCGAGCGCACCAGCAGGGTTCGCGACTACGTGCTGCGGTATTACCGCAAAGCCGCCAAGCTGCCGGCCGTCAACGTCGCTGAGGCGGCCTAGGGGTGCCGGAGAACAGGAAGCACAAAGAGGCGTTCGCGCTCATGTGGTATGGGTGCGCCTGCGGCCACCGCGAGCGCATCTGGAACAGCCGCGACGGCGTAACGCCGTTCTGCTGCGAGTGCCCCTCGTGCGGTGAACTCAACTTGCACCACGTCAACTTTGGCCTGGACCTGCCGGCAGAGGATCATGTCCCGCACAGGGGTCAACGCGTGTGGCGGAACGGTTCACCGGACGATGCTGGCGACATCATGGCGAGGCGCATTGCGTCTTCCCGAAACGCCGGGTTCGAAATTGACCAGGCGCATGCCGAGCGTCTGATCAGCGACGCGCGTGGGGGCAGGCTCGGTTTCGATCCGGGGTTTAGGTCAGTTCAAACGCCGTGTTCCAGGCATGCACCGCAACTTCCGCACGGCGTTGATCCTCGCGCGTCGGGCCGACATGCACACAGATCGTCGGCGCCGGCAGGCTGTCATTGTGGTAGTCCATGGGAGCCGGACGCGGCGGAACGTCGATGATGAAGCAGGTGTCGTTCATCGCGCCGACGTAGAGCTTAGGGATGCGTGGCGGCTTGTAGGCAAAATTGCCCGGCGTCTTTTCGTCGGCGTAGGGAAAGCCATCGTGCGGCATGTTAGGTCTCCTGTCTGGGGGTTTGTCGTTGCCCCGATCCGACGCGCGCACGCTCGGGGCCACACATGTTCGTAGACGTTAGGTCATCGCCCGCGCGACGGAAGTCACGCAGCCTCTTGAAGGCTGATCCAAGTGCCTTGATTGCCCATCACATAAGGAAACGGGCCGAACTCGCTGGTGTAGCATTGCACCGGAAGCATTTCGCCCAGAACCATGAAACGCATCATCGTTTCAGCGGCATGGTTCCAGTCCTCTTCGTTCCAGCGCGTGCGTCCAGCTTTGCGCATCTGCGCATTACCAGCGTCTTGTCCGGAAGCGCGAGCCAGGGATTCAGTCAGAACCACACCAGTGCTGTGTTTCGCCATGTTGTCCTCCGTTCGTGCTTGCTAACGTTTCGGCGTCCACCCAGTCGGCGCTTCTGGCCGAGGAATCGGCGCCCACAAAACAGGATCAGATATCGCTTCATCGGCCGCATCTCGCCATTCTTTTTCGCCAAACCCATTCTCGGAAAACCAAGCAATCGTCGTAAAGCCCATAGCCCAAGGATGCTTTTCGTCGCACCGATAGACCAGAACTTCCTCGCCTTCCGGCGCACATTCGATTGGCTTCCACTCAACCATTGCGGCTCTCTTTATGGGATCGGGGTTTAGAGGTTGCGCAAAAATGGACGCGCCTGCTGAGCCTGAAATACCCAATCATCATCCCAAAGCTCATGCTCAAAGGATCCAGGCTTGTGCGGATTTTCATCGCGCGTGGCGCCTCCGATGTAGGCCCATATGCCATTCAAAAGTCTTTGCGCGTCGCTTGCCATGAGTGCCTCCAGTCTCGGAGTTAGCGAGGCGGCGCCTAAGCCGCCATTGACACACATTCGAACCGGCCTCTGCCGTGGTTCTTGCCGCCGCATGAGCACTCGCAATTCATCACGCGGCCCTGAGCGTTGATGCAGCGAGCATCGCACTCGTGCTTACTGGGGTTCGACTTGTAGGTTACGGAACGCGTCACTGGCAGAGGCTCACGGCTTCCGGCCGCGTAGCCCACCATCATGCTCCAGCCATCGTAGCGGCGCCCCTGGGTGCCAGGGAAGAGGGCCGCGAACTCGGCATTTCGCATCCCAGTCAAGTTGCCCACCAGAAGGACCGTCTCGCCGCCAAAATCGCTGTAGCTCTTCACGTTGGCCATTTGGTGTCTCCGTCTCGATGACTCCTTTATGACACCACAATGTTAAACGGTCAACAACAATCTTGCACACCGTGAACGCTTGTGTCATAAGGTGGCCATGCCCTACGACGCAGCAGTGACCAAAGATGTCTTCCTCGGGATGCGGTTGGAGTCGGACGAGAGCGCAGCCCTCAAGGCGGCTGCGAAAGACGACGACCGGGCCATGAGCGCGATGGCGCGGAAGATCATCGTGGATTGGCTCAAGGCGAACGGGCGGCTGCCGAAGTGAGCAGAGTCACCGAAACCTGTCCCGTAACCTCTGACTCGGCTGTAAACGGGCGAGAGGGAAAACACAACGTGCAAGCGCCGCAGGAACCTCGCCAGCACCTAGTCGGCTACGCGCGGGTCTCAATGAGCGATCAGAACACCCAGCGCCAGATAGACGAGCTGAAGGCTTTCGGGGTGGCCGAGAGCGACATTTTCCAGGACACGAAATCCGGCAAGACGATGAACCGGCCGGGCTGGAAGAACCTCTGGCGGGACGTGCGCGAGGGCGACCTGCTCGTGGTCCATGCGCTCGACCGCCTCGGCCGCGACATGCTGGAGGTGATGGCGATCCTGGACGAGCTGGATCGCCGCAAGGTCCAGGTGAAGATACTCACCTTCGGGCTCGACACCCGCACGCCGATGGGCCGGTTCGTCCTGAGCATCTTGCTTTCTGTGGCCGAACTGGAGCGCAACATGATCGTGGAACGCACCCGGCACGGCCTGGCGAAGGCGCGGGAGCGCGGGCGGATCGGCGGGCGGCCCGAACGGCTAAGCGAGGCGAAGGTGCTGGAGGCCATCCGGCGCGAGAAGGCCGGCGAGTTTCTAAGCGACATCGCCAAGGAGTTCGGGGTGGGCCGGAACACTCTCTACAAGCGGCGGAAAGACACGATGGACGCGCAGCGAGCCAAGGAGAAAGCAAAGTGAGCACCGAACCCACTGCCCAGCAAACCCAAGTTGACCCGCCTAGAGTCGTTGCCGACTGGCGTCCGTTTCCTGAAACGGCTCCAAGAGATCGCCGCATTTTAGTTCGAGGTCGTTGGCGTCCGCATGATTTCCGGGCGGGTGGAGAGACCTGCATCGAAATCGCAAGCTGGTCTACCGTCATGTCGGACGGTAGTGGCTACCATTGGATGCTTGGCCTAGGCAGCTTGGACCGCTGGAACGTTGATTTTACTGAGTGGACGGACTTGCCATCATGACCGGACCTACTGCCCAACAAACCCCCATTAGCTGCCGATCGCCTGCGGCTAGACTACATTAACAGTCTTCCGCAACCATTTACTCTCCGCCAATACGGCGACAAGCAAACATGGCCGCTCGAATCAATCGACGTTCAAACCGGAATACTTCGGTTCGACGTGTGCGGCAAACTTCAGGCCGGGCACATAGGCGACGTTGCCGAGTTCATCGACGCAGAGGGTGTAAGCCACGAACCCGATACCTTCTATTCTGACTACGAGGCTGCACCATGAGCACCGAACCGCAAACCCAGATCTTACACCGCCTGCGCGATTGGCCGGATGGCCTTACAGTTGAGGCGGATCAGAAGCGTGCCAAGCTTGCTCAGCAAGCGGCAGACGAGATTAAGCGACTGCGCGAAGCTTTGACCGAGATAGCGACAGGCAAAGACCGCGAGGGACTTATTGCTGACTTCCCCCGTAAGCGTGCTCAGGATGCACTAGATGGCCGATGATCTGCCGTCACCGCAAACCCAGATCAGCGACCGTTTGGTGACTTGGACAATAGGAATTGGCCGGGACGGTTCTGTCTTTGACGACACACAGACGCACGGCAACAGTTTTGCTGATGTATATCGAGGCTTTTTTGCGATTAAAGATGAGCTTGAACGACAGATAAGCGACCGTCGCAATTGCCCTTATAACCCTATCAATCCGCAACCACCATCGTTCGAGAGGATGACATGAGCACCGAGGGGGAAAACCACGACTGGCGTGCGGCTATAGCTACGCCAGAAGCCGCAGAGGCGCGCCGAATAAACGACGGCGCGCTCCGCGGTAGAAGCCCAACCGCAGAAGAGGCTTCGCACGCGGTTCGATGGATGGGCGAAGTCGGAATACCCGCAGTGCAAACAGCGATGGCCGAAGCCGAAAGCAGAGGGTGCAGCATCTATGAGCTTTGAGAAAAACCAGACCGAGCGCGCCAGCACGTATCTGGAGATCACCTTTTTCTCTCGCACATGGCGCTGGACCGGCTGGGCAGCAACGTGGCTAGTTTGCGCGGTGCCGCTCGGGGTTGCGTTGGTTGTGGTGAAGTTCGCATCATGAGCACCGAACCGCAAACCCAGACCGACGCTATCAACGCCGCCGTCTTGGCTGAGAGAGAACGTATTGCTCAGGCTCTCGAGGAAGAAGCTAGGACTACACCGTGCCACGAAGACGCTGTTGTCGTCTTAGATTGCGCGCGGTTGGTAAGAGCCAATTTCTCGTATGACGAAGCCGAACGGCTGCAAAATGCGGCAGAAAAGGAAGCGGCCGATGCCATCTGATCCAATACCGCAACCCCACCTCGAAACGGAGCGGATCACAAACGGCACGCTTAACGCGATTCTCCTAACCGAGTCTCACGGTCCACCTGAGCCGCCAATGCCGTGGAAGATTTTCGTGCAGGCTTTTGATGAACCTGAGGGCGTGCGGTTCCAATTAAGTGGATCGCGCTGGATGACTGCACGTGAGCTGCGAAAGTTTTGTGTTGCCGGAATGGTTTTGTCAGAGCACTACAAATGACGATACCGCAAACCCAGAAAACGTACTCGCTAGGCGACCTTCGACTGGCCGCCGAGCATGCCGTTGCGGCCGGCGACGATTGCGTGAGCGTAGACGCGAAGGCTTTGCTGGCCCTGTGTCGAAGCGAAGCATGGGCTCACTCCGCTGTGCTCACGGAGCGCGCACCCATCGCGGCGGTTGAGCCCGCCGGGATGCGCTTGGAGAGCAGCGGCAAGCCCTCTGCGACCTTGACCACCAAGGAGAACGCCACCTTTGAAGAGTGGTGCGCCGAGCTGGACCGGGAGAACGCCAAGAACCCTGACAGCCCATACGGTACGGGCAGCTGCGTCGAAATATGCGGCGCGGAATCGTGGCGCGACTATTACGACATTGGCTACTGTCCCGCCGACGCGCTGTCGGATGACGCCGCACATGCCTGACGCGGCGAAACATTGGATCATCATCCTAGAACCTCATTGTGTTCCGGAGCGCAAAGGGCCGTTTCCGGTAGATATGCTGGCAGCTTTTGTTCGGGAGGTGGGTGTCTATCGACCGTTCGACACGCGAACCATCGTACTTAGGGCGGACGCCGACTGCGACATTCTACCGCAAGACGGCCAGGAGTTTTTAGATATGCTCGGGCGTCGCCGGCGTACTGTCGTTCGCCGCCGCCTCGAAAGCGTCACGCGCAAAGGCGGCGAGAAGGTGGCTGCTAGGTTGTCCGGCCGGCTAGTTCGAATTTGGTCTGGAGAACATGGTGCCTACTGGCGCAAAAACGGCTGCGGTTACACAGACGGAAAGCGCGTGTGGGCCTGGGCGCTGCCGTTTGAGCAGGCGTTCGACAAGACGAGACATTGCGGGCCGGAGAAGAAGATCGTCTTTGAGGTGGCGCTGTGACGAACCGTCGACCGATCAAGCATGTTCTGTCAGGCCTATGACCAAATTCCTCACTCCCGCGCCTCGCAAGCGCCGCAAGCTGGCAAGCGCCACCCCGCTGGAGCTGTCAGCCTGTACGTTCGTCGCCGCTCTGGCGCGCAACGTGGACGAGCAGCGCGGCATTGAAACGGAAAGCGGGACGCCAGAGACGCGGGCGAAGATCGCGGCCGACGTGAAAAAGAGGTTCTTCGATGAGTGATCAACCGAACCCGCCCGCTGAGAGCGGACGCCCGGCTTACCAGTTCCGCTGGAGCAACATCGACCTTGAGGACTTTGTCGCGCAGCGGCGATTTGCAGCTGAAGTGTTGCGCCGGGACGCCGCCATTCTCACGCGGCGCGCTGAACAGATTGAGGAGGAAGCTCGGACTTGGGAAGCGGCGTTCGAGCTAGCCGATGCCCGCTGATCACGACCGGGGGTGCGAGTCGAACACCCGCGCGGCCGCCGCCGTGCGCACCCTGGAGCACTACGGTTTCACGCATACCGGCGGCGCGTTCTGGCGCCCGCCACTCGGCGCCATGCCCGCCAGGTTTGACCCCGAGCGGCAGCCGTATGCCTCCGGCCTCGCGACCGCAGTGATGCCGCCCGTGTTCCATGCCCAGGCGCCTGGCGAGCTGTTTGCGCCAAGCCGCGGCACCGGGAGGTGGTTTGATGCGGCGTGCCTCGTGTTGCTTTCGCACATGCTTGGACCGGTCACCCACGCCGAGGACGACAAGGTGGCCGCGTTTGTCAGGCTCAGCGAGCTTGGCCTGGTCGAGAAGATACGGTCCAGTCTGTCAGGTCCGGCGGGTTGGCAGGTCACGCAGCAGGGCGCAGTTGCGGCTCGTGCCTTAGAGGCTGTGATGGGGATCTGCGCATGACAGCGCTTGCGCAAGCCAAGGACGAGGAAGTCGACACCGACAGGTTTCGGGTCTCGATGGACAACACGGTGGACCGGTCGGTTTTCCGCTACAGCTTCCTTGATCATGGTGTCGCCATTGAGAGCGGGTCTGCACCGCATCCGCGCATCGTTGGGCAGCGGTTCGACGCCTTCAAGGCTCAACGCCGCTGGGCCGACGGAGGCGGTTGATCCTAGTCAGCCGCGGGGCCGGCGCCGACTCGCCACCCCGACCAGGCCAGTGCCCCAGTCCCAGCCCTGCATGCCAAGCCCGAGCGCGCTGGTCAGCAGGATTACCACACCCAACCAGTTGGGCATCAGCAAGCGGCCGCCCGTCAGCGCCGCCGCTAGGGCGGCTAGAATGTGAGCAGCAAGGTAGCCGCAGAGCAGCCCTATCAGCACGCCAACCAGCCCGAAAATCAGCCCAACGAAGGTGCGCATGCCGGCAGTCCGAGTCAATTTTGCAACAATCTCCGGTGATGCCGGACCGCTAGCAAGATGAACAAAGCAAGACATCGTCTCACACGCTGACTTGGCTTGACAGCGTGTTAAGAAGGATACTCGAAACATCGCGAGTCGGAGCCGCCTAGGCTGATGAACGTCACCCCGCCGTCGGTCCAGCCCGACACTGAGCCCGAAGTCATTGCTGTCGAGAACAGCCCTAAACTCCTGCGGCCGAGTTGCGACTGCGTCGAGCGGGTCAACGACTACCTTCGCCCGCTCAACGGCAGGGTCGGCACCAGGGGCACCGGAATCGGCGCAACGCCCATCGTCTTCGTGCGCCGCCTAGCGTTCGGCGGCATAGATCCGCCTGTCCTCCTGCCGCGGTTCTGCCCGTTTTGTGGCGACCCCTTCGAAGGCCAGGCGCCCCGCGCGGCCAGGCCCGCCGCCAAGTTCGACTTCGCCGACGCGCCGCCCGACTTCAACCCGGTCGAGGCTGCCGTCTTCACCCTGCTGCGCACCCAGCAGCGCACGGCCCTTGAAGCGCGCGCCATGGTCCGCCAGGCAAAGGACACCGACCAGTTTTCTGACGCCTCCTGACACAACAAAATGTTGCGCGTAATTTCGGATCACGGCAGAGTGTGCTCCGGCCCGGCGCGAGATGATTCCGGCGAGCGTCTCGCGTTCGTGGGGCGCGCTAGGTGAAAGCCAGCGCGCCCGTGCCCGCCACCGGTGAGAAGGGTTCGCTTGGCACGCTTCGAGAGCAGGTTCCAACCCCGCGACCGCGTCGCCATCGACGGCGCGGAGGGGACCGCCGGCGTCATCACCGGGTTCATGTGGGACGAATGCGGTGGCGCTCAGGTGCGCGTCGCCTGGATCGACGACGGCGCGTCGAGGGCGGAGTGGCTTCAGGACTGGCGCCTGACCCTCGTTGCCGGCGCCACATCGGGAGTGGGCTTCATGCCAGCGCAGGACCGCAAACCCTCGGACGCCGAGGAAATCGCAAGCCTGAAGTCGCGCGTGTCGACGCTCGAACGCCAGCAGAGCGCCAACGACGCCGGCGAGGTACCCGCGCAGCCCGACAAGGCTGCACGCACCGGGCCACACGCCCTCCACGGCTGATAAGGGGAACCATGTAATGACGTATGCGACGCCGTTCTTTGCCGACCATTTTCCTGAGAGCGGCGCGGAGGGCGTGGACGATGCGACGCGCTTCTTCGACCTGCTGCCGGGCGCGAGCTGCTGGCCACCGAACCCGCCCACGTCGGCGGGGCGCTTTGCGCGCTGCCTGCAGCAGGGCTGGCCGGCATCTACGGGCAGCGGCGTCGACACCTCGGCGCGCTCGCAACCCGGCAATGATGAGCTCGGATGCTACGAAAACAGTGGCGTAACCCTGGTTCCGGGCACCGGCCTCGTTCTGTCCGCCAGCACGACGCCCGGCAGTCACTTCCCGCAGCTTCCCTACACGACCGGCTGTATCAGCCAGAACCGCTACTATGCGATAGCAGGCGGGTACTTCGAGCTCGTCTGCCGGCTGCCGCAGGAACCCGGCCTGCTGCCCGCTTGGTGGATGATGCCAGCGGACGGCACCTGGGATTTTGAGATCGACAACTTCGAGCAGTCTGGCATCAACGGCGAGAACATCGCCTCGCCGAGTTCCTACCGCCTAGGCGCGAACAACGCGAACAACTCGACCTCGATGGGTCAGTACGTGGACAACATTGACACCGCGGCATGGCACAAGATCGGCCTGCTGTGGCAGCCGGGCGGGGCGCTGACGCAATTTCGCGATGACGTGCAGGTGGCGCAGATCCCGTGCCCGCCCAACGCTACGAAGCCAGCCTACATGATCGTCAACCTGGCTGTTGGCGGAAAGTGGCCTGGCGCTCCCAAGCCTGGGTTCGTCGGGGCGGCCATGTCGATCCGCTCCATATCAAGCTACAAGCTGGGGAGCTGGGGGAGCTCGCTGATCCCGTTGACGGCGCCGGCGCCTGGGCAGCAGGCGGTGACGCCCCCTGTGGCCAAGCCGCTGCCCGAAAACTTCGCCTGGAGCTAGCGGCGGGCAACAGGCGCGGCGTGCTCACCCCCTCGACATACGGCTGTTCCGCCGTCATTGCCTAGCCGGCGTCGCGCTTGCGCAGCGCCGGCTGACACAACAAGAAAGTGGTTCCGATGGCAGATATGGAAAAGGACCCGAGCGCCCTCACGGTTGAGGACCGGCTTCAGAGGATGGAGGACCGGATGCAATCGGCTGAGAACAGGCTTGCGGCTGTCGAAGGCAAGCCCTCAAGCGGGCCGAGCGCGCCGGGCGGCATTCCGCCGAGCGGGCTGGTCGGCAGCCACCGCTTTCGCTAGGCGCGTGCCATCGGCCGGGCCGCTGCGTCCACCGCCGGAGCCCGCGCGCCGGCCGCCAGGCTGAAGGCGCCGGCCGGCAAGCAGCGCCCACCGCCCAGCGTGGCGTATCGCCTCGTGCTGGTCGAGTGGCGCGACAGCGCGCAGCCGATCCCGGTCTGGCAGTGGGCCGACGACTTCACCTCTGCCGACACGCCCCTGTGCGTGTCCGTTGGCTACCTCATCGCCGAGACGGCCGACGCGCTGGCCTTGGCACCCAACCTAGGCGACGTGCACGGCGGCAGCGATCGCCTGCAGGTCAGCGGCGTCATTCGCATTCCGGTGAGCAGCGTCTGCCTGGTCCGCGAGCTCACACCGGTGGTGGCTACCGCCAAGGCCTAACTGCCTGAAATTATCTGCGTGTTAGCCCAACAAAATGTTGCGTATAAAAAGCCGTCGGGTAATTCTCCTCTTGCCGAGGGCGAGGTGTCCCGGTGCAGCAACAGGGACGACACCCGCATGAACGCCATCTCCGGGAGCGTAGCCGGAAAATCCAAAATCGCTGGGCTGTCGAACTCGGCAGACATCCGCCTGCTCGGGCGCATGAACCGCCGGCTTGCCGACACGCTGCGCCGCCACGCGGCCGACGATCCGGCTTGGCGCGCCGAGTTGGAGGCCTCAATCGCCGCAAAAGAAAACCTTGCTGCAGCCTGCGAGAGAGTTGCCGACGACATGGACGGGCCGCGTGACCCGTGCCGATCGTTGGGACAGGTCCTCAGCGCGATGTGGCCGCCCGGTCACCCGCTGCACGGCTTGATCGTGGCTTGAGCGGCTATGGACATGAACACGCCGAGCGAATTTGCCGGGGCATCGCCAAGGAATAGCGCCACGCGCGACGCCGAAAGCCTGACGATGCGCCGCCTGAAGATCGCGCTGCAGATTACAACCGGTTTTACCGTGAACTGCAAAGTCAGCAGCGACCGCCAGCGCACACGGTTTCTGCCATCGGAAGCCGACCAGGCTTTCCGGTTTGCGCAGCGGTGGGCGAGCATGCCGAGCTGTGCCAGTGTCGAAATCTTCGTCTGCACGCCGCACAGCCTAGTGCTCGTGCCGGCGGAGTTGTGGGCCGAGTTCGTCAACCTGTGCCTGAGCGGCGGCGGGAGCATGGATTTCGGAGACGGGTTTTGACCAAGCGGCGCCTGGTTTCGCCGCACGTGTGCGGCTGCGGCCGCGACTTCGCCACCGCCCCTGCGCTGATCGATCACATCAAGGGCAAGCACGGTGGCCACGAGCCGGGCGGCGCGGCTTGCCCCTACTGCGGCCAGGCGTCGCGCTTCCTGTTCAGCTCGGCGCAGCTCTATCACGGCGCTGACTACGGGCCGGCCTGGGCCTGCGTATCGTGCCAGGCGTGGGTCGGGTGCCACCCTGGCACGGCGATGCCTCTGGGCCGGCTTGCCGACAAGGCGCTACGCCTGAAAAAAAGCGAGGTGCACCGAGAGTTCGACCCCATTTGGCAGCGTGGCTATGCGACGCGGCGAGACGCCTACGCGGAATTGGCGGTGATGCTCGGCATCCATGTGACCCAGTGTCACGTCGGCATGTTCGACATTGAGACGTGCGAGCGCGCCGTTGCGGCGTGCCAGATACTCGGCCCCCGACTTCGCGACGCGCATCTTGCCGCTTCAGGCAAAGAAGGATGAGCGGCGTGCTCCCGTCGCTCAGCTCGGCGCCCGCGGCGGCTTAGATCGGACGCCTGAGCGCCCCGAGCAAGTTGCGCGCTTGCGTCAAGCTCATCTGGCTTGCGGCGATCTGCGTGAGGCCAGTCGACAGGTTCCACACGACCCCGATGAACTGCAGCAGGACCTGCACCGCAATCACGTAGGGACTGTCGGGGAAATACTGCGCGAGCACCGAAACCGCGTCCTTGAGGTCGGCGAACAAGGCGGCCGCGCTCGTTGCCGGGATGGCCGCGCCGATGAAGGTCTTGAGCCCGGATAAAGCCTGCGTGGCCTTGTCAATGTCGGCCGAGACCGCCGCCGCCGCCGCCTCGATCGTGCTCCACGCGGGCAACTCGCTGACGTGAATCGCGCCCGCGAGGACGTTGCTCAGATCCGAGAAGTTCAGCTTGGTCAAAGCGACCTTCTGCACCGGCGTGGTCTGGCAGGCGGCCAGGCCAGTCAGCAACGACGCTGCGACGCTGCTGAGCAGCACGGCCCGGCGGCTGACGCCGCGCTCGCGAAATCCACGCATCGGCTTCCCCTTCTTCGACGTGCCGACCTGAGGTGCGGCGCGTGGGCAATGTTGCACGAGAGAAGGGGCTCCGACACAACAAAACGTTTGCCATACTCCTGTGCTCGGAGTAATCGTTGCGCACGGCGAGGATGAGTTCCGGCCGCAGCAACAGGGGGATGCAGTGACATCGACCAAATCGGCTCCCGTGGCCTGGCACATCGCCGTCTATTGCCAAAACGAGGATGACCGGCTCGCCGCCTGCCTGGCGGGGATTTACCACGCCACCGAGGGCATCCGAGTCGCCGTCACCGTCCTGGTGAACGGCTCGACCGACGGCAGCGCCGCCATTGCCCACGCCTGGACCGAGCGAGACCGCACGGGCGCGTTCGACGTCTCCGTCGTCGAGACGGCGCACGCCGACAAGTCCGAGGCGATCAACCGCTTTTTCTACGAGTTGCGCCGCCCTGCCGAGTTCTATTTCGGCATCGATGGCTTCACCATCGTTGAGCCCGACGCGCTCAAGACGATGGTCGTCGCGCTGCGCGAAGACGGGCACGCGCACGCGGCCTCCGGCTATTGCACGAACGGGCGCACCGAGTTGGGTGTCGGTGGCCCAGGCGCCCTACGCGGGTGCTTCTACGCCCTGCGCGGCAGCTTCGTGCAGATGATCGTCAGCCGCAACATCCGGCTTCCCCTCGGCCTTTACCGCGGTGACGGGCTGCTCGGCTCCATGGTGGCCCACAGCCTGGACCCCGTTCGCAAGCGTTGGGACAACGCCCGCGCCCTGCAGGTGGCCGGCGCCCGCTACTCGATCCGGCAACTCTCAGTCGTCAAGCCGAGCGACCTCCGCCGTCAGTTCCGTCGGCGGGTGCGCCAGGCGCGGGGCGTACTTGAGAACGCCGCCATCAAGGAAATCATCTATCGGCGCGGCTTTGAAGGGCTGCCGTCGAACGCCGACGTGATGATCGACCAGTATCTGTTGATCCTCCCGGTGCCGAAGGTCGGCCTGGCGCAGCTACCCTTCATGGCGCTGGCGGTCAGCCACGTCAGGCGCGCCATCGCCCGCATGCGGGCGGCATGATGACTCCGCGGCTTGCGCTGCCGGGCTGCCTGTTGACCGCCTGCGTCGTCGGCTGCGCCGTCCTGCTCGGCCCGCCGGAAGCGCCGGCCGCCGCCGCGGTGACGCCCAATGCGCAGCTGACGCCGGGGGCGGTGTCCAGCGACCCTGTGGAGGCTGTGTGCCGGCCAGGCTACGCGGCCGCGAGGCGGGCTGAACTGCCCCGGGTCGCGCGGGCCGAAGTCTACGCGCGCTACGGCATGGCAGAGCACAGCCGAGGCTTTGTCATCGACCACCGCGTGCCGCTCAGCCTGGGCGGCCTCAACCTAGTGGAGAACCTATGGCCGGAGCCAAAGGCCGGCCGGGAGAGTGCGCACGCCAAGGACGAGCTCGAGCGCGCGCTGCACAGCAGAGTATGCCGTTACCATACGATGACGCTGCGGGCGGCGCAGGACGTCTTCCTCGGCGACTGGCGCGCCGGCGCGCCGTAGGCCGCCATCGCCGGCCTCGGCGGCGATCTTCGCTTGCGATAGCGCCCAACATATTGTTGTGTCGGACGAGCAACCCAGCCTGGCGAACCATGACGTCCACTAAGGTCTACTTTGCAACGAACCGCGTGGCCTCGCTTGGCGATTACGGGTTCAGCGACGAAATCATAGCCGCCGACGCGCCGCTGACCTGGGCGGTGGCGGACGTGTCCGGCATCGACATCGCCAATCCCGATTCAGGCGGGGTGGACCGCTACGCGGTTGAATCGGCCGATAAGCTGGCGG
This sequence comes from uncultured Acetobacteraceae bacterium, assembly GCA_964247685.1. Taxonomy (GTDB): domain Bacteria; phylum Pseudomonadota; class Alphaproteobacteria; order Acetobacterales; family Acetobacteraceae; genus CAXTPV01. Next base: position 99,500 of record CAXTVZ010000001.1, read on the forward strand.
GCATGATCCGCGACGACGTCGTGCTCGGAAAGCGCAACTTGCTGATTTTCGTCCACGGCTTCGACAACAGCTTCGACGATGCAATCGAGCGCGCAGCCTACGTGCGCGAGTTCTACGCCCAGTCCGGGGTGCAAGGTGCAGACTGCGTGGTCGTGACCTTCACCTGGCCGTCGTCGGGTCTCGTGCTGGAGAAGCTACCCGCCCCACCGCAAGCGGCTTACCTGCGCGACCAGGCGATTGCGGCACAGAGCGGTGAGCATCTGGCCACATTCCTCAAGGCGATGGCTGCGCTGCTGCCCAGCATGCCAGCCGACAGACGGGCAACCCTGCTGGTGCACAGCATGGGCAACGTGGCCTTTGCCCAGGCCGTCTACACGGTCGGCGGCACCTGGAACGCGCCCCCGTTCGACGACGTCGTCCTGGCGGCGCCCGACGTGGCGAACACGGTGCTGGACCTGCCGGTCGACCCGATGTTTCGGCTGCCTGTGCTGGCCAAGTGCGTGTCGGTCTACTTCAGCAGGCGCGACCTGATCCTCGACGTCAGCTCCGGCATCAACGGCAACGCACGGCTCGGTCAACATGGGCCGAGCCATGCCGACCGGGCAAGTTTTCCGGCCGACAAGTTTCGCATGGTCGACTGCACGGAAGCGCGAGACTTTCCCAGCCTCACCCCGATCGATGCGACGCACCAGTATTACCGGCGCTCGCGCCTAGTGCGCGACGACCTTGCGCGCGTGATTGCGGGCTTGCCGGTGCTAGGTGGCGAGACCGCGATTGGGCATCAGCCGTTGCCGGCGGCGCGGACCGTTGCGTGATCAAGGTGCGGTGCCGCTCGGCGTTCGCCGCGCTGCCGAGCGGTTCGCGCGGCGCTGGCCGCAGTTTGGCACGCCGGAGGGCGCCTACTACGCCTGCGAGGACGCGAGCCGCTTGTTCGCGATGCACACGCGCGGCGCGGTCGTCGTGCACGCGCTCGGCAGCCGCCGGCCGTTTCCGCGCGCCTACGCTGAGTGGCGGGAATACGGCACGCTGGACCGCAACCTCTATCACGTCGTCTGCCGGATCGGCCGCTGGTATGTCGACGTGACGCGCAGGCAGATGGAGCCGAATGCTGCATACCCATTCATCCAGCACGAGCGGCAATTTCGGCGCGAGTGGCGTCAGATCAGCACAGAGGCACTTGTATGAGCGAGAACGACAACTCGGCAGACGCCGACAATAAGGTCTTCGACCTGATGGCCGAGATCTATCCGGAGCCGGCAAAGTACCGCCTAGGCAAGTTTACGGTGTCGCTTCACCTGATCGAAAAACGCTTGGACCTCGTCAAAGCCATGGTCGAGGGCTGCGTGGTCGTCAGCGCTAAAGTCTGCTGGCACCGCAACGCCATCGAATACGTGGCCCTGCACGACGATTTCGACTTGTGCACAAAAGTCGAGACAACACCTTATTACTCCGCCGCTATGGCGTGCCTAGAAGGCCGAACGTTCAAGCGCGAGTGGAGGCGCGAGGCCGGCTCCGTCTGGCTTCCGCTGTAACGAAGCTTGCAAGCGCGGTGACTTTGCGCGAACGTAACGCCGCCAGGGGCGCCGTGCCCGGGCGAAGCCGAGGACCTGCCCGTGCAGCAACTTAACTTTTTTGAGGTGCAGGCGCCGCGCGTCAGCGCCGCAACGCCGCCGGCGGAAAACTTTTCCCTACTCGACTCAGCCGAGCAAGGCCGCGGCCTGGCAAAGACGTGGAAGGAGCGCGCGGCCGACAACATCGCCGCCATCCGGCTTGCGCAACGCATAGAGGCCGAGTTCCGGCCCGCAACGCTGGCCGAGTGTGCCCAGCTCATCCGCTTCGTCGGCTTCGGCGCGTCGGACTTGGCAAACAGCCTGTTTCCCACAAAGGCCGGCGCTTTCGGTCAGGGATGGGAACAGCTGGGCCAGGCGTTGCACGCAGTGGCCGGCCGCGAGGTGACGGCGCTCGCGCGCGCAACGCAGTACGCGCACTTCACCCCGGAATACATCGTCACGGCCATGTGGGATGCGGTGCGCCGCTTCGGCTTCGATGGCGGCCGCGTGCTCGAACCAGGCTGCGGCACCGGCCTGTTCCTGGCGCTGGCGCCAAAAGCCATCGCGCAGGCGTCGGTCTTCGTGGGCATCGAGCGTGATCCGATAACCGCTCGCATCGCGCGGTTGCTGCATCCTTTGGCGCACATCGAGACGGCTGATTTCGGGCAACGTCACCTGCCGCGCTGCGCCGAGCCGTTCGACCTGGTGATTGGCAACCCGCCGTTCTCCGACCGGACGGTAACGGCCGACGACGCCGAGGGTGCCGGCAAGCTCGGGCTGTCGCTGCACGAGTTCTTCATCCTGCGCGCCGTGCGCATGCTGCGGCCTGGCGGGCTCGGTGCCTTTGTCACCAGCCGCTACCTCATGGACAAGGGGTCGGATCTTGCCCGCGCGGTGCTGGCCGCCGATGCCGAGCTGCTCGGCGCGATCCGGCTGCCGCGCGGCAGCATGCGCGCCGCAGCGGGCACCGACGTGGTGGTCGACCTGCTGTTCCTTCGCCGGCGCGATAAGCGGGGCGCGCACCCGCTGAGCAAGCCCTGGGTCGCGCTTGGCAGCGTTGCCTGCACCGGCCTGGCGACGAGTTGCACCGTCAACAGCTTCTTCGCCGAGACGCCCGAGGCGGTGCTCGGCAACCATGCCTTTGTCAGCAGCCAGCACGGGCCGGCCTACACGTGCGCGCCGGAGCCTGGCCTGGACCTGCCGGGCGAGCTCGCGGCCGCTGCCGAGCGTCTAGCGTCCGAGCAGGCGTTCTGGCCAGCGGACGCCGTGCTGGACGCCGACGAGGCCGACCCCGTGCCCGACGTGAACGTGCGCAGCGTGGCCGACGGAGGCACCCTGCGCGAAGGCTCCTACTTCGTGGACACGGATCGGCTCTGGCAGATCGTGGACGGCCGCGCGGTGGCGGTGGCGGTCAAGGCGGGCCGCGGCACCGAGGGCATCTTCCAGAGCCACGCGGCCATCATCCGCGGCCTCATCCCGATCCGCGACGCGGTGCGCGACGTGCTGCGGGCGCAGGTGCGCAACTCGGCGTCATGGGCGGCCGAAGCGGCGCGCCTTCGGGGCGCCTACGACGCCTTTGTCAAGAAGCACGGGCCGATCAACCACACAGTGCTGTCCACCACCACGGTCGACGACGTGGTGCGGGTGACAGACCCGGAGACCGGGGAGGTGCTCAGCGAGACGCTGGAGCAACGCGAGCGCACCACCGCGCGGCGGCCGAACCTCGCGCCGTTTCTCGACGACCCTGACGTCTGGCTGGTGTCCTCGATTGAGAGCTACGACGTCGACACCGGCATCGCCAAGCCGGGCGCGGTGTTTACCGAGCGGGTCATTCGCCAGCCCACCGAGCCGGTCATCGCCAGCGCCGCCGACGCCCTGGCGGTGGTGCTCAACGAGGTGGGCCGGGTCGACATCCCGCGCATCGGCGGGCTCATCTTCAAGCCGCCGGCGGAGGTCATACGCGAGCTCGGCGCCGCCATCTTCGAGGACCCGGAGACGGAGCAGTGGGTCACTGCGGACGCCTATCTGTCCGGCGCGGTGCGCGGCAAGCTGAAGACCGCGCAACGCGCGGCGGCGGAGGCCGGCGCCCGCTACCAGCGCAACGTCGAGGCGTTGGAGGCCGTGCAGCCGACCGACCTCAAGCCGTCGGAAATTACCGCTAGGCTGGGCGCGCCGTGGGTGCCCGTGCCGGTCGTCGAGCGCTTCATTCTCGAGGTCATGCGGGTGCGCACGACCGTCCACCACACGCCCGCCGTGGCGTCGTGGACCGTCGAGCAGCCGCCGTTCAAAGGCAACGCAGCCAGCACGTCGGAGTGGGGCACGCAGCGCCGGCACGCCGGCGACCTGCTGGAGGACGCGCTGAACGCGTCCATCCCACGAATTTACGACGTCGAGCGCGACAGTTCCGGCAAGGAGATCCGCACTTTCAACGCGGCTGCCACCGAGGCGGCAAAGGAGAAGCTCGAAAAGATCAAGCGGGCCTTTGAGGCTTGGGTCTGGAAAGAGCCGTCGCGCGCCGACAGGCTGGTTCGGATCTACAACGACGACTACAACAACTTGGTGCCGCGCCACTTCGACGGCGCGCACCTGCAGTTGCCCGACGCCAGCGGCATCATCGAGATGCGGCCGCACCAGAAGCGCGGCGTCTGGCGCGTCATCACTGCGGGGTCCACCTACCTTGCGCACGCCGTGGGTGCCGGCAAAACCTTCCTGATGGCCGCGGCGCTGATGGAGCAGAAGCGGCTCGGCCTTGTCAGCAAGCCCATGATGGTCGTGCCCGGGCACTGCCTGGCGCAAGCCGCGCGCGAGTTCCTGATGCTCTACCCGACGGCGCGCATCCTGGTCGCCGACGAGACCAACTTCGTCAAGGAAAAGCGCCAGCGCTTCATCGCGCGCGCGGCCACCGGCAACTGGGACTGCATCATCCTGACGCACTCCGCCTTCAAGTTCATCCCCGCGCCCGGCGCGTTCGAACGCAGCATGATCAACGAGCAGCTGGCCAACTACGAGGAGCTCCTGCTGTCGGTCGACGAAAACGACCGCGTGGGCCGCAAGCGGTTGGAGCGGCTGAAAGAGGGCTTCGAGGAACGCCTTGACCGGCTGTCCTCGCGCAAGGACGACGTGGTCACCATTGCCGAAATCGGCGTGGATCAGATCGTCGTCGACGAGGCGCAGGAGTTCCGCAAGCTCTCGTTCGCAACCAACATGGGCACGCTGCGCGGCATCGATCCGGACGGCTCGCAGCGCGCTTGGGACCTCTACGTCAAGGTCAAGTTCATCGCCCAGTCGAACCCGACGCGGCCGCTGATCATGGCGTCCGGCACGCCTATCACGAACACCATGGGCGAGCTGTTCACCCTCATGCGCTTCATGCACGAGGTAGGGCTGATCGACCGGCTGGTGCACCAGTTCGACGCCTGGGCGTCGACCTTCGGCGAGACGCGCACCGATCTCGAGCTGCAGCCATCGGGCCTCTACAAGCCGGCCACCAGGTTCAGCCAGTTCGTCAATGTGGCAGAGCTGATCGCGATGTTCCGCGCGGTGGCCGACGTCGTGCTGAAAGACGACCTGCGCGGCTACATGAAGCTGCCGCGCATCAAAGGCGGCAAGCGGCAAATCCTGACGTTCAAGCCGACGCCCGCCTTCCGCGCCTACCAGAAGGAACTCGCGCACCGCATCGCCCTGATCGAGCAGCGCAAGGGGATGCCGAAAAAAGGCCAGGACATCATCCTGTCGGTCATCGGCGACGGCCGGCACGCGGCGCTGGACATGCGCTTCACCGGCCCGGACGCCGAGAACGAGCCCGAAAACAAGCTGAACGGGCTCATCGCGAACGCCTTTAAAATTTGGCAGGAGACCAGCGGCTACCGCTACACAAACCCGGCAACCGGGGAAGCCTATCCGCTGCCCGGTGCCACGCAGATGATCTTTTCCGACCTCGGCACTCTGAACGCCGTGGCAACGCGTGGCTTCTCCGCCTACGCGTGGATCCGCACCGAGCTGATCCGGCTCGGCGTGCCGGCGGAGCAGATCGCCATCATCCACCACTACAAGCGCGCGGCCGAGAAGCTGGCGCTTTTTGCCGACCTTAACAGCGGTCGAAAGCGCTTCGTCATCGGTTCGAGCGAAAAGATGGGCACCGGCGTCAACGCGCAGCAACGTCTGATCGCGATGCACCACCTTGACGTTCCCTGGCTGCCGTCCTGGATCGAACAGCGGGAAGGGCGCATCGACCGGCAGGGCAACCAGAACGACGAAATCGGCCTGTTTGCCTATGCGACGACTGGCAGCATGGACGCGCCAATGTGGCAGTTCAACGAGAGAAAGGCGCGTTTCATTGCCGCGGCGCTGTCGGGCGACCGCTCCATCCGCCGGCTCGACGACGTCGGCGACACCGTCGACCAGTTTGCTTTTGCCAAGGCGCTATCGAGCGGCGACGCGCGCCTGATGCAGAAGGCCGGGCTCGAAGCTGAGCTTGCCCGCCTGCATCGGCTGAAGGACTCGCACTTCGACGACCAATACAACGTGCGTCAGCGCGTCGACGGCGCGCGCGGCACGATCGTGCGCTGTCAAAAGCGCATTCCGCTGCTGGAGATGGACCTCGACAATCGCGTGGACACCCGCGCGGACCTGTTCCAGATGACGGTTGACGGCAAGGCCTACACCGAGCGCAAGGCGGCCGGCGCCGCCTTGCTGGCGTTCGCGCGCGCCCGCAAAGCCGGCATGCAGGACGGCGAGTGGACTATCGCGCAGCTGGGCGGGTTCGCCGTGAAGCTGGACAGCGAAGTCCTTGTCGAGCGGTCGCGCGGCAAGGAGGTCGCCCGGTCGTGGTTCGCCCACCTTTGGATCATGTTTAGCGCCGAGCCGACGAGGGTATCGGCGGACGTGGCGGCCCTAGAGCCGCTCGGCTTGGTCGCGCGGCTGGAGAACGCCGTGCGTGCTCTCGACTACGACCTGACAACGACGCAGACGCGCCTGGCGGACGCCGAGAAGGACCTCCGGGAGTTCGAGGCGATGCTGCAGGACACCTTCGAGTTTCAGGACGAACTCGATGCCAAAACCGACGAGCTGTTGACCCTCAACGAGTCCCTGGCGCGCAACACGGAAGCCCCTGTTTTGCTCTAGTGACACAACAAAATGTTGCGTCTCGCCCGGTGGGCGAGCATATTATCGACACACCGAGGCAACATCGCCAGGTGCAGCGCGGAGCGAATGATGACGGCAGGATCCCCCGGCGAAAACCCCAATCCCCCGTATCAGGACGACCCGGTGAGGGTGCTGCTGCGCGTCGCCTTCATCTTCACCGTCTGCAACTACATCTGGCTGCACCTCTGATGGCGGCAGGCCTGTTGGCACACCGAAGCGGTGCGCAGGCGTCGTTGCTCGGGCCGGTCGCGTCGTCGCGCCGCCCGTCAGCCGAGGGCACCGCCGGCGCGGGCCTGAACCCGGATCTTGACCAGTACTTCACCCCGACATGGGTGGCCGAGGCGCTGGTTGAGCAGTTTTTCCCAACGCTGGCGACCGATTTCGTTGTGGACGCCGGGTGCGGGCACGGCGCGTTTTTGGGCGCCCTTCCGGCCAGCGTGGACGCGCTCGGGGTTGAGATCGACCCCGAGGCCGCCGCCATCGCTAGGCGCAACACCGGGCGACTGGTCCTGACGGGCGACTTTTTGGACGTCGAGCTCACGCGCCAGCCCACCATGATCATCGGCAACCCGCCGTTCCGCGAGGCGATCCTCGACGCGATGCTGGCGCGCGCGCACCTGCTGCTGCCGCGGGGCGGCCAGGTCGGGTGGGTGCTGCCGGCCTACGTCTTTCAGACGCCGTCGCGCGTGCTGGCGATGGCCGAACGGTGGAGCATCGAGAGCAAGGCCATGCTGCCGCGCACGCTCTACCGCGGGCTGAAGGAGCCGCTCGCCTTCATGGTGTTCACCAAGGACGGCCGCAGGCTGCTGCAGGGCTTCGCCCTCTATCGGGAGGCGGCCGAGGTGGCCGCGCTGAGCGAGGCCTACCGGGTGGTGCTGTCTCGCGCGCCGCGCTCGGCGTGGGTGCGGTGCGTGGCCGATGCGGTGCGCACGATGGGCGGCACGGCGACGCTGCCCCAGATCTACGCCGAGATCGGCGGCCGCCGGCCGTCGCAGACGACCTGGTGGCGCGAGAAGGTCCGGCAGGTCGCGCAGGCACACCTCGTCCGGCTCGACAGCGGCACTTACGGGTTGGCGGCGAGGTGACTCGGGTGGCGGCGGATTTGCCTTTTGCGGAGTTGCTGCGGGCCGAGGCGGCCAAGGTCGCCTTGCGGCTGCAGGAGTTGGACCGGCAGGCGCAGGCGATCCGCGCAGAGGCGACAGGCCTGATCGCCAAACAGGAGGCTATGCGACCGCTGCTCGACGCCTACCAGGGCGAGTTCGAGACGACGCCGCCCGTGCGGCTGCTGACCGTCGACCCGGGTGTTTCGGCGCCGCAGGCGGCGCGCAGAAGCGGCCCGCCGGCGCGCATGTGGACGGAAGAGCGAAAGACGCTGCTGGCCGAGCTCTGGCCAAAGGGGGCTTCGTCACGCGCGGTGGCGGACGCGCTGAACAGGCTGCCGGGTACCGCCATCGAGCCCAAGCGGGTGGGTCCCAAGGCAGCCATTCTGCGGATCTACCGGAGCCCGGATGGGGGGCACCCCGGCCGGCGACCCGCGCTGACCGCGCCGGGCGGCGTCACGCCGGTGCCGGCGACGCGCCGGCCTGCTGGTCGAGTAGCGCGCTTTGCCAACAAGACGAGTCACCCAGCCAACCGCGAAGCCGCCTGCCTGCCGGCCGACCACTGGGCGATACAGGCGAGCGCATCGCAGTTCCGGACGCGGGTGTTCGCGCCCGCAGACGTGCCGCGCGTGCTGATTTCCGGGGAGAACTCGGCCAAGGTCGGCAAGCGCGTCACCAAGGGCCCGTGGGCGGGCATGCAACTCCACACGCTCACGCTTGAGGAGCGGGCGACGTGCCCGAGCAGCTGCGGCCTGCTGCGCGAGTGCTACGGCAACGCCATGCCGTTCGCCCGTCGGCTGAAGCACGGCCAGGCGCTGGTCGATCGGCTGGACCAGGAGCTGCGACTCAAGGCCGCCGAATATCCGGCGGGCTTTGTCGTGCGCCTGCACGTGCTGGGCGATTTCTACTCCGAAGACTACGTCTCGACCTGGGGCGGCTGGCTGGCGGACATCCCGCAGCTGCGCGTCTTCGGCTACACCGCCCACCAGGCGCGAACGCCGATCGGCGCGATGCTGCTGCGTCTCAACGAGGTATTCGCTGGCAGGTGCGCAATTCGCACCAGCGTCGAGCCCGACGCCGACCCCGAACCGATGCAGGCCACAACGATCTGGCGTCAGCCGGAGGGCCGCGTCGTGCCGGAGGGCACCATCTGCCCGGCGATGACCGGCGGCACGGAGGCCTGCGCCACCTGTGGGCTTTGCTGGCACCCTGTGGCGGCCGCGCGGCGCATCGTCTTCATCGGCCACGGCATGACTCGCCGGTCGAGCGACGCGCAGCCTTTGGACGGCCAGGAGCAAGCGGCGTGAGAGCGGTCCAGGCGCTTAGTGCGCAAGCGGCGCGGTGCCAGCCTGGCAGGCCGGCCGTGCTCACGGCCGATCAGGTCGCCGTCGGCGACATGCTGATGCGCGACGGCTACCCGGTCGAGGTGCGGCAGAAAATGTTGAGCCCGGACGGCCAGGTTTGCACGCTCGCCTGGGGCGAGGCGCGGGGCGAAATGATCATCGTGCTAACGGCCACGCCGCTCAGCGTGGTGGTTGGCGTCTGTTACGCGGGGGCTGTCTGGCATGAGCGTTGAAGACCTGCTGCCGACGGTGCCGGTGAGGTTCGACCTAGCGGCGGCCGAGCACGCGGCCGACGCCTGGGGCTGCAACTGCGGACCTGGTGCGCTTGCGGCGATGACTGGGCTGACGCTTGACGAGGTGCGCCCTTGTCTCGGCGACTTCGAGGTGAAGCGCTACACGAACCCCACCCTGATGTTCGAGACGCTGCGGCGGCTCGGGGTGTCCTACACCGTAGAGCGTCGCCTGCCGCTTGACTGGCCGCGGCACGGCTTGGTCCGGATTCAATGGGGCGGCCCATGGATGGCCGACGGCGTGCCTATCGGCGCGCGCTATCGGCAGACGCACTGGGTGGGCGCCCGTCACACTCGCGGTCGGGCGGAGGTGTTCGACATCAACTGCATCAACGTCGGCGGCTGGGTGCCGATGGACACCTGGACGGCCGTGGTAGTGCCCTGGCTGCTACGCGAAGCCGTGCCGAGAGCCGACGGCTCGTTCTCGCTAACGCACGTCGTCGAGGTGAGCACCGCGCTGGCCGGTCGCGAGCATTGAGCGTGTCCGCTGGCTTAGGTATGCCTTGCGCCGGCACGGGTGCATCTGCACAACTGGATACCATGGCAGATCAACCGCAAGGCGACAGGGCCAGCGGGCGCGACATATCGATGAGTTCGACGCGCCTTCGGGAAATCCTGCACAATCTGAGCTGGTCGCAGAACGAGCTGTCCGTCGTGCTCGACTTTCGCGACACCGCGTCGATCCGGGCGATGGCGCGCGGCAAGAAGCGAGTCTGGCCCGTCATCGCCGCGTGGCTTGAACGACTGGACGCGTTCCAGGCGGCAAGCGGCTTCCCGGTCGGTATCCTCTGGTGGAGCGAAGAGTACCCGGAGGCTTTCGCACGCGCGGCCGACACGGCGCCAGACGAGGGCGTGAGGGCTTGGCTGGCCAGCGTCGTCGCGTTCCACGCCGCGCACCGGTGGCCGTCGGAGGACTGGAAGGTGGACGAGGAGGCGATGGCCGACGGCAGCCAGGCCGTGGCGGATCTTCGCACGCTGGGCTTGCGCCTCTACGGCGACATCGGGCGGGCGCTGCGGCTCGACATGCGCTACGCGAAAGCCTGGCAGCGGCGTCCGCGCAACATGGTCAGCGAGGTGCTAGACTGGCTCAACGAGCTCGCCGAATACAAGCGGCACACGGGCTTCCCGATGGAGCTGCTAGTCCTGAACTGGAATCTGTCTGCCACGTTCGCCGGCGCGTTGTCGGCTGGAACTGCAGTGCCGGCTCAAGCGGGCGCCTGGATTGGCGATGCCCTCGAGTTCTACCAACGCAACAACGTGCCGGTCGGCTTCGAGCCCGAGCAGGACGCTGAAGAAGGGTTTCAAGCAACCGACGCGTAGCCAAGCGGGTGCTGACCGGCCGCTGCCAACAAAATGTTGCGACCGCTTGCGGATGCGAGTAACGCTCACTTAGCCGAGGGGGCCGTCCCCGGGCGAACCGGAGAGCGTGCCATGCACAGCAGCGCAAAGCTTCAGCCTTTTCCGCGTCGAGACTCGCAGGTGCGTGCCACCCGCGGCCGTCACCGCAAGCACCTCGCACTTTGGTCGCGCATCGAGGCGCGCTGCAGGCGCAGACGCGCTCGGCGCGCTTGGCGAGCGGCTGCTCGACGCATCGTTCGCTGATGGTGTTTCGGGCAAGATACAGGTGGCGGCAGGCCGGAACCGTTCTCACGATCATCGATGAGAACGGCCCGGTGTCCGTCACCAACGACATCGAGCGCGTGCTTGCCGACTTGAGCGAGCGCGGCGTAAGCGCACTGGACGAGCTCGTCATCCTCTACCGGGACAGCATGGGGTCGTGGTGCGGGGTCGGCACGATGGGCGGTCGGTTTACCGACTTCGTCTCCGTCGGTCCCTTTTGGGGCTGTGAGCGTGCGTCAGTTGTCGAACTGCTAAAGCAACGCGGGCGTCAATCGACGTCGGCCGTGCTCAGTCTTTGCTCGGCTTGCCAACTTCGCTCCTCTTCCTGCGGTTGCGCTCACGACGGCTGATTTCTTTCTGCACGGCGTTCCTGACGAAATCAGTCCTGTCTTCGTGCGGCATCAATACCTCCGCAATCTTCGCGAACGTTCCCTCGGCGAACCGCGCAGTCATGTCCTCGGCCCACTTCTTCTTGCGTCCCACAGAACGGGGGCTAGCTGATACGAGAAACTCCGTCAAAATCGCCCCATATGTCATACGACTTATTGCAGCCTTATCACATATGAGGTATCGCGACAAATACCAGCGCGTTTCTGCGCTTAATGTAGGCTGCTTGTTCATTTCAGTTGAAGGTAGGGCCGATGGCTTCCACCGAGGGTTTCGCTGACGAGACAGAGGCCGTTCTCCACGCGCTCTGGGCCGAGCACGAGCGCACGTCCCGCGCGATCGACGACTACGAGGTCGACAGCCCCGACGACCTGGACGCGATCCGGGTGCTGTCGCGTGAGCGCATGCTGCTGCGCTTGCGGGCAATGCAGATCCCAGCCTCGACAAACGGGCAGATGCGTTTCAAGGTCGGCATTATCCGGCGCTACCTGCCGCCACCGACCGAGGACAACCCGGACTTGCTAGCGGCGCACAGCATCCTTGACGATGTCGACCGCATTTGCGGGGGTCTTCGCAAGCTGCCCGAGCTCGACAGCATCCCGGAGCACATGCCGTGAGCCGTCACGAAGCCGAGGCGCTAAACCCTGACCATTTTGTCCGCGTTGGTTGGGACCCGCCGCTGCAAACCTTCTTCATCCAGGTGCACGACAGCAGGGTGCCTCACGACGAGGAGTCGGTCGTGCACTGGCAGGGCTGCGGCTACGCCGAGCTGCCGACGATCGAGAGCCTGGCCGAAGCGGGCAGGGGCTATACGACGGTGCCCGAACAGCTGCACCTCACACTGCAAGAGGACAAGCTGCTGAATCGATGAGCCACAGCTTGGCCGACCTGCTGACCGGCATAGAGCCGCCCCGGCACGACACCGGGTGCAAGCGCCTGCTGCGCTGGCCGGCCGACACGCGCACGACAGCCGTGTTCGACGGTCCGGGCGACTGCTACCGCTATGCTCTGACTCAGACTTGGGATCCGGCGCGGCCGTTGGCGATGTTCGCGCTGATGAACCCGAGCGGCGCCAGCATAGATTTCGGTGATTCGACGCTGCTGCGCACCGGCTGGTTCGCCCGCCGCTGGGGTTACGGCGGCCAGCTCATCGCCAACGCGTGCGCCTGGCGGCGCACTGACAACGAGGATCTGCTGGCGGTGCCCGACCCTGCCGGCCCGCAAAACCTGCACTGGGTCTGCCGGCTGGCGGCCCAGGCGCAGCTTGTCGTCATCGGCCACGGTCAGCTGCCCGCCAAGTTGCAGCACCATGCGGACGGCATGGTCGCGGCGTTGCGCGCCGCCGGGCACGACCTGCACGTGTTCGGCCTGTCGAAAGCCGGTGTCCCGGTGCATCCCCTGGCGCGCGGTAAGCACAGGCTTTCCGACGAGACGAAGCCGATCCGGTGGGCGCTCGACGCGCCCCTATGAGAGCAGCAGAAGGGCGAGAGGCATGACGCGAACCTACACGGAAGCGCTGGCTGCGGCTGACCTGAGCACCGAGGGCGAGGTGACCACCGTCTTCGTGCAAGATTTCAGTTCTCGGCCTGCGGAACCCGACCCGGCAGTCATTGAGCGTTTGGGCGACACCTACCGCCAATTCGACACGCTCAGGGAAGCGGCCGAGTGGCTGCACTCCGTCGGCGCGATAATGGCCCGCATGATGATCCTACCCCGGCCCATCATAAGCATGCCGGCGGACCGCCGGCCGCCGTCGGCCGAGCAGGAGACGCGTTCAGACGGGCGTGGCATGAGCACCGCCCTATAATGCCGCTCTCAGCAGGCTAGCGGAAGGTCGTGCGACACGTAGGTCTGTGCGGCCTCGGCCACGCGGAGCCAGGGAACCTGCAGGCGCTCCGGCAGGCGGGAGAAGGGCACCACGACGGCGTAGTTCTGTGAGGCCGCGTAGAGTGACGCGGCGATGTCCGTGCGGGACATCGTCAGCTTCGGTTCGCTTGCCATGTCCGTAGCCAACGGCCGCAAGCTGGTCCTGCCGGGATTGGACCTGAGCTCGGTCAGGCGCTCAATTGGGACACCGAGCGAGCGCAGCACGGTCTCCGCAATGAGTTCGCCCAGCCCGCCAGGCTCCGGGGTTTCGGCCAGCAGCTCGGTCAGTTCGTCCTTGCTCATGCAGGTCGCCTTGACGACCCGGCATATTGCCCGGGCGGCTTCACGGTACATCCGGTGCTCGGTAGGAGCCATCACCCAGTTCCCCTGCGCGGCCGACTCGGCCGTGTGGATTAACGGCCACGTGCAACAGGATTTGCAGAAATCGCGAGTGCACACGCATTAACTTCGGCGCGATCACAGCCTGTTGTATAGCCGAACCTGTCGTCGCGCTCGGCAACCGCAGCCGCTAGCGCTGAGCTTTCCTGCATAACCCGGCGCTAAAACCGCCCGCGTCAGTGAAAAACGATCAAAAATAGAACAGCTTTCACTGGATTGTAGCAAAAGTTAGAGCTTTCGTCGGCCCGTTACTGGTATCGTTGCACGGTTAGAGGGCGTGTGATGTCGAGAGATACTTCGCAGATCGGCGAGGCGGAGGCGGTTGTAGACCTAATGCTGGCGGGTGATTTGCTGGCGCGCTGCAACTGCGGGTGGCGACTGGTGCTCGACGGCCGCGCGGTTGAGGAGACGGTCGTGGAGCGGCTGAAAACAGGCTCTGGCCTTGGCGGCCGGCTGCTGCCGATGAACGACCAGCTACCCGGCATGTCCGCGCAGCTGGCGCAGACCTGGCGTTGGGCTCGCGCGCGCGTTCGCCGGAGGGTGGCCGCATGATGCTCGGTGCGCGGCGGCGCTGGTGGCGCATCAGTCTCGTTCCGCTGGTCGCAGCCGCACCGCGGCCGAACCGCACCGCCGGCGGGCCGGTGCCCGCGCAGGCGGCCTTCGGGTTCGTGTCCACGCAGGAGGCTGGCCGTGTCGTCGACTTCAGCCAGGACGCCGGATTGATCGACCGGATGTGCCCCTTCGAGCGCGACAACACGGCCTGAGTTGGCATAAGATTCATTCTGCGACCGAGGAGCGCGTCGGTCTACCTCGGCACTCGCCTCCCCCGAGAGCACCGCCGCACAACAAAATTGCGGCCGGATACCGAAACAAAGCGTCGGCGATCACTTTTTGCGGTACTTACGCTCAACTTTCTGTTGACGCCACGGCCCGTCAAAATGTAGGAAATTTCCACGCTGGCAGAGCGCGCCCCGGACGCCCGGACGCCCACAGTTGCCACCCTTGCCGGAACGATCATGGCGACGAAATCCACGGCCAAGTCCCCGGCGCCGCGCGCTCAGAAGCTTTTCGACACCGAGGCCAAGCCGCTCGTTGTCACCTACCTGCCGCTGAAGTCGCTGATCCCTTACGCGCGCAACTCGCGGACGCACAGCCGCTCAAACATCCAGAAGATCAAGGCCAGCCTTGTCGAGTATGGGTGGGCGACGTCGATGGGCATCGCCGACGGCGGCATGCTCTACGGCCACGGCCGCTTGTCTGCCGCACTCGAGCTTGCCGACGAAGGCGTGCCGATTCCGTTCAATCCGGACCCGCTGCTCGGCCCGACGGTCGACCTGTCGCACCTCAACGAGATGCAGCGCCGCGCCTACGTCATCCAGGACAACCGCTCGGCGCTCGACGCCGGCTGGGACGAGGACCTGCTGCGCTTCGAAATGGGCGAGCTGAAGAACGCCGGCTTCGACCTCAGCTTAACCGGCTTCGACTTGCCCGAGCTCACGAACATCCTCACCGGTCAGTCGGCCGAGCCAGCGAAGGACGAGGAGGAAGAAGCCTCCCCCGCCGACGCCGGCAACTACAAGGAGCAGTATGGCGTGATCGTCATGTGCACCGGCGAGGATCACCAGAAGGTGGTCTTCGAGAAGCTGAAGGACATGGGCATGGACGTTCGGATCGTCGCCACCTGATGCGTATCGAGGTCCGCAACCGCTGCTCCGACTTCGACAGCTACCGCGCAGCGCGCGTCAAGTCGCTGTTCAACGCTGAGACCGGCTGCAACTTTACGCTCGACGCAGACATGCCGGTCGAGGACCGACCGTGGACGATCGGCGTGGTGGTCGGGCCGTCCGGGTCGGGCAAGACCAGCATCGGCCGGCGGATCTTTGGCGGCGAGGCGTTCTACGAACCCGGCTGGCGCGACGACGCGCCGGTTGTCGACTGCATCGCCCCCGACGGCGACTTCAACGAGGTGACGGCCGCGCTGGCGGCGGTGGGCCTGGGCGACGTGCCGTCCTGGTTGCGCCCCTACGCGGTGCTGTCGAACGGCGAGAAGTTCCGCGCCGACCTGGCGCGCATCGTCGCGGAGAAGCCCGAGCACGTGGTCATCGACGAGTTCACCTCAGTCGTGGACCGGCAGATTGCCAAGATCGGCGCGCTCGCGTTTCAGAAGTCCTGGCGCCGCACCAAGGGTCAGGCCGTGCTGCTGTCCTGTCACTATGACGTCTTGGAATGGGTGCAGCCGGATTGGGTGTTCGACACCCAGCGGCGAGAGTTCGATTGGGTGCGTCTTCAACGGCCCAGAATCGAGCTGGAAATTAGGCAGACAGACGGAAGTTACTGGCCGCTCTTTGCTCCACATCACTATCTGAAGCTGCCGCGCATGGTCGCCGCAACGTATTACGTTGGAGTGATCAACGGCGAGCCAGTGGCGCACCTTGGCGTGGCGCCCAAGCTGGAAAGCAACGGCATGCGGGCGAGCCGGCTGGTCATCATGCCGGAGTGGCAGGGCGCCGGCGTCGGGCTTCGCTTCCTCAACGCCATTTCCGAGATCCACTTGCGCGGCGAAGGGAAGTACGGCGACCGCGTTAAGACGATGTTCTTTGGCACGTCGCATCCAGGCCTGTGCTCGGCTCTCCGCCGCGACCCTCGCTGGGAGCAGACGGCCTGCGAGCTCTACGGTCAGAACAAGCTGAGATCCGTGGCGTCGGTCCAAAAGAGTGCACGCCAGGCGGGGCGCGGCCTCATACAGGCCGGTTTTGGCGGACATTTCCGCGCGGTTCAGGGGTTCGCCTACCGTCGGTCGACGATGCGCTACCTAGAACAGCAAAAGGCCGCCGCGTGACGCCGCTGCGCATCATCTTCTGCGGTCAGCGCTCGTTCGGCGCAGCCGCGCTCGAGGCGCTGCTCAAGGCCGGCCACCAGGTGCTCGCCGCCTACGTGCCGGAACCGGGTGCCGACCAGCGCGGGCTCGACCGGGCGCTGATGGCCGCCGACCGGCTGCGGGTGCCCATCAGGCACGGCCTGCGGGCCGCCACGATGCCCGCCGACGCCGACCTCGTCGTCTGCGCGCACAGCCACGACTTCGTCTCCGCGCCGACGCTGCGGAAGACCCGCTTGGGCGGCATCGGCTACCACCCTTCCCTGTTGCCGCGGCATCGCGGCCGCGACGCCGTGGAGTGGACGGTGCGCATGGGTGACCGGGTGACCGGCGGTTCCGTCTACTGGCTGTCCGACACCGTCGACGCTGGCCCGCTGGCGGCGCAGCGCCACGTCATGGTGCGCCCGGCCGACACCGCCTCGGAGCTCTGGCGGCGCGAGCTATTCCCCCTCGGCGTCCGGCTGCTCGCCAGCGCGTGCCGCGACATCGCCGCCGGCAGGCTGGTCACCGTGCCACAAGACGAAGCGTGCGCGACGTGGGAGCCGTCGATCGGACGCGCGCCACTGTTCCGGCCGGACCTGCCGATGCTGGCCGCACCTGGCAGCGCCGGCATGGCCCACATCGTGTCGTGGGACGCGGCCTCAGACCAGGCCGCGTAGCGACTCAAGAACGAGATCTGGCGCGGCAAAGAAGCCCAGCTGTCCAAGGGCCGGGACGAACGGCAGCGCGCGCGCGTGGGCGAGCACGAAGCCGTAAGGCCCGAAAAACCAGGGGCTGTCCGAGGCGGTCACGCAGTCGGTGATTTCCGCGTAGCCGACGATACCCGCAAACGCGGGCTCGTTGGTCGGCATGCGCGCTGCGTATCGAGCGAGGTCGGGCCGGCGCATGTCGGAACGCGACGCGCCCGAATGAATCAGGATGGGCCCGCGGTAGGACGTCGGCCACTTCCGGTTCTCGACGTCCTTGCCGATGTCGGGCGTCACGATCATGAACGCCCACGGCTGCTTAATGCTCAGGCACGGCAGGGTGACACCAGGCGGACAGGATCGAAACATGCTCACGGGGGGCACTACACATGCCCCCCGCCGGCGGTCAATCCGTTACGCTGTGGCCTGTTCGCCCAGCGCGTAGCACGGCTCCTTTCCGATTTTCGTTGTCACCAGCGGCCGACCTTGCGAGGCGGCCACTTTCTTGAGGTAGAAGCTGCTCGGCTTGGTGTTCCAGCCCGCCGCGCGCTGTAGCTGCGAGATGGTCGCGCCGCCGGGTGCGTCGAGCAGGGCCACGATCTTGTCGCGCACGCCGCCCTTGCGCGGTGCCTGACCCTGGCCCTCGGCCTTGCCGCGTTGCGCCTTCACATTCCGGCTCTCGACGACCTGCACAATGTCGAGCGTCTCGCCCTTGCGGATGGTGACCGGCAGCTTGAGCTGCTTGGACAGCTTGCTCGCCCACATCACCGACCCCTGCGCCGGGAAGGCTATGCAGAGGAACACCTCGCCCTGCGGCACCGCGGCGGTCTCGACGTCGGCAGTATGCACGACCTCGCCGTTGCTGGCGGTGGCCACGATCGTCAGGCCGTTGGCATTGGCGACGTCGTTGGCCGCAGCAGCGGCCAAGGTGTGCTCGGTCACAGCCCACGTGTTGCTGTCGAGGTCGCTCAGCGTGACGGTGCCGCCTGCGTCCACGGTGGCGTCGAGCACCGGCGCGGTGCCCTCGCTGGCCGCGCTGCCGACAACGGTGGTGGCGGCATCGTCGGCGAACAGCTCGTCGGCCGTCAGCGCGCGCGCTGGGGCGCCGGCCTCGACGGACGCAACCGCTGCGTCGTCGGTGGCCTCCGCGTCGTCGTCCCCGCCGTTGGCGATGATGTAGACGTAGCCTGCGGCCTCAAGCTTGATGTCGATGTCGGCCTGGGTGAGCTTGCCGCCGCTCTTTTCGATTTCCTTGCGAGCCGCGCGGGCGCAGTTGGAACGGTTCGTAAAGGGCTTGCTGATCATCGTCGGTGTCCTTGCTTGCGCTGGGTCAGTCCCTCGCGCTGAAACAACGATTGCTCGCTCTTTTTTACCCGAGCAAGCAGATTTCATGCGATCACAAAAAATATTCTGCGGCTGACCCGTCATCCACTTGTGCGACGGGTGCCGCTTTTTCGGGAGCGATGGCATTAGCCGCGCTGTGACACATGGACGAAACACCGGAAACGCTGCCCGCCAGAAAGCCGCGACGCGGACGACCGAAGTTCGAGCCCACCCCGGCGCAACGAGTGACAGCGCTCGCGTTGAAAGCCGCTGGCTCGCCGCACGCCGTGATCGCGTCGATCATGGAAATTCCGCTGCGGACCTTCGACCGCCATTTCAAGCGGGAGATCGCGCAAGGCCACGAGGAGGTCACCGCGCGCATTGCGCACGGCCTGATTGGACGGGCGCTAGGCGGAGACAACGACGCGGCCAAGTTCTTCCTGCGAACCCGTGCCGGCTGGACGACGCGCACGGAGGTGACAGGCGCCGAGGGCGGTCCGATTGACATCCGCAACATCTCCACTGATCAGCTCACTGCAGCGCTTATCGCCTTCGCAGAGAGCGACGGTGCTGGCGAGGATGGCGCAGGAGCTGAGGAGGCGTAAGACCTGGACGCCCTTCGCCGGCCCGCAGACGGCGGCGCTCAACAGCGCCGCGGACATCCTGTTCTACGGCGGGGCCGCCGGCGGCGGTAAGACCGACCTCATCTGCGGCGCGGCCATTACGCGGCATCACAAGTCGATCATCTTCCGGCGCGAGTACGGCGAGCTTGCCGGCATCATGGACCGCGCCGCCGAGCTGCTCGAGGGCCGTGGCTCCTACAACGGGCAGCGCCGGCTCTGGAAGATCGACGACCAGCAGCGCCGCATGGAATTTGGCGCGGTCCAGTTCGAACAGGACGTGCGCAAGTTTCAGGGCCGCCCGCACGACCTCAAAGCCTTCGACGAAATCACCAATTTTACCGAGTCGCAGTTCCGCTTCCTGATGGGCTGGAATCGAAGTGCCCGCCCCGGGCAGCGCTCGCGCGTGATCTGCACCGGCAACCCACCGACCACGGCCGAGGGCGACTGGGTCATCGAGTTCTGGGGGCCCTGGCTTAACAAGACACACCCCAATCCGGCGGTTCAGGGCGAGCTGCGCTGGTTCGCGACGGTCGCTGGCAAAGACGTCGAGGTTGCGGATTCGACGCCCTTCAAGGTCAAGGGTGAGGAAGACCTGATCACGCCGAAGTCGCGGACGTTCATCCGCGCTCGCGTGCAGGACAACCCGGTCTACATGGCGTCGGGTTACCTGGCGACCTTGCAGGCGCTGCCCGAGCCGCTGCGCTCGCAGATGCTGTTTGGCGACTTCTCCGCCGGCCAGGACGACGCGCCGCGCCAGGTCATTCCGACGGCGTGGGTGCTCGCGGCACAGGCGCGGTGGACGGAGAAGCCGCCTGCCCCGATTTCTGCGCTGGGCGTCGACGTGGCCCGCGGCGGTGCCGACAAGACCGTCATCACGCCCCGCCACGGCGTCTGGTTCGGCAAGCAGCTGTCGCATCCCGGCAGCACCACCCCGGACGGTCGCGTGGTCGCGCAGATGTGCCTGGAGGCCATCCCAACCGGCACCGCACCGTCGGTGCAAATCGACATCACCGGCGTCGGGTCGAGCCCCTACGACATGGCGCTGATGCTTGGCATGCGCGCGGCGGCCATGAACGGCTCCGCCCGCAGCGATGCCACCGACAAGAGCGGGCGGTTGGGCTTTTTAAACGCCCGCGCCGAATGGTGGTGGCTGCTGCGCGAGGCGCTCGACCCTGACGTGGGCGAGGACCTCGCCATTCCGCCGGACCGCGAACTGCTGGCCGACCTGACCGCGCCGCGCTGGCAGCCCTGCACTAAGGGCATCCAGATCGAGAGCAAGGACGACATCAAGTCGCGCATCGGCAGGTCGCCCGATAAGGGCGAGAGCCTTGTCTACGCTTTCGGGCGCGCGACCCAGGCCTACGACGATACGATGAGCTGGGTCTGACGCCGCAGAACCACGAGTAAGAGGCTGCCTATGTCGGGATCGGGATCGAATATCGGCCCCGCGCTCAACGCGCGCTCGGTCACGATCCCGATTCACGCAGGCACGCCCTTCGACTACAACTGGGCCGTCTACCCGCCGAAGGATCCGGAAGACGTCCTGCAGTTCAGGATCAACGCGAACAATTTTCTGACCGACGCCGGCACAACCTTTGCCGGAACGCCCTCCATTATTCCGAACTCGCCCGACCTCACCGTCAGCGGCATCACCGTCGTCGGTAACGCGGTGATGTTCACCGTCGCCGGCGGTGTCGTCGCAGCACGCTACGCCTTGGTGATGACCGCGGCGCTCGCCAACGGCGACGTCCTGTCGCGCACGGTGTTCCTGCCGGTTATTCCGCAGTACACGGTTGGCTATCCGCCACAGACCGTCATCGCCACCGGCGCGCCAGGCCGCGGCATCGCCGTCATCACGCAGCCGGACGACGAGCCCGGCAGCCTGCTGGTCACCTACACCGACGGCACCTCGCAGCTGATCGCCCTACCCGGCGGTGATGCCGCGCTGTCGGTCGCCTCGGTCGAGGCGCTGAGCACCGCCGACCAAGCCGAGATCATCAACCTGCTGCTGTCCAGCCTGCCGACGACTTCGGCCGGTCTCGCTGACGGCGCCTGGTGGAACGACGGCGGCAGCATCGTCCAGTTCGAAGGCGTGGTCACGCCGCCATCGAACGCGGGCAGCTACGTCGTGCAGGAGGACGGTGTTTCACGCATCGCCCTTGAAGACGGCACCGGCTTCATTCTGCTGGAAGCCGCGGCGTCGAGCTCGAACACCACTACCACCGCGCAGAACGCCCTCCTGTTGGAAAGCGGAACACCGCTTTTGCTGGAGAATGACACGCCGCTCTTGCTGGAGGCCTGACCGTGAGCGACTCCAACACCGGCACGCTCGGCTCGCTGCTGCCCGAGCAAACTAACAGCGACCTTACGGCGCTCGAACTGTTCGGCGAGGACCTGACCAAGCCGGTCGGCTCGCGAAACCGCAAGATCAACGCTGCGGGCCTGCTGGCGTATTTTCTTGCGTCGATCGCGCCAGGCGGCAGCGGCGGGACACCGAACTGCCAGTATGCCACCGGCATTGCGGTGCCGGCCGGCGGCTTCGTCGACACCGTGATGTACGCGCCGGTCGGCTCGAGCAACGACGTCGTGCTGCTCGGCCTGCAGCTCGGTCAGTCCTCGCTGGCGACGCAGCCGTTCTACTTTGAGGTGTGGGCCGGCTCGCCGACCGGAACCGGCGTGCGCGTGTATGCAAGCGAGGGCGTGGGTGCGCCGGTCAGCATCGTCACCGCGTCGGCCTACCTGCAGTCAAGCCTCTACATTCCGAAGGCGCAGGGCAGCACCAAGCTTTATTTGCGCGTCTACAACACTGGCTTCGACGCGCTCACCTACGCCTTCCAGTGCTGGTGCCTGGAGTTCGCCGGCAACGGCATCGTGCTGCCGCAGTACGAGGACCCGGCACCCTATTTGGGACCGCTGCTGTCGACGGTGCACGTCGGGCCCGGCGAGCAGTTCACCGAGCCGCGCTACGGCATGCAGGCGCTCGCAGACGGCGGCACGATGTACGTGGATGCCGGCCACTATTACCTGCCGTTTGGCATTGCGGCGCCGGCGGCCGGGGCAAGCCTGCCAGCGAACTTTGGCACCACCTCGGCCAACGCGCCCAACCGGTTCGTCGAGGGCGTCAGCATCATTGGCGTCGGCGCGTATCAGACGATTTTCGATGGCCGCGGCGGGCTCGGCCAAGGCTTTCGAATGACGTTTGGCAAGGCTTACCTCTACACGCAGGCACCCGCACTCGTGCAGGGCATCCAGTTCATTTCGTGCGGCGGCGACGTGCTCGCGCAAGTGTCGACGGAGGCTGCTCTCTATCCTGAGAGCTTCCCCACGGCCGGCACACTGACCGTGCAGAGCTGCGCCTTCGACAACAACGCCAACGGCATCCAGTCCACCGAGGCGAATCCTGCGTCGGGCTCTGCGGGCGCCAACACCGGCGTCAACGTCACCATCGAAATCAATGATTGCGACTTTGGCCTCGAAGCGCCGAACGGCGTCACGACGGACGGCGAGAGTCACGACTTCTACCTCAATTGCGCCGCCGTGGTCGTCAACGGCTGCAATTTTTACGGATCGAACGCGAACTGCTGCAAAAGCAGGTCGCCCAGCCTGACGATCAACAACAGCTGGATCCGCCGAAACGGTGACCGCTGCATCGACTATCCAAACGGCGGCAGCCTCACCGTCACGGGCACCACGCTCTTGGCCGCGGAAAGCGCCACCACGAACTTTTTCGAGTACGGAGCGGAAATCGGCATCACCGGCTGGGCGAACACGATCAGCAACCCGCAGTTCAACAACTGCACGGTGATCAACACGCGATACGCCGAACTCATCTGGATGAACGAGGCCGCGCCAGTGGCTTTCGATTTCAACAGCTGCGAGCAGCAGTATTACACTTACCTCACGAGCAGCGCGGGCGCGCCGTTCCTGGTTTTCAACCGCGATGGCGGCGACCTCGACAACGACGCAAGCGTGTGCACCGGCCTGACCTCCGGCGTCGCCGGCACCGTGCTGACGTCGCTGCCCGTGCCTGGCTCGGTCGCGGCCCCTGGTTACACGCCTTCAACCTTCTCTGCCTGGAACGGGACCGTCTAGCATGGCCGACAAGGCTGCCTCCCTTTTCGACACGAGTGCGCTGTCGGCCGGCCTGTACGTCGTTGCGGTCAACCCCGGCGTTGGCGACCTCAAAATACCGACCGACGACTTCCTGGCCATTGGCGGCACGAAGCTGACGCTGCCTGGCGCGCCGTCGGTGGCCGGCGCGCTGACCCTGTCGAGCAGCTTCACCGCCACGACAACGGGCGGCGTCACCGTGCTCGACGTCGTCTTTCCCGAGCAGACCGGGTCCGGCACGGAGGTCACGCCTCCTGGGGCGTCCGAGCCGGTCGAGGCGCTTACCTTTTCGAGCAAGTTCACCGCCACCACTACGGGCGGCGTGACCGAACTCGACGTCGTCATCCCGGCGTCGGGCGCTTCGACGCTGAGTCTGAACGGCACGGCGGTGGCCGACGCCGCGCTTGACCCGACGCAGTTTTCCGTCGGCGCGGGCGGCGTCATTTCCCTCATCGAAACGCCGTTCTCCGGCCTGTCGTCGCCCGGCTCGCTGAGCGCCGCTGGCCAGCTCATCTACGTGGTCAACGGCACCGCCTTCGTCGTCACCATGGCCCAGCTTGCCGCCGAGGCGGCGACGCTGACCGAGCCGGCGATCAGCATCGGTGCCATCGGCGCGCAGTTCACCGGCGAGCCGTTTGCGGTCACACTCACGCTGGCCAACTACCGGACGCCGCCGACCCTCACCTTCGCCGACGACGCCGGTGAGGCGGTGGCGCTGCCGGCCGGCAGCACCGTTACCACCACCAGCGCCACCTTCACCCACCCGGCGGTCAGCAGCGGCTCGCACACGCTGACCGTGCTGGACCAGAACAACGTCGAGGCAGTCTCCGCGCCCTACACG
This sequence comes from uncultured Acetobacteraceae bacterium, assembly GCA_964247685.1. Taxonomy (GTDB): domain Bacteria; phylum Pseudomonadota; class Alphaproteobacteria; order Acetobacterales; family Acetobacteraceae; genus CAXTPV01. The sequence continues at coordinate 123,658 of CAXTVZ010000001.1, forward strand.
GCTGCGCCTGCCACAGCCACCGCGGCCGCCCTGTCCAACGTGCCGTCGGCCGCGCTGGAGAACCAGCCGATCAGCGGCGTCACCGTCGCCCTGACACCGGCGTACGCCGCCGCCTACGCGGTGCTCAGCACCGGGGGCACCGAGCAAGGCGCGCGCATTGCGTTCTCGGGCACGACGGTCCCGAACCTTACGCCCAACAACTCGGGCACCTACGAGATAGAAATCTTTGCCGCGGCCACCGGCGGCACGGCCTTGGCGGCAAGCCCGGCTATCACTGTCACGCAGCAGATGGCGACCTCGGCCTCGATCGGTGCGGCGCCCGCCACGGGCAGCACCGGGACGGCAATCAGCGGCGTCCCGGTGACCCTGACCCCGGCCAGCTCGGCCGCCTTCGCCGTCCTCTCGGTCGGTGGCGCAGACGAGGGCAGCCGCCAGGCCTTCAGCAGCAGCACCGTCCCCAACCTCATCCCGCAGGGCACTGGCAGCTACACCATCCGGATCTACGCTGCGGCGACGGGCGGCTCTCCGCTCGCCACCAGCACGACCATCACTGTCAACGCCACGGCCACGGCCGCCGCCGCCGTCGCCGGCGCCCCGGCGGCGGGACAGGAAGGCCAGGCTATCACCGGCCTGACCACCAGCCTCACGCCGTCCGACGCGACCGCCTACGCGGTCCTCTCGGTGGGCGGCACGGACGAGGGCACGCGCCAGGCCTTCGTCGGCACCAGCCTGCCCAGCCTGACGCCGCAGGCGACCGGTAGCTACACCGCACGGGTGTACGCGGCCGCCACCGGCGGCACCGCGCTTGCGGCCAGCGCCGCTATCCCGGTCACCGACCCTGCGACGGGCGCGACGACTCCTGCCAACGCGCCCGCCACGGGCAGCCAGGGCCTGCCGATTTCCGGGCTGACGACCACCCTCACGCCGAGCGATGGCACGGCCTACGCAGCGCTGTTCGTTGGCGGCGCACAGGAAGGCAGCAGCTACCCGTTCACCGGCACTGCCATCCCTGCGCTCACGCCGGAGAACTCTGGCAGCTACACCGTCGAAGTCCTGTCGGCAGCCACGGGCGGCTCGGCGCTCGCCACCAGCGCCGCGATTGCGGTTGCGGGCTCGCAGGCGCCGCCGGCGCTCGCCTCCGGCACCGCTGTCTCGATGCGCCTAGACACGACCGTGCAGAGCTCGGTCACCTCGGACAGCGCCTACACGACACCTCAGACGACGCAGGGCGGCGTGGTCAGAGGGTGGCAGGACGTCGAGGGGAACTACAGCTTCAACCAGACCGTGTCAGGCGACGCTGGCTCGCTGGCGACGAACGTTGCCAATGGCAACAACGCCGTCAGGTTCCTTCCTGCCTCTGGTGTGCACTTTCTGAACGGCCCGGCCTCGCTTGGTCAGGTCATCCACGACGCCGTGCGCAACGTCGGCTCCGGCATCACCATAGCGCTGGTGGTCAAGCCTTTGGCGATCACCGGGACACCGCTTTTTCTGCAAGCGACGGACCCGTCTGGATCTTACTTCAAGATCTACGGCGTGATGAATGGCAGCGGGCAGTTCATCTACGCGTACTACTTCAACAACTCAGAGGGCGGCACGCAGTCTGTCACGCAGGTATCCGGACCCGGACTGTTCAAGATCGTCCTCACGCTAAACGCTACGCAGACCGGCACTTCCGGAAACATGGGCGTCTACATCAACGCAATCACGCCGCAGCCCGTTGCGCAGTACAACTCGAGCTACGATCCCTCGACAACGTTTGGAACGGTGCAGATCGGTCAGGCCGTCTCCACCAACGGCAGCGACACCGTGGAGATTTTGGAGTTCGACGTTTGGCCGGACGTTGCCACCGGTAGCGGCGGCGCGTCGCCCACCGGCGACGTCGCCACCATCATGTCGTATCTTACCGGGAAATGGGGCTCGTAAGTGTCGCTCCTGACCATTGGTGGGCGCGCAATCCTGCTTGGCGCCTCGGCACTGGCCTTCGGAACGGTTAGCTCCGGCTCGGGCAACAGCCCGAGCCCAGGCACCGGTGCTGCTCCGCTACCGCTGACGCTGGCTGTCCGCGGCAACGTCCTGCCGACCACGGCGAACGACACGCCAGCGCTTTGGTGCGTCTACTCCGGAGGCATTGGACCGTTCACGTTTAGCTTTGCTGGCGGTGCCACCACCGCCGCAATTGGCGGCTCCGCAGCTGCGACGATGTATCTGAACGCTGCGACAGGCACCGCCTACATCAGCGCGGGCTTGACGGCGGTGCCAGCGTCTCAGGTCGACACGCTCTCCCTG
>CAXTVZ010000002.1:0-47985 GCA_964247685.1 uncultured Acetobacteraceae bacterium
TCGCCTGGATCTTGAAGACCAGGGCGGAGAGTTTGGGTTCGGTGGCGGCGACGATGCGGCTTTCGGCGGCCTGCGCGCGGGGGGCGGGGCCGAACTCGGCGAGGGCGTCGAGCAGGTCGGCGACGCCAATCTCGCGCATGGCGCTGCCGAAATAGACAGGCGAGAGGTGGCCGGCGTCGAAGCTCTCGCGGTCGAATTCGGGGAGTGCGGCGCGCACGAGGTCGACCTCGTCGGCGAGCGCTTGCATGCGGGGGTCGGACTGGGAGAGAGCTTCCGTGGTCCTGACTTCGCGTTCCGCGATGCGGTAGGTGCCGGCGAACTGTGCGGCGCGGCCGATCGGCCAGGTGGCCGGCGCCAGGTCGAGGGCGAGGCCGGACGAGATCTCGTCGATCAGCTCGAAGCAGTCGCGCGCTTCGCGGTCCATCTTGTTGATGAAGGTGATGATCGGGATGTCGCGCAGGCGGCAGATCTCGAAGAGTTTGCGGGTGCGTTCCTCGATGCCTTTGGCGGCGTCGATCACCATGACGGCGCTGTCGACCGCGGTGAGCGTGCGATAGGTGTCTTCCGAAAAGTCCTCGTGGCCGGGCGTGTCGAGCAGGTTGAAGACGCAGCCATTGTGCTCGAACGTCATGACCGAGGTCACGACCGAGATGCCGCGGTCGCGCTCGATGCCCATCCAGTCCGAACGCGTACGTCGGCGCTCGCCCTTGGCGCGCACCTGGCCTGCGAGCTGGATCGCACCACCCGTGCGCAGGAGCCGCTCGGTGAGCGTGGTCTTGCCCGCGTCCGGGTGGGAGATGATCGCGAAGGTGCGGCGCCGGCCGATCTCGCGGGCGAGTTCGGCGGCGGCCGCAGTGTCGGTCGTGGACGTGCTCAGCGGGAGTAGAACTCGACCACCAGGTTCGGCTCCATCGTGACCGGGTAGGGCACGTCGCCGAACTTGGGTGCCCGCACGAAGCGGCCCTTCATCGAGCGGTGGTCGACCTCGAGATACTCGGGCACGTCGCGCTCGCCGGACTGCGCCGCGTCGAGCAGGACCGCGAGCTGCTTCGATTTCTCGCGCACCTCGATCACGTCATTGTCGCGCACCAGGAAGGACGGGATGTTCACCCGCTTGCCGTTCACCAGGATGTGCCCGTGATTGACGAACTGGCGGGCGGCGAACGGCGTCATCGCGAGCTTCATGCGATACACGGTCGCGTCGAGCCGGCGCTCGAGGATCTCGATCATGTTCTCGGAGGTGTCGCCGCGGCGGCGGACGGCCTCGTCGTAATACTTGCGGAACTGCTTCTCGCCGATGTTGCCGTAGTAGCCCTTGAGCTTCTGCTTGGCCTTCAGCTGGATGTTGAAGTCGGACGGCTTGCTCTTGCGGCGCTGGCCGTGCTGGCCGGGGCCGTAATCGCGCTTGTTGACGGGGCTCTTCGCACGGCCCCACAGGTTCACGCCGAGACGGCGATTGATCTTGAACTTGCTCTCGAGGCGCTTGCTCATGCCCCGTTACTCCTGTTCTCTGCCCGATCGACGCTAGCCCCCTCGTTTGCCGGGGGGCCGTGGCGCGTGATGGCCGCTTGTTGCACCGGTAGGCCCCTCGGGACGGAGGGGCGGGATGCGTCGCGAGGCCGACCTGGTGGTCGTGCCTCCTCCGATCCGCGTTCCCGGCAATCCGCGGGCTTATGCCGAAGCGCGCGCTCGCTTGTCAAACGGGGCGCAATCCGCGAACACCGACCTGCCCGGCGGAGAGACGTCCCATGAAGCGGAAACCCGACCTCGTCCCGATCCTGGTGCTGGGCGGCCTGGTGATCCTGTTCGCGGCGATCTACCTCGCCTTCCCCGCCCTCAACGGGATGATGCGCCACAACGACTGCGTGGCCAGCGGGCGGACGAACTGCTGACGATGGAGGCGGACAGCACCGCGGCCGGGCCCGACGGCCTGGCCGGGACCCCGCGCCTCCTTGCCATCCTGGTCGTGTCGATCGGCGTCGTGGCCGCCGTGCTCGACCAGTCGATCGCGAACGTGGCGCTGCCCACGATGGCGCGTGCCCTGCACACGACGCCCGCCCGCTCGGTGTGGGTGGTCAACGCCTACCAGCTCGCGGTGGTGGGCACGATCCTGCCGGCGGCCGCCCTGGGCGAGATCGTCGGCTATCGCCGCGTCTATCAGTGGGGCGTGGCGGTGTTCACGGTCGGATCGCTCCTGTGCGCGCTGTCGCGAAACCTGCCGGAGCTGGCCGCGTCGCGCGTGCTGCAGGGCCTGGGTGCCGCGGGTCTGATGGGCGTGAACGGGGCGCTGGTCCGCTTCATCTATCCCCGCGCCATGCTCGGGCGGGGGATCGGCCGCAACGCGCTGGTGGTCTCGGTCGCGGCCACACTCGGACCGGGGCTCGCGTCCCTGGTGCTTTCGCTTGGCAGCTGGCCCTGGCTGTTCGCGATCAACGTGCCGCTCGGGCTCGCGATTGTGGCGCTGGCCCGACGCTGCCTCCCGGCTTCGCCGCGGTCCGGCCATCGGCTCGATGGGGCGAGCGCGGGACTGAACGCGCTCGCCTTTGCCGCGCTCTTCATCGGTGCGGACGCCTTGATCCACGGGCGCGGAGGCTGGCTGCTCGGCGCGCCCGCTCTGGGGATCGCCGGCGTCGCGGGCACCGCCTTGTATCGGCGCGAACGCCGCTCGCCGCGGCCGCTGATCCCGATCGACCTCCTGCGCCGACCGGTCCTGGGCCTGTCCGCGGCGGCCTCGGTCTGCGCCTTCTCGGCCTTTTCGATCGCGATGCTGACGATGCCTTTCTTCCTGCAGACCACCCTCCATCGCAGCACGGCCACCACTGGGCTGCTGATGATGGCCTGGCCGGCGGCGCTCGCGGCCGTGGCCCTGGTGAGCGGCCGCCTGTCGGACCGGATGTCGGCGGCGATCCTGGGCGGCCTCGGCATGGCCTGCCTGGCGGCCGGGCTGGCCCTGCTCGCGACCCTCAGCGGCGGCGCCACGGATGCCGGCATCGCAGCCCGGCTGGCGGTCGCGGGGATGGGCATGGGCCTGTTCCAGACGCCCAACAACCGGACCATGCTCTCGGCCGCACCTCGTGCGCGGGCGGGTGCGGCGAGCGGCATGCTGGCGACCGCACGGCTGACCGGGCTGACCACCGGCGCGATGCTGGCGGCGTCGATGTTCCATGTCGTGCCCGGCCACGCGAACGAGGCCGGCTGCGGGCTCGCGGTGCTGCTGGCGCTCACGGCGGGGGTGCTGAGCCTGTCGCGACGTGGCACGGCGCCGGCTGCCGAGGCCGCCTCGGGCGCGCCCGAGGGGGAGACGCGGGCCTGGACGAGGACCCGCCCTCGGTCCTGAGTGGCATCGCTCCCGGGAGGAACTCGCGGGGGCTGAAGGCGCTGTATCAGTCTACAGGAGGGAGCACACCCACCATGGATAAGAACCGCGTCGATGGCCTCGGCCATGAGGTCAAGGGTGCCGTCAAGGAGGTCGCCGGGAAGGTGACCGGGGACGCCGGGATCGAGGCTGAAGGCAAGGCCGAGAAGGTCGCTGGGAAGGCTCAGGGCGCCTACGGCAATGCCAAGGATAGCGTTAAAGAGACTTTCAAGAAGTAGGTAAGGCCGGGGCGCTGCCCTGGACCCGCTGGGGCCTTGGCCCCAGACCCCATTCGAGGCTTCGCCTGGTGACGGGCGAGGCCCTTTTTTGTGCCGCTGATGTCGGGGTCGTGTTCCTGCAGATCGGGAACCGCGATGACGGGCACGGCTTCTGTGGCGGCTTCACATTCAAGGTGTCAGATGGGCTCGCAATTCTGGCTGTGGTTGACCACGGCGATCATGCTGGGCGGAGGTCTGGCGATCTTCGGGCTCGGCAAGCGGCGCACCGCTTCGGAGGAACTGCAGACGGTGCTGCACGGAACGGTGCCGATCATCGCCGCCTGCTCGTACTTCGCGATGGCGACAGGCCAGGGCGCGCTTATCCTGCCGACGATTGATGCGCATACCGGCCAGGCCGTGGGCCGCATCTTCTACTTCGCGCGATACATCGATTGGGCGTTCACCACCCCGCTCCTGCTGATCAGCCTGGTGATGACGGCGATGCATGCGGGCCCGAAGCGCGCCGGGATCATCAGCGGCGTGGTGCTGGCCGACGTCCTGATGATCGTAACCGCGTTCTTCTTCGGTGCCTCCGAGATCGCCGCGTTCAAATGGATCTGGTTCCTGATCTCGTGCGTCGCCTTTCTCGGCGTCTACTACGTGATCTGGGTCTCGGCGATGCAGGCGAACCAGGCTGAACGCGCCGATGTGCGCGAGACCTACCGTCGCGACGCGCTGCTGCTGTCGGTGATCTGGCTGATCTATCCGCTGATCCTGCTGGTCTCGCCCGACGGGCTCGGCGTCGTGGGCGACACGTTCGCCGTGGTGGTCATCGCGATCCTAGACGTCCTGGCCAAGGTGGTGTTCGGGCTGATGTCGGTGCGCTCCGATGCCGTGATCACCGCACGCGATCTGGGCGAGGTGGCGACCGTCGGCACCGCTTACGACACGAGGACTCGGGCCACGGTCTGACCGGTGGCAGGAGCGTCGCTCACGCTGGCCCGGGCGCAGTCGCGCCCGGGCCAGTTGCTTGAGCTGGCGGCGGCACTCGGCCCGCGACCGACGCTCGCGGCGGGGTTGGCGCTGACCACACTCCTGCCCCCGACGCTGCGTGACCTCGCGGCCCTCGTTGTGATTATCCTGCTCGGCGTTCCTCACGGCGCGCTCGATGGCGAGCTCGCCCGGACGTGGCTGAGACCGCGTCTTGGGGTTGCCTGGTTCGGGGTGTTCGCGGCCCCTTACCTCGCCTTGTCGGCGCTGGTTTTGCTGGGCTGGGCCATTGCTCCTCTGACAGTGCTCGCGCTGTTCCTGGCCGTCTCGGTCTGGCATTTCGGCACCGAAGATACCGGCAGCGTCGAGCCGCTCGTCGTGCTTGGCGCGGGCGGATTGCCGGTCGCGCTGGCGGTGCTCGCGCATCCCGCAGCCACGGCCGCGATCTTCGGCACCGTGACACAAGTGCGGATGATGAACCTCCCGGCGTGGCTGACGGTGGCTTCAGTGCTGTGGGTGGTTCCGGCGTCGTTCTGGTTCGTCCGGCTGGCGCGAGAGGGTGACCGGGCGCGGATCGCGGCTGCGGTGATGCTGGCAGCCTCCGCGATCCTGCTGCCGCCGCTCACGTCGTTCGCGATCTACTTCGTGTGCGTGCACGCGCCGGCGCATGTGCGGTCGCTGATCGCCGACCGCAGGCTCGCGCCGCGCATCACCGATGCGACGAGTGCCGCGAGGCTGTCGCTGCCGGTGACCGCGCTGACGTTGGTGCTCGGCGCCGCGCTGTGGCCTCTCTTCCCCGGCGAGGCCGTGCCGCGCCTGCTGGGGCTGACCCTCCAGGGACTGGCCGCACTGACCCTGCCGCACATGCTGTTCGAGCGGTGGCTGAATTTGACAGCAGCGGGGGGTCGGTCTCTACCCGAAATCGGCCATGGAACTGGAAGCCGGTGGAAATCCGGCACGGTCGCGCCACTGTAATCGCGGGCTGCCATCGCAGCCTCCGGAAGTCAGACCTGCCCATGGCTCGGTTGCAACCCGACGGGACGCTCGATCCCATGGAGCTCATGCATGTCCGACACGACGATCGGCCGCGACATCGCGATCCCGACCATTCCGCTGGGCGAGATCCTGCCCTGGATGACCTTCGGCGCGCTCATGCTTCTGGCGATCTACTTCGTCGGCGCCGAGGAGGGTGCGACCTCCATCATCCACGGCATGTACGTGCATGAATGGGTGCATGACAGCCGCCACCTGCTCGGTTTCCCTTGCCACTGAAGGGAGACGGGAATCATGGTCAGGACACTTCTCATTCGAGGCATGCTGGTCGGCTTCGTCGCGGGTCTTCTCGTGTTCGGGTTCGCAAAGGTTGTCGGCGAGCCGCAGGTGGACCGGGCGATCGCGTTCGAGACCGCGATGAATGACGCCAGGACGGCTGCCGACGCGGCGCGCGGGATCCACGACATGCCGGAGCCCGAGCTCGTCAGTCGGCCTATGCAGGCGAGCTATGGGCTGCTCACCGGCGTGATGGTCTACAGCACGGCTTTCGGCGGATTGTTCGCGCTGGTCTTCGCCTTCGCCAACGGCCGCGCGGTCGCACTCGGCGCGCGTGCCGTGTCGGGCCTGCTGTCGGTGGTGGGGTTCGTCTCGTTCTATCTCGTGCCCAACCTGAACTACCCGGCGAACCCGCCTTCCGTCGGGCACCCCGACACGATTGGCATGCGAACGGAATTCTACTTCATCATGATGGCGCTCTCGATTGCCGCCATGGTGGGCGCCGCGATGCTTCGCCGGCAACTGGCACCAAGGCATGGGATCTGGTCGGCCGCGTTGGTCGGTGCGGCGTTCTATGTGGTGTGCGTGGCGGTGGCGGGGGCGGCACTCCCGGCGATCGACGAGGTGCCGGCGAATTTCCCGGCAGTCCTGCTCTGGAACTTCCGCGTGGACTCGATGACCATGCAGATCATCATGTGGGCGGCGCTGGGCCTCGGCTTCGGTGCGCTCACCGAGAGAGCGGCGCAGGGGCGCGGGTATCTGCAGGCTCGGCACTTGCGTCCGACTTGGAGCTGATGTGGCAGAGGTGACCTGGACCGACGCTCGGGACAGCGGAGCTTCGTCGGCGCGGACGCTCTACACAACGACGCGCAGCCGATCCTTGGCGGAGTGGAGACGGCCTGCTCCAGGGCCGAGTTGATGCGTCATTCGGCTTCGCTCGTCCTTTCCATGCTGCTTTGCGGTCCCGCTCTGGCGTCTGCCCTTCCTGCACACACCGGGCTGACCTTCCGCTACCTCATGGACGAGAAATCCGGGACGACCCTCAACGACAGCTCAGGCCACGGCAACAACGTCGCGTTTGCCAACGGTCCGAGTGGAAGCTGGGGTGCCGGCGGCCTCCCGGCCTGGAGCGCGGATGGCGGCCTGACCTTCGCGAATGGCGACAAATACCTGATTGTGCCTGCCGCCGCGAACAACATCCGGACTGTTCAGGTCGTGTTCGCGGGCGGGGTTCAGACCGGGCTGGCAACCAGCGGCGTGCGCGCCGGCTATACCATGCCGCAGACCAACACGCCGATCGGTTCGAACAGCGTCTATCTGCAGTTTTCTCCGAACTACGATGGCACGGTCGAGCCGTATGGCGGGTGGGGGACGCAGTTCGTCTCTTACTATGTCAACGGGCAGCCGACATCCACAGGCGAAGGATGCGCCATCGATAACGGGCTGCATGTTCTCGGCGCCGTCATCGAGGGAGACTCGGGACAGATCACGACGTATCTCGACGGGCGTCGTTGCGGAGACGTGACGGCAGCCCATTACTCGGCCGCAGCGTTGACCGGCCACTGGACGATCGGTGGTGCGGGCGGTGCCAACGGCCGGAGCGAGATCAACAACGGCTTCATCGGGACGATCTACGAGGCCGAAGGATCAACGAGCGCCTCTTCCGCGCGACAGATGGCCGTCTCGGCGGCCGCGTTGCGCGCGTATGCCCTGTCGAAAGGGGCGCGTTCATCCATCGCCGAAGGCCCGTCGCCCTCCGGTCCCGTGATCTACAGCCTTGGCGAGAGCGTCGATCGCGGTAACGGCTTGCGGTCGCCTGCCGCGACGAACTTCACGGTGGACGCTGCGTCCGAGTTGTCCGCGCTGACGAGGCAGCCATGGACGGGGATCGCCGACGGATCGGACAGTGCCTCGACCTACACGATGACCACGGTCTGCGCGACGAAGTTCCTGGCGATGGCGCACAACGCTTTGGCACCGAGGATCGCGGTCCTGCACGATCACGGAAATGGCGACGCACCCGGCGGCGGATACAATCCGTGGCCGAACGTGCCGGATGACGACGGCACGACATCGATCCGACGGCAGGCCATGCAGGACGTCATCAGCATGGCCGCGTGCGCACGCAAGCTGAAGACCGCCGGCTACACGGTTTTCTACACCACCCGGATCTCGTCCGGCTCTGGTGTGGATACCGTCAAGGACATCCACAATCCGCTCCTACGGAAGTATGCGGGTCTGTTCGACGGTGTGATCGATCTCGCAACGGATCCCCGCCTCGGCGCCGACAATGCGGGAGGCGATTCCGCGCGTGGTGGTCCCAACTCCACCACCTGCCGCGGCGGCTCGCCCTACCAGTCCGACGAGACGCACCCGACTGCCTGCGGCCAGTCGATCCTGGGACACGAGGTTGTGGCCGCGATCGAGGACAGCTTCGGCAGGAGAAGCCAGGTCGTGAAATCCGTCGCGTCCGCCACTTACGACATGGCACCGTCAGATCTCGAAGCGACGATCATGCTGTCCGCACCCGCAGCGAGCTTCACGCTCACGCAGGCGGGCGGATTGCTGCAGGGCGCGCGCATCGTCACGCTGGTCAACCGGGGCCGTTCGGCCGTGACCGTCGACACCGGAAGCGAGTCGGACGGAGGTCCGCAGGACAAGTTCGTCAACGGAACGACGAGCACGAGTTACCTCCTGCCGGGGGGACAGGCGCGCAGCTTTCTGATTAGCTTCAGCGGCGACGCGGCCGGTTCCAACTCGATCCTGGTTCAGGCGCCAAAGCCGTAGTCGGCAGAAGAAGGTTGGGGCTCTGCCCCAAACCCCGCCAGGAGGGAAGGCCCTCCTGGACCTGCCTATTGTAAAGGGGTCTGGGGTCAAGACCCCAGCGGGGTTTGGGGCAGAGCCCCATTACTCTTCTTCCCGTCCCCGCTGTTTTCGCCCCAGGGCCAGTTCCGTGACAATCCCATGCAGCGTTCGCAGTTCTTGCTCGGTCACCTCTCCGCGCTCGAAAAAGTGGCGGATGTTCCGCACCATGCCAGGACGTTTGGGGAGGTTGCGGAGGAACCCGCACTCGTCGAGCTCGGCGGTCAGGTGGCGGAGGAAGTTTTCCAACTCGCCTTTCGTGGCCACGCGGGTTTCGTTGGTCATCAGCGTGCGCGGCGCGCTTGCTTCCGCCGACATCCACCATTCGTAGGACGCGATCATCACCGCCTGCGCCAGGTTCAGCGACATGAATTCGGGATTGAGCGGATAGCGGATCAGCGCGTCGGCCTGCGCCATGTCGTCGTTGTCGAGGCCGGCGCGCTCGGGCCCGAACAGGACGCCCACGCGGAGCTCTCGCGCGGCCGCCTCGCGCCACTCGGCGGCGGCGCCGCGCGCGGTCAGCACGGGTTTGACGATGTGGCGGGCGCGCGGGCAGGTCGCGAACACGTGGTGGAGGTCGGCCACCGCGCTGGCGACGTCGGGGAAGAGCCCGGCCTCGTCGAGGATGCTGTCGGCGCCCGAGGCGGTGCGCCAGGCGCGGGGTTGGGGCCATCCGTCGCGCGGGGCCACGAGGCGAAGCGCGGTGAGGCCGCCATTGGCCATCGCGCGCGCCGCAGACCCGATGTTGTCGGCGAGCTGCGGGCGGACGAGGATCACGACCGGGGCTGACGGGTCGGTGGTGAGGACGGCGCCGCCGTCGCGCCCGGTCACGGGCTCAGTGATGGCGTGCGAGCCAGGCGCTCATCTCGCGGATCTCCATCTGCTGGGTCGCGACGATGCGGGCAGCCAGGCGCTTGAGCTCGGGATCGTGGCCGAATTGGAGCTCGACGCGTGCCATGTCGATCGCGCCCTGGTGGTGCGGGAGCATGCCGCGCACGAAGGCCTCGTCCTCGGTGGAGGCGCCGCCGCTCGCGTTCATCATCGCCTGCTGCATGCTCTGCATGGCGTCCGCGTTCGCCTGCGCCCAGGGGGTTGTGGCGGAAGATGCTGCTGCCGTGGGCATGTTCGGCATCGTCGTTCCCGCTGCACCGGGCGTGGCGCCAGGCTGGGTCTGGGCGAAGGCAGGTGCTGCCGCGAGGCTTGCGAGAACGACTGCGATGAGGGCGGGGCGCATGGCGGGTCTGGTCTCCATTGGAGCGTGGATCAGGCGCGGCGCCAGATGGTGCCGCTGGGGCCGTCCTCGAGCAGGATGCCGTCGCGTGCGAGTTCGTCGCGGATCCTGTCGGCAGCGGCGAAGTCGCGCTGACGCCGTGCCTCGAGGCGAGCGGAGATGCGCTGCTCGATCATGTCCTGCGCTTCGTCATCGGCATCGCCCTGGAACCAGACGGCCGGGTCGGCCTCAAGCAGGCCGAGCAGGTTGCCGCCGCGGCGCAGATCGCGGCCGGCTTCGACGTCGCCCGCGATCGCGCGCTCTGCGAGGCGGTGCAGTGCCGCGAACGCCTCGGGCGTGTTGAGATCGTCGCAGAGCGGGGCGATGACGCTGGCGGGCGGGACCGCGGACGGATCCGGTCGCCCCACGAAGGCGAGCGCGCGGTAGAAGCGGTCGAGTTCGCGGCGGCTTTCGGCCAGGCTCTCATCGGTGAAGTTCAGGACGGAGCGGTAATGCGCGCGCAGCAGCGTGTGGCGGAGCACCTCGCCCGGATGCCTGGCAAGGACGTCGCGAGCCGTGACGAAGTTGCCGAGCGATTTCGACATCTTCTGGCCGTCGACCTGCAGCATCGCGTTGTGCATCCACAGATGCGCGAAGCCGTGGCCGGGAAAGGCGGACAGGCTCTGCGCGCGCTCGTTCTCGTGATGCGGAAAGATCAGGTCCTCGCCGCCGAGATGGATGTCGAAATCCAGGCCGAGATGGCGGTGGCACATGGCCGAGCATTCGATGTGCCAGCCGGGGCGGCCGCGACCCCAGGGACTGTCCCAGCCGGGCTGGGCCGCGTCGGACGGTTTCCACAGCACGAAGTCGCTCGGATGGCGCTTGTAGGGTGCGACCTCGACGCGGGCGCCGGCGATCAGGTCGTCCACGCTGCGGCCGGAGAGCTCGCCGTAGCTCGCGAAGGAAGACACCGAGAACAGCACGTGGCCTTCCGCCTCGTAGGCGGCGTCGCACGCGAGAAGTCGCGCGATCATGTCGGCGATCTCGCCGATATGGCCGGTGACGCGCGGCTCGAGGTCGGGCGGCCGGTTGCCGACGGCCGCGAGATCGGCGTGCAGCTCGGCGATCGTGCGCTCGGTGAGCTCGCCGATGCTGATGCCAGCGTCGCGGGCGCGCGCGGTGATCTTGTCCTCGACGTCGGTGATGTTGCGCACGTACGTCACGCGCGGGAAGAGCGCGCGCAGCACGCGCACCAGCACGTCGGGCACGGTGAAGGCGCGCATGTTGCCGATATGGGCCACGTCGTAGACCGTCGGCCCGCACATATAGAGACGCACATGTGCGGGGTCGATCGGCTCGAACGGAACGACGCGTCGTCGTGCCGTGTCGTGCAGGCGCAGGCGGAACGTATCGTGGAGGCGAAGCGTCACACCCATTCGCCGGCGCGCATCACGGGCTCGGTGGTGCCGTCCGTACGGACGCCGTCCACGTCCACCTCGGCCGAGCCGATCATCCAGTCGATGTGGATCAGGCTCTGGTTCGCACCGCGGCGGATGAGCTCATCCTTCTCCATGTCCGCCCCACCCTCGATGCAGGTGCTGTAGGCCTGGCCGAGCGCGATGTGGCTCGACGCGTTCTCGTCGAACAGCGTGTTGCTGAACAGCATCCCGCTCTGCGAGATCGGCGAGGAATGCGGCACCAGCGCCACCTCGCCCAGGCGGGCGGCGCCCTCGTCGGTCTCGATCACGCGCTTCAGCACATGCTCGCCGGTGCGCGCATGGCAGTCCACGATGCGGCCGCCTTCGAAGCGGACGGCGATGTCCTCGATCAGCGTGCCGCCGTAGCTGAGCGGCTTGGTCGCCCGCACCACGCCCTCGGTCTTGGGCGCGTGCGGCGTGGTGAAGACTTCTTCGGTGGGGATGTTCGCGTTGCAGGTGATGCCGTTGCCCGCGGTCTTGGAGCCGCCCAGCCACACATGCCCCTCGGACAGCCCGACCAGCAGATCCGTGCCCGGACCGGTGAAGCGCAGCGCGTCATAGCGGTTGGCGGTCAGCTTCTCGGTGCGGATGCGCAGATGCGCGTTGTGCGCCTCCCAGGCGGCGACCGGGTCGGCGGCGTCGATGCGGCAGGCGGCGAAGATCGCGTCCCACAATTTCGCGATCGCGGCCTCCGGGGCGAGCCCGGGGAACACCGCGCGCGCCCAGCCGGACGTGGCCGAGGGCACGATGGTCCAGTTGGTGCGGAAGTTGGTGATCTCCTCCATCGCGGGCTTGCCGGCGCGCGACATGGCGCGCGCGGCGCGGGCCACGCGGTCGGGGTCGACCGAGGCGAGCAGTGCCGGGTCCTCGCCCGCCACCGCGAGGCGGGCCGCGCCGTCGCGATAGGCGCGCGCGATGCCTTCGTGCAGCCAGGCGGGGGCGTAGTCGAACGCCGCGTCGGGCGCATCGCGGAAGCGTGCGAGGCGGCTCTCGTCGTCGGAGAAGAGCGGGGTCACGAGCTTGGCGCCGGCCAGGTAGGCGTGCTGGGTGATCCGGCGCACGAGCGGCAGCGCCTCCATCGGCGCGGTGATCACCAGCTCCTGGCCGGGGGCGAGATTGGCGCCCACGCGCACGGCGACGGCGGCCAGGCGGTCGATCCGGGTGGCGAGATCGGGCAGGATGGGACGGGTCAGCTCGTTCACGGCGGGTCTTCCCGGGCTATGGGGCGTCCGTCTTAAATGCGTGGCTGCCGTATTGAAAGCGTGCGCCGCGGTATGGGCGGCGGGTTCCGGTAAAGCTTCGGAACACACGCCCGGCTTCTCCGTTGAGCGGCCCTGCGCGATGATCCGCGCCAATTCGAGTTTTTGGAGTTCAGGCCCATGACCATCGGGCGAGTCACAGGGTATGTTTTTGCCGGAAGCGCCGCCCTGGCGCTGGCAGGCTGCGTCGACACGCCGCCCACCGCGGCGCCCACCGTCGTCGCCATCCCCGGCAAGGGGAAGACCTACGCGCAGTTCCAGACCGAGGACAATTACTGCCGCCAGCAGGGTCTGGCCGCCAATGGCGGCAAGACGCCGGGCCAGGCGGCAGCTGGCAGCGGGTTCGGCAGTGCGGCGGTCGGCACGCTGGTGGGTGCGGCCGGCGGCGCGCTGATCGGCGCGGCGTTCGGGAATGCGGGTGCAGGTGCGGCCGTCGGTGCCGGCACCGGGCTCGGCGTGGGCGCCGTGTCGGGCGTGGGCGCGGGGCAGGCCTCGGCGGCCGCGTATCAGCGCAATTACGACCGGGTCTATGCGCAATGCATGATTGCGTATGGTAACGGCATCCAGGGGCCGCAGCCGGTGGTGGTGGCGTATCCGGCGCCGGCGCCGGTCTACGCCTACCCGCCCCCGCCGCCGCCTCCGCCGCCCGGATATCCGCAGTACTGACGCGCTCGTTACACTCCGTGTTGGCTCGTCCACATGGCGGACACGTGGCGGGATGATAGTTCTCGTGCCGCTTCCGGGCCCGTTGCCCGGGAAGCGCCACGGGGACAGGACAATGGCTTCAACTTCGGTTTTCCGGCCGCTTCTCAGGACGGCGCTTCTGGTGGGGCTGATCGGCACGGCAGGCGCGGCCCTGGCCCAGGGGTGGGAGGGTCATCATCACGGCTTCGACGGCGGCGAGTTCGGCATGTTGCACGCATTGTCGCTGACCGACGCGCAGAGGACGCAGGTGCATGCGGCGATGGAAGCTGGCCGCACGGCATCGGCCCCGTATCGTGAGCAGCTCGGCGCGATCCAGGCGCAGTTGCGTGCCAAGCTCACCGCGAGTGGCACGGTGGCGATGGCGGACGTGGCACCCCTGCTGCAGCAGAAGGAGCGGGTGATGGCCGAGCTCGACCAGACGCACATGGCGACGGTGCTGCAGATCCGCTCGGTGCTGACGCCCGAGCAGATCGCCCAGGCCGCGTCGATGGAGACGCAGCTCGCGACGCTGCATGCGCAGGAGCGTGCGGTGACGGAGCCGACGGGCGCGACGGGGCAGTAAAGCCAGGGAGGTCCAGGAGCCCCACGCTCCTGGTGGGGTCCGGGGCGTCATGCCGCAGGCGTGCTGCGCATGACGCCCCGGATTGTTATTGTTTCTGCAAGACCGCCGCGAAGAATCCGTCGGTGCCGTGACGCGCCGGCGTGAGCGAGAGTGTCTCGTCGCCCGGCAGGCCCAGGTCTCGTGCTGGCACGACGGTGTATTCAGGGTGCCGCGCACGGAAGGCGGCCACCTGGTCCTCGTTCTCCTCGGCGAGCAGTGAGCACGTGGCGAATACGAGCCGGCCGCCCGGCCTGGTGAGGCGCGCCGCGGTCTCGAGGATGTCGGCCTGGCGGACCACGAGCTCGTCGAGGTCGCGCTCGGCGAGGTTCGCGCGCGCGTCGGGGTTGCGACGCCAGGTGCCCGTGCCGGTGCAGGGGGCGTCAACCAGCACGCGGTCGAAGCTGCCGGCGCGGCGCTTGGCCCATTTGTCGCCGGCGACCAGCAGGTGGCGCTCGACATTGTGCACGCCGGCGCGGCGGAGGCGGCGGGTCGCACCCTCGAGCCGGGATGCCGAGACGTCGCAGGCTACGATCGAGCCGCGATTTTCCATGGTCATCGCCATCGCCAGCGTCTTGCCGCCGGCGCCCGCGCAGAGATCGCAGACGCGCATGCCCGGCTCGGCTCCCACCGCGAGGGCGATCAGTTGGCTGCCCTCGTCCTGGATCTCGATGAACCCGTTCTGGAACGCGCGGCCGGTGGTGACGGCCGTGCGTGGCGCGCAGCGGAGCCCCCAGGGCGAGAGCGGGGTGGGCGTGGCCTCGATGTCCTCGGCCCGGAGGGCTGCGATCGCGCCCTCGCGCGGGCCGCGCAGGATGTTCACGCGCAGGTCGAGCGGCGCCGGGCCGGCCATCGCGGCGATCTCCGCCTCGAGCCGCGGGCCGAACCGCGCCTCGAGGCGGGGCAGCAGCCAATCGGGCAGCTCGAGCCGCACCGCATCGGGCATCGCGGGGTGCTCGAGCGTGTGGGTGTCGAGGGCGGCCAGCACGCGCGCCTCGTCCGGATCGAGCGTGCCCGCGGCATAGCGGCCGCCGGAGAACAGGGTGCGGAGCGTCTCGAGGCGCATGCCGCCGAGCAGGAGGTGGGCGCCCACCAGCAACCTTCCGTCATGTGGCGGGGCCGCCTCGCCGCGCTCGAGCCACCAGGCGAGGCGCCGGCGCGTGCGAAGGATGTCCCAGACGAGCGCCGACACCTCGCGCCGGTCGCCGCCGCCGATGAAGCGGCGCGCGCGGAAGAACTCGCTCGCCACCGCGTCGGCCGGGCGGCGCGGGGCTGACGCGATCGCGTCGAGCAGCTCGATCGCGCCCGCGACCCGGGCTGAGGGTGTCATGCCTGGCGCCTAGAGGAAGGCGTCATTCTTGACGATAGTTCGGCGCTTCGCGGGTGATCGCCACGTCGTGCACGTGGCTCTCGCGCAGCCCCGCGCCGGTGATGCGCCGGAAGCGCGCGCGGGTCTGCAGGTCGGCGAGCGTGGCGCTTCCCGTGTAGCCCATGCCGGCGCGGAGGCCGCCCACCATCTGGTGCAGCACCGCCGAGGCCGGGCCCTTGTAGGCGACTCGCCCCTCGATCCCCTCGGGGACGAGCTTGAGCGTGTCCTTGATCTCCTGCTGGAAGTAGCGGTCGGCGGAGCCGCGCGCCATGGCACCCAGGCTGCCCATGCCGCGATAGGATTTGTAGGAGCGGCCCTGATACAGGAACACCTCGCCCGGCGCCTCGTCGGTGCCGGCCAGCATCGAGCCCATCATCACCACGTCGGCGCCGGCGCCGATCGCCTTGACGATGTCGCCCGAAGTGCGGATGCCGCCATCGGCGATCGCCGGCACCCCCGCTTCGTGGCAGGCGGCCGCGGTCTCGAGCACGGCGGTGAAC
Source organism: uncultured Acetobacteraceae bacterium (assembly GCA_964247685.1). Classification (GTDB taxonomy): domain Bacteria; phylum Pseudomonadota; class Alphaproteobacteria; order Acetobacterales; family Acetobacteraceae; genus CAXTPV01. The sequence continues at coordinate 15,814 of CAXTVZ010000002.1, forward strand.
TGCGGCACGCCGACGCCGGCGACCACGCGGGTGGTGCAGATCGAGCCTGGCCCGATGCCGATCTTGACCGCATCCGCCCCCGCCTCGATCAGCGCCATCGCGCCCTCGGGGGTGGCCACGTTGCCGCCGATCACCTCGATCGAGTTCGACATCGTCTTGAGTTTTTCGATCGAGCGCAGCACGCCCTCGGAATGGCCGTGCGCGGTGTCGACCACCAGCACGTCGACGCCGGCCTCGATCAACCGCTCGGCCCGCACCCGCCCGTCCTCCCCCACGCCGGTGGCGGCCGCGCAGCGCAGCCGGCCGAACGCGTCCTTGTTGGCGAGCGGGTAGGCCTCGGCCTTGTCCATATCCTTGACCGTGATCAGCCCGGTGCAGCGATACGCGTCGTCGACCACCAGCAGCTTCTCGATCCGGTGCTGGTGCAGCAGGCGGCGGGCCTCGTCGGCGGACGCGCCATGGCGCACCGTCACCAGCCCCGAGCTCGTCATCAGCCGCGAGACGAGCTCCCCGGGATCGGTCGCGAACCGCACGTCGCGATGCGTGAGCATGCCCACCAGCCGCCCCGTGCCGCGCTCCACCACCGGCAGGCCGGAGATGCGGGCCGCCGCCATGATCGTGCGCACGTCAGCCAGCGTCTGGTCGGGATGGACCGTCACCGGATCCACCACCATGCCGCTCTCGTATTTCTTGACCCGGCGCACCTGGGCCGCCTGCTCCTCGGGGGTGAGGTTCTTGTGGATCACCCCGATCCCGCCATGCTGTGCCATCGCGATGGCCATGCCGTGCTCGGTGACGGTGTCCATGGCGGAGGACATCAGCGGGATGTTCAGCTCGATCCGCCGGGTGAGCCTGGTGCGCACGTCCGTGCCGCCCGGCAGGACGCTGGAGGCGGCCGGCACGACGAGCACGTCGTCGAAGGCGAGCGCCTCGCTGATGCGGTCGGAGAATGTGGAGAGCGTGCCTGCCATGCCGGGCGCCTTACCTGCGAGCGGGCCGGCGGAACACGTGCCGGGGCCCCTGACTTGGCGGCCCGTCTTAGGGCGAGGTCGCGCGGGAGGCAAGGTCGTTGAGGCGGGCGTTCCGCCGGCTCAGCGGCGGACGTTCCGGCGACATCACTGGCGCGATACGCTATGTCGCGACTTCCAAAGTGCTGGAGACCGGTCATGAGCGGCACTGTCTCGTACACGATCACCACAGCCCTGGGCACGTCCACGATCTCCGATCTGAGCGTGTCATACGAGGACGCGCCACCCGGCTACCTGGAGATCACCTACGAGGGGCCCTCCACCATCAGCATCGCCGGGCCGGGCACGGACGTCTTCACCGAATTCGTAGGGGGCGTGGCGGTCGGCCAGCTCACGGTGACCGATCCGGGCACGATCTGGTACTATGATGACTCCACACAGACCTCGATCTACGACCTGTCGACCACGCCCTCGCCCACCGTCACGGGCGAGTTCGACGCGTTCCCGTGCTTCGTCGCGGGCACCCTGATCGACACGCCGCACGGCGCCCGTGCGGTCGAGGACCTCGTGCCTGGCGACACCGTCACGACCCGGGCCGGGCCCGCGGCCGTCACGTGGACCGGCCGCCGGCGTGCGACGGATGCGCGGGTCGTCCGGTTCCGCGCGCACGCGCTGGGCACGCACATGCCGCGACGCGACCTCTGCGTCAGCCATGACCACGCCATGCTGGTGGACGGCGTCCTGGTGCCGGGCCATCTGCTGGTGGACGGCGACGCCGTGACGGAGGAGCGCTGGCGGCGCGTGACGTTCTTCCATGTCGAGCTCGGATGCCACGCGATCCTGTCTGCCGAGGGCGCACCCGCCGAGAGCTATCTCGACACGGGCAACCGGGCGCAGTTCGGCAACTGTCCGCTCCGCTAGGATGCCGGCAGGCCCGGCGGCGAGCCCTGTGCCGAGCTGGTGGTCGCGGGCGAACGCCTGGCGCGCGCGATCGGGACGCGGCGGATCGCGCCTGTCGCGGCGGAGTGACCGCGACGCTCAGGGGAAAGCGGTCGGCCGGCGATAGAGGAAGGCCGTGGCGAGGCAGGCGGCCAGGCTCAGGCCGCCATCCGCGAGATACATGGCATTGAGGCCCCCCGCACCATAGGCGTGGCCGTCAAGCCACTGCATGTAGGTGACCGGCAGCTGCGGCACGGCCGTGATCAGGCCGAATTGCGTCGCCGCCAGAGGTGCCGCGTGGTCGAGCGACTGGAGCGCCGCCACCGTGGCCATGGTCAGCGTCAGGGCCTGCGCCAGGTTCTCCACGACCATCGCCAGCGCGAACACCGGCGGCGTGCGCGGCAGAAGCGCGAACAGGAGCGTTGCCGCAGCGCCCAGCATCCCGACCGCGAGATAGAGGCGCCACGTCGTGGACCGGCGAACCAGCACGGGCACGAGCAACGCCCCGCCGATCCCGGTGATCGTCACCGCTACACTGTTGATCAGGCCCACGAGGCGCTCGGATGCGTGGTAGTCCTGGCCCAGGCCGCTCAGCGTGTTGGTGAGCGCGAAGCACCCCGTCGGCAGCACGAACAGCACCAGCAGCCGCACGATCTCGCGCTGCCGGAGCAATGCGAGGATGCGTCGGAAGAATGCGCCGATGCGCTCGCGCGACAACGCAGGGTCGGGTGAAGGCGCAGGCAGCGCCGCGTAGATCGGGATGGGCGTAAGAACCGGAAGCGCCAGCAGGATCGCGGCCACCTGCGGCGACACGGCGTGGACGATCGGGACCGCGATCATGGCCATCAGTGAAAACCCGACCGTGAACGATACGCTCATCCACGTGCCGAGCGACGCATCCTCGCTCTTGTCCAGCAGGCTGCCGAACCAGCCGCCGACCGCCATCAGGTTCAAGGACGACGCCGCACTGATGACGAACACCGCAAGCCCGAGCAGCACCGGCCGCGAGATCGCGAGCACCGCCGCCAGACTGGCAAGCGCGGTCAGGATCGTCGCCGCCACCGCGTAGATGCGACGGCTGAACCGGATGTCGAGCAGGGGACCGGCGAGGAAGATCGCGAAGCCCGGCGCCAGGCCGGCCGTAGTGATGTCGGCAATCACCGCCTCCGGCACGTGCCGGGCTGCCAGCAATTGCGGCACGACCGACAGCATCAGGCCGTTGCCCAATCCGAGCGGCAGATTGGCGAAACCGAGGATCGGGATCGGCAGGCCGGCGCGCCACGGCCGAACCCGATCGAGCGTCGCGTTCATCCGTCATCGTCCGTTCGCGGCACAGCGGCGTCACCGCGACATTCGCACCATGACAAGGACGAGCGGCGCGCGAGCACACGGCCTGGAAAACGCTCACATCGCCGAGGCTTCGTTCCGCCCTTCGATGTCACACTTCCTTCATCCGCCATCGTGCACACGACGCTTACAGGCCCCGGGCGACGACAGGGGTCAGGGCATACACCTTCCCTGGCGGGGAACGCCCATCAAGCTCCCGGCTTGATCCCCCAGATGTCCCGCGCGTAATCGCGGATCGAGCGGTCCGACGAGAACCACCCCATCGCCGCCGTGTTGCGAATCGCCCGTGTCCACCAGTCGGCGGGAGTCTTCCACACCGTGTCGACCTCGTCCTGGGCCGCGCAATATAGATCGAAATCCGCCGTGACCAGGAAACGATCGTTGCTCACGAGTTCGTCGATCAGCGCGTGGTAGCGCCCCGGCTCCTCCGGTGAGAACACGCCCGAGCGCACCGCGTCGAGCACATCCTCAAGCAGCGGCGAGGCCGCGATCGCCGCACGTGCGACGGCGTCGAGACCATGCCGGTGACGGCGCTCCACCTGATCGACGGTCAGGCCGAAGATGAAGATGTTTTCGGCCCCGACATGGTCGCGGATCTCGACATTGGCGCCGTCGAGCGTGCCGATCGTCAGCGCGCCGTTCAGCGCGAACTTCATGTTGCCGGTGCCCGAGGCTTCCATGCCCGCGGTCGAGATCTGCTCGGACAGATCGGCGGCCGGCATGATTTTTTCCGCGAGCGTCACGTTGTAGTTCGGCAGGAACGCAACCTTGAGCAATCCGCGCACGGACGGGTCGTTGTTGATCACGCGCGCCACGTCGTGCGCGAGCTGGATGATCTGCTTGGCGCGCAGGTAGCTCGGAGCAGCCTTGCCGGCGAAGATCTTCACGCGCGGCACATGGTCTTGCGTGGGATGCGCGCGGATGCGGCCGTACAGCGCGATCGTCTGCAGCACGTTCAGCAGCTGGCGCTTGTATTCGTGGATGCGCTTGACCTGAATGTCGAACATCGCGTCGAGATCGACCGTGAGGCCGAGCTCGCGGGTGATGGTGTCGGCGAGCACCTGCTTGCGGGCGCGGCGGGCGGCGCGAAACCGCTCCTGGAAGCTCGCATCCGTCACGAACGCGGCCAGGCGGTGCAGTTCGTCAGGCTCGGCCACGGGATCGACGCCGATCGTTTCGCGGATCAGGGCGGCGAGCGGCGCGTTGGCGGTTCCGAGCCAGCGGCGGAAGGTGATGCCGTTGGTGACGTTCGCGAGCCGACCGGGCTGAACCTGGTCGAGATTGTGGAAGATCGTGCGCTTCATCAGGTCGCTGTGCAGCGCCGAGACACCGTTGATCCGTCGGCTGCCCACGAACGCGAGATGGCCCATGCGCACGCGCCGCCCGTGGCTCTCGTCGATCAGCGACACGGAGGCGAGGAACGCGTCGGTCGCACCGGTCACCGACTTCGCATGGTCGAGATGCGCGTTGTTGATCAGGTAGATGATCTGCATGTGGCGCGGCAGCAGGCGCTCCATCAGCGGCACCGGCCACATCTCGAGCGCCTCGGGCAGCAGCGTGTGGTTGGTGTAGTGGAACGTGTTGGAGGTCACACGCCAGGCCGCGTCCCACTCCATCCCGTGCACGTCGACCAGCAGGCGCATCAGCTCGGCGACGCCGATCGCCGGATGGGTGTCGTTCAGCTGGATCGCGTTCCCGTCGGCGAAGTCGGACAGGTCGGGGCCGTCGCGGAGATGGCGGCGGATCATGTCCTGCAGCGAGGCCGAGACGAAGAAGAACTCCTGCCGCAGACGCAACTCGAGGCCGGCCGCACTGTCGTCGCTCGGATACAACACGCGACTGATCGCCTCGCTGCGCACCCGCTCCTCCATGGCGCCGACATGGTCGCCCTTGTTGAAGGCCTCAAGCTTGAGCGGATTGCTCGCGCGCGCCGACCACAGCCGGAGCGTGTTCACGGTATGGCCGCCCGCGCCCACGATCGGCGTGTCGTAAGCGAGCGCGGAGACGAATTCGGCCGGCTGCCAGCGGTAGCGCGGTCGGTCGCCCTCGTGGTCCACCGTGACGGCGCCGCCGAAGCCCACCTGGAAGGTGAGCTCGGGCCGGCGGAACTCCCACGGATTGCCCCAGGCGAGCCAGTCCTCCGGGATTTCGCGCTGCCAGAACCCGGCGCCGATCGTCTGGCGGAACAGGCCGTGCTCGTAGCGGATGCCGTAGCCGGTGGCGGGCACGCCCACGCTGGCCATGCTCTCGATGTAGCAGGCGGCCAGGCGCCCGAGGCCGCCATTGCCGAGCGCCGCATCGGGCTCCTGCGCACGCACGGTCTCCAGGTCGGTGCCGAGGCCCACCAGCGCCTCGCGCACCTCTTCGGTGACGCCGATATTGATCAGCCCGTCCGACAGCAGCCGCCCGATCAGGAACTCGAGCGACATGTAGCTGACGCGCTTGGCGCCTGAACGAAGCGCGCGCTGGCTGGAGGCGAGCCAGCGATCGATGATCGGGTCGCGCACGGCCGTCGCGGTCGCCACGAACCAGTCGCGCGGGCTGGCGGTCGAGGCCGCCTTGCTGACCTCGTAGGTGAGCTTGGACAGGATCCGCGCGCGCATCTCGGCAGCACCCGGCGTGAGCTCCGGGGTCAGGGCCTGGTCGTTGATCTGGTCCATGATCAGGTCTCTTCCGTTCGGTCGGCTTGGATCGGTCGGCGGAGATCGGTCGGCCGGGAGTGTTTACGTTGCACCGCGGAATCCGGTTGCGACGACGTAGAGCTCGCTGCTTTCCTTTCGGCTCGCCGGCGGCTTGACGTGGCGCACGCTGCGGAACTGGCGCTTCATCGGTTCGAGCATGTTTCGCTCCGAACCGCCCTGGAACACTTTTGCGACGAAGGCGCCGTCGGGGGCCAGGGTGCGGACGGCGAGGTCGAGTGCGAGCTCGGCGAGCGCGATGATGCGGATGTGGTCGGTCGCGTTGTGGCCGGTGGTGTTGGGCGCCATGTCGGAGAGCACCAGGTCGGCCGGGCCGCCGAGCAGCGCGATCAGCCGCGTGTCCATGCCGTCGGCCGCGAGGTCGCCCTGGATGAGCTCGGCGCCGCTGATCGGCTCGATCGGCAGCAGGTCGATGCCGACCACGTGGGCGGCCCCTCGCTTGATCGCCACCTGGCTCCACCCGCCCGGGGCGGCGCCGAGGTCGAGCACGCGCATGCCGGGGCGGATCAGCTTGAAGCGCTCATCGAGCTCCACGAGCTTGAACGCCGCGCGCGACCGCCAGCCGGCGCGCTTGGCGGCGGCCACGTAGGGGTCGTTGAGCTGGCGGGTGAGCCAGCGCTGCTGCGACACGGATCGCCCGCGGGTGGTGCGCAGGCGCTGCGCGTCGCGCCTCGTGCCGCCGCTGCCCGGCGCGCCGGCGCCGGTCACGTGCTGCCGCTCATGGGCGTGCGGGGCGCTTGGCGTGCGGGGCGCGGGACGTGCCGCGCCTCGCGCATCAGTCGCAGCAGGAGACCCTCGCGCAGGCCGCGATCGGCCACCACGATCTCGGGGGCGCCCCACAGCCGGCGGATCGCCTCGAAGATCGCGCAGCCGGGCAGGACGAGCGAGGCACGCTCGGCGCCGATGCAGGGGTGGGCGGCCAGCGACGCCTCGTCGAGGCTGCGCAGGCGCCGGACGGCGGCCGCGGCGGCGGTGGCCGAGAGCACCGTGCCGTCGATCAGCGGGCGGTGGTAGCGCTTGAGGCCGAGCGCCTCGCCGGCGAGCGTGGTGACGGTGCCGCTGGTGCCCAGCAGGCGTACGCCGCCGCGGCGGATTTCGTGCGCGATCCGGTGGGTGGCCTCGAAGGCGAGCAGACGGTCGCCCACGGTCGCGACCATGTCCTCGAAATCGTCCGGGTCGTAGGGGTCGACGCCGAGTGTGGTGGGCAGTGTCACGACGCCGAAGGGCAGGCTCGCCGTGCCGATCAGCTCGGGCGAGGTGGCGCCCTCGTGGCCGGTCAGGCGCACCCAGGAGAGCTCGGTGGAGCCGCCGCCGATGTCGAACAGCAGCGCCCGGCGGCCGGTCTCCCCACCGTCCAGGAGAGTCGAGCAGCTGTCGAGCACGAGGGTCGCCTCCTCGCGCGGCGAGATCACGCGGATCGGAATGCCGGTGCGCGCGCGAACCGCGGCGAGGAAGCTGGTGCCGTTGGTGGCGCGGCGGCAGGCTTCGGTCGCCACCGCCGCGAAGCCGCGGATGCGATGGCGGTCGAGGCGACGCGCGCAGAGGTCGAGCGCGGTCATGGCGCGCTCCATGGCGGCCTCGTTCAGGCAGCCGGTCTCGGGCAGGCCCTCGCCGAGACGGACCACGCGGCTGACGCTGTCGACCACGCGAAAGCCGTCGCCACGCGAGGCGACGGCGAGCATGAGCCTGCAATTGCTGGTTCCGAGATCGAGGGCTCCGAAGATCGCGCCGCCGCCATGGGGGGCGGCCGCCGCGTGGGGATGCCGGTCGCGCTCGGCCAGGGCGTGATCGCCCACGTGCGGTGCCTTTCGTTGGGGCGCGGAGTGTCGCGTGGCGGGCGGCCGATTGCAACCGTGGCGGCCGGGTGGTATGCGCCCCGCTCCGCTTGGGGGATAGTTTAGCGGTAGAACTACCGGCTCTGACCCGGTCAGCCCTGGTTCGAATCCAGGTCCCCCAGCCATCGACACCGACGAGTGGATTTCGCTGAGGCGTCGACGCGGACGACATCATCGGCCTGAGCGGCAATGCGGACGTGCGCAGCGGCATTGCCGGGCGTTCCGCGGTCTCGACGAAAGCGACGGTAGCCGCGTGGGGCGCCTGATCAGGCTTCCTGCCGGATGCCTACGTCGGGTGCGATCGCCCTTGATGACGGGCTGGAATGATGCGAGCGCGAAGAACCCGTGTCACGTGCGCCACGTCCGAAGGAGCGGCCCGCGGGCCATCGGACGAGCCGCCGAAGCTGTCCTCATGGCCGTCGCCGCCGCTTTCCAGGGGCGCCGCCATCGCGGTGGAGGGCTGCAGCGGCTGCATTGGCAGGAGGGGCTGCATGGGCTGCATCGGCAGAGACCCGTAGGATTGCGCGTGAGCAGTCACCGGCAGCAACAGGACGCCGCCTAGGGCGAGGACGCCGCGTTTCATCTCGTTCACTCCGGGTTGTTACAACACCTTGGCGGAAGCTGGGTGGGGCGGCAATCCGCGACCGCGGGGAGAGGGACAGCCAAGCGAGTGAGAGGTGCGACACTGGCGCGGTGGCCATGGGCGCGGTCCTTGCCCGGTGCGGTTCAAGCGCCCCCCTCAGGCAGCACTACGCGGCGGCTCCGTCACCCGCGATGGAGAGCGACGCGCCGGTGATCGGCGCGGCTTCGGGTGAGCAGAGGAAGACAGCCAGGTCACCGGTCTGCTCGGGTGTCGAGAACTGCTTCATCGGCCGCTTCTCGTCGGGCCGCCTTTCCTTCTCGTGATCTATCGTGGTGCCGTTCCTTGCTGCGCGGTCTTCAAGCGCGTCTGGACGAGTGGTGTCAGCACCAGCTGGGACAGATGACGTTCCAGATGATGCCGGTGTTGGCGAGCTCGACGCGGCCACCTTGGTCCGCCCGATCAAGTCATGTCTGGCCGCCACATAGGCCGCTTTCTGACCACTCGCCGACAAGGGTTGGGCCGTGTGCCTGCGAGGTCTTCTTTCTCTGAAGAAAAAGAAGCAAAAAGACTTTATCCGTTCGAAGACTTCGGCAGCTCGTAACAACCCCTAGAGAATAGAAGTTCTTTGGTTCTTTCTTTCAAGAAAGAACACTCCTCCTAACCTGCCGGATCTGCGAAGCATGGACATGCGCGCGCAGACCACCGAGTGTTAACCCGCTCTCCAAGATGCCGAAGCTGACAGGCGCCAGGAGAAGCAGGGAGCGAGGGGAAGCGGGTGCGACCGATATTTGGAGTTCGGCTTCTGTGGCCGGGCGTGATCGCGGGCTTCATGCTGATGATCGCGGGCGCGGGGCTTGCCCGGGGAGCGGACCCGGGCAGCGCGCCGTCGCTCCTGGTCCGGACGAGCGGTGGCCTGGTGCTCGGCGCGCGTGCGAACGGCATCGAGGACTTCCTCGGCATTCCCTATGCGAAGCCGCCGGTCGGCCCGCTGCGCTGGGCGCCCCCGCAGCCGGCCGCACCCTGGCACGACGTGCGCTCCGCCGCCGCTTACGGGAGCTACTGTCCGCAGCCGCGCGGGCTTCGCTCGCCCACGATCGTCGTTGACGAGGACTGCCTGTTCATCAGCGTCCAGCGTCCGGCTGGCACCCCTGCCGGCGCGAAGCTGCCGGTCTTCGTCTACATCCATGGCGGCGGTTTCGCGTTCGGCTCCAGCGCCCGCGATGGGCAGGACCTGCTGGTGCGACGCGACGGGATCATCGGCGTCACCATGAACTATCGGCTCGGCGCGCTTGGCTTCCTGGCGCTGCCGGGGTTGACGGCCGAGAACGGAGCTGCGGGCGATGACGGGCTGCTCGACCAGCAACAGGCGCTCCGATGGGTGCGCGACAACATCGCGGCCTTCGGCGGCGACCCGGCGCGGGTGACGATCGGCGGCGAGTCGGCGGGTGGCTGGTCGGTCTGCGACCATCTCGTCGCACCGGGATCGCGTGGACTGTTCATGCAGGCGATCAGCCAGAGCGGCTCCTGCTTCAGCCGCAGCCTCGCCCGCGCGCAAGCGGATGGCGCAAGCTTCGCCCGCACGCTCGGCTGCGCCGATCAGGCGAGCATGCTCGCCTGCCTGCGCGGCAAGCAGGTCGTCGAGCTGCTCGACCACCAGGCGACCACCTACTTTCCGACGCACGGCAACAGCGTGCTGCCGGACGATCCGCGCGTGGCGGTGGCCGACGGCCGCTTCGCGCATGTCCCGGAGCTGATCGGCTCCAATCTCGACGAGCAGCGCTCCTTCACGATGGGCGCGATCGGCTGGAGCCGGGCCAAATACGTGGCCGACCTCCGTCGCCGTTTCGGCCGGGACGCGGGAGCGGTGCTCGCCGCCTACCCGCCGCCCCCGGCCGGAGCGTCGCCGCAGGCCGCCGCCTACCAGCTCGCCGCAGCCAACACGGATGCCGGCCTGACCGGTTCGGACAATGTCGAGTGGGGGATCAGCGGCTGCGGCGCCGCATGGCTTCGTCAGACGCTCGCACGACAAGTGCCGGTCTACGCCTACGAGTTCGCGTATCGCGATGGTCCTGGATGGTATCCGATCCCGAATTATGTCTGGGGCGCGGGGCACGCGACCGACCTCGTGTATCTTTATCCCAACCATGATGGCGGCATCGTCTATGCGCATTTCACGCCCGGGGAGCGCCAGCTCTCGGACGAGCTGGTGCGGTATTGGGGCGCCTTCATCGTGACGGGGCGACCGGACGTCGCGGGCGAGGCCGCGTGGCCGGCGTTCAACGCGACCCACGCTCTCCTGTCGCTGACTGTTGGACAACCGATGCTCGAAAGCGCCGCCGCGTTCGCGGCAGCGCATCGCTGCGAGCTCTGGGACAGGATGGCGGGCGATCCGGTGAAGCCCTGAGAGCGCAAGAAGGCCAGGGGCTCTGCCCCTGGACCCCGTTAAGGGCGGCGCCCTTAAAACCCTACACTTGAGCTTGGAGTATTGGCGTCTGCGTCGGGGTGCGTTGGCCGGGACTGTGGTTCCGAGCTCGCCCAACAATCAGGGTTCCAAGGGACGACTGTCCCTTGGCGGGTCCAGGGCAGAGCCCTGGCTTCTGATCCTCGTGGTCAGCGCGCATCGTCCGCCGCGCGCACCGCGTCGAACATCCGGTTCCAGGTCGGCGAAACCACGATCTCGTTGACGCACACATGCGGCGGCAAGGTCGCGATGGTGCGCACGAGATGGCCGAGATCGGCGGGCTGCAGCATCCGCGCCCGTGCCTCGGCCGGAGTCGGGACCGGTCGGCGATCGAGGATCGGCGTCGACACCTCGGCCGGGCAGAGCGCAGTCGAGCGGATGCCGTGCACCGCCTCCTCGGCGTTCAGCAGGTGGCTCATCGCGACCACGGCGTGCTTGGCGGCCGAATAGGCCGCACCCGAGATGGGTGCCAGATGCCGGCCGGCCCAGCTCGCGGTGTGGATGATCACGCCGCCGCCGCCGGCGCGCATCAGCGGCAGCGACGCGATCACGCAGTAGAAGGCCGACCGCAGATTGGCGTCGATCACCATGTCGGCGCCGTCCATGGTCAGTGCGGACCAGGCGCGGTCGGCGATGTTGGTGCCCGCATTGTTGACCAGGATGTCGAGACGCCCGTGCTCGGCCGTGATGCGCGTCGCGATCGCGGTTACCGCGACCTTGTCGGTCACGTCTCCTGCCGCCACGATCGCGCGGCCGCCGGCGGAGGCGATCGCCCCGGCGACCGCCTCGAGCGCCTCCTGTCGCCGCCCGGTGAGCACGACGAGCGCACCTTCCGCGGCGAGCGCATGTGCCGCCGCCTCGCCGATGCCGCTTCCCGCGCCCGTGACCCAGGCGATCTTGCTGTCGAGCTGACCCACCGCATTCTCCTTTCCCGATCGGCAGAGGGCCGATCGTGATCGGTCAGCAACGCATGTCAGGCCTCGCCGTCGCCAGTCCGGCGCGGAGGCGGCGGGCGCACGAAAGCCGCCTGGTCGTTCCCTCCCACGCGGGATGAGCGCGGGTCCGGTTGAACGAAAATGGAACTCGACGTCGACATGTCGCTGGGGACGCGGTTCGCCAACCTGCCTGCGCATGGACCGATCTCGGGTGGAACACTTCGCCCGATGCTGGTCGCGCGGAGGCAGATCGCGCGTCTTCGAGGATGATCGAGGGAGGCACTCGATCTTCCCGGTCGTGGGCGCCTGCCTGCCTCGGATCGCGTGCGTCTAGTGGGCAGCCCCATCGTTGGCGTGCTCGGCCTGCCAAGCCGCGGCTTCACGTCGCTCCTGCTTGCGATAACGGTGCCGCACGATCATGCCAGCGACGCAGCCCCCGGCGGCACCGAGCACGGCGTGGTGGCCGGCGAGATGGCCGCCCACTGCTCCGGCAGCACCGTATTTGATGCATCCACCCGGCTCGGCCTCGGCACTCCCCAGCGAGGTCATGGCGAGAGCGGCAGCGAACGTTGCGGCGACGAGGCGCTTGGTCACTGTTTGGTCAACTCCATTCGGTTGAGATGATGGCGCACGTTAGCAGACCTGGAACAACGGCTCGAGTGATCTGATTGGGGATCGATCAGGTCGTCGCCGGCATCAATGCCAGAAGATCGGCAACGCCCGCGCCATCGGCCCGGAACTGCGACACCGTCACGCCCGCCAGTCGAACGCCCGCTCGCAGCGGATAGGTTGAACGAACAAGCGCGAGGCTGCTGCCGCGCAGTTCCTCACGGCTGTTGATCGGCTGCGGCCATGTGCGACGGCGGGTGCACAACTGGAAATCCTGCCGCTTGATCTTCACCGTGACAGTGCGGCCACGTGCGCCGGTCGTCTCGCAACACGACCAGACATCATCCGCCATGGCGAGGACGCCCTCCTCGACGCGGCCGGGATCGGTGAGGTCCTCGCGGAAGGTCGTCTCCGAACCCGATGACTTGCGCGCGCGGGCGGGGTTGACGACGCGATCATCGCGGCCCCGCGCGATGTCGTGATACCATCGTCCCGCCCGCCCGAAATGTCGGGTGAGAGAGGTCAGCGACTGCGCCCGGAGATCGGCACCGGTGGTGATGCCGAGCGCGGCCATTCTGGCCGCCGTCACCGGGCCGATGCCGTGAAACCTGGCGACCGGCAGATCCTCGACCCAGGTCCGGCCCATGTCCGGCGTCACCGCGAATTGGCCATTCGGCTTGCGATGGTCGGAGGCCAGCTTGGCGAGGAACTTGTTGTAGGAAATCCCGGCCGAGGCGGTGAGGCCGGTTTCGGCGAAGATGCGGTGGCGGATCTCCTTGGCGGTGAGCCAGGCCGAAGGACGTCCTCTCAGGTTCTCGGTGACGTCGAGATAGGCCTCGTCGAGCGAGAGCGGCTCGATGAGGGGCGTATACTGGGCGAAGATCGCGTGGATCTGGCGGGAGACCGCTCGATAGACGTCGAAGCGGGGCGGCACGAACAGCAGTTCGGGACAGCGACGAAGGGCGATCGTCGACGGCATCGCGGAGCGAACGCCGAATGCGCGTGCCTCGTAGCTGGCCGCGGCGACACCCCTCGCCGTTCGCCATGGCCGACCGCGACCGGCCGGCCGCGCAACTCCGGATGATCGCGCTGCTCCACCGACGCGTAGAAGGCGTCCATGTCGATGTGGATCACCTTGCGGACCGCGGGATCTGGCATTTGCGTCGTGTAGCAGACAGGGAACGAAAAGGGAACGACGGGTATTGCCGCCCGAGTCCATGGCTTTGGTGAGTGCCGCGAGACGGATCGTCGACATACTCGACGTGATCGACGTTCTCGGATGGCAGATCGCGGTGAACCGACGATAGAGGTCATGTTGAGATCGAGCCGCTCGATGATCGCCTCAACGACACACTGCAGGTCCCGATCTTCACTAGATCGCCTTGGAATTGCCGGCCGTCCCAATTTGGCGGCCTCCTCCGTCATGAAAGGGGCCGGATCGGTCTTCAACATGCGGGCGGCGGCGGCCCGCGCGACCGCTGCGGTCACCTGCGCCGCCATCCTTCGGCACGATGTCGGGCAGCAGCACCGGAATGCCCGGGCTGCGAAGGCCGCCCCATGACGCCGCGCCGATCACGCAGGTCCGTTCGACCGCCGCTGCCATCAGGCGCGCTCCAGCACGGTCGCAATGCCCTGCCCGCCACCGATGCACTGGGTCGCGAGCGCGAAACGCCCGCCCTCCCGTGCCAGCAGGGAAGCCGCCTTGCCCACGATACGCGCCCCCGTGGCACCCAGCGGATGACCGATCGCGATCGCGCCGCCATCACGGTTGATCGTCTCGTCGCGCAGCCCGAGTTCCTGCGCGCACGCCATCGCCTGGCTCGCAAAGGCTTCGTTAAGCTCGACGATGTCGAGATCAGACGCCTCGATGCCGGCCCGCTGTAACGCCTTGCGACTCGACAGGATCGGTCCCAGCCCCATCGTCTCCGGCTTGCACCCCGAGACCGCAACGGCGCGCACATAGGCGAGCGGCGTGAGGCGATGTCGCTCCGCGTACGCCTCCGTGCAGACCAGCACTGCGCTGGCGCCATCGGTCAGCGGTGACGCTGTTCCGGCGGTCACCGTTCCGTCCACCTGGAAGGCCGGCTTGAGACCGGCGAGCGCGTCGGGGCTGGTGTCCGGTCGAAGGCAACCATCCGTGTCGACCACGCCGTTCTTCGTGCGGACTGGCACGATCTCGGCGGACAGACGTCCCTCGGCCTGGGCGGACGCCGCCTTCCTCTGACTGCCGACCGCGAACGCCTCCTGCGCGGCGCGACCGATCTGATACTGTCGCGCCACGTTCTCGGCCGTGTCACCCATCGAGATGTAGGCTGCCGATTTCTCGGCGAGTGCAGGGTTCGGCATCGGATTGTAGCCGCCGATCGGCACGCGGCTCATGCTCTCGACGCCGGCGGCGATGAACGCCTCGCCTGCGCCGATTGCGATCTGGCCCGCCGCCATGTGGACCGACTGCATCGACGAGCCGCAGAACCGGTTCACCGTGACGCCGCCGATCGACAATGGCAGGTCGGCGAGCAGCCCGATCAGTCGGCCGACATTCATGCCCTGCTCGCCTTCCGGAAACGCGCAACCGACGATCAGGTCCTCGATAGTGGCCGCGTCCACACCGGTCCGTTCGATCAGGCCGCGCACCACCTGGGCCGCCATGTCATCGGCACGAATGCAGGCGAGCGCCCCCCTGCCGGCAAAATGAAACGGCGAGCGTACGTAGCCGGCGATGACGATGTTCTCCAAGGGCGCGCTCTGCGGGGTCGTGCCTGGCATGAATTCGGTCTCCCTGGAGCACCTGCCCGGCTCTCGTAACCCGATGCAGGCGCTCCCATACGTCAAGCGGGATCAAGCGCCGGATGCAGTCTCCGGTTAGGCTCGCACGACCGGATCGTGGCTTCACAGACTTCGCGAGAACCGCAGGGGTGAAATGGCCAGCCTGGTGATGCGGTTCTCCGCATCCCCCGCCGTGCCGCACGCGACCGTTTCGTCAGAGATCGAGCTTGAAGACGTCGCGAAGTTCCTCGATCTGGCTCGCGTCGAGCGGCCGGGTGGGCGTGCCGCGCAGCAGCAGGAAGAGCTTCGCCGTCTCTTCGAGCTCCTCGGTCGCGTAGAGCGCCGCCTCGAGCGAGGTTCCCGACACGACCGGGCCGTGATTGGCCAGCAGCACCGCGCTGTGCTTTCCCGCAAGCGACCGGATCGCGGCCGCCAGAGCCTGGTCGCCAGGGCGCGCATAGGGGATTAGCGGAAGCCGCCCGATCTTCATCACGAAATACGCAGTCAGGGGCGGCAGACAGTCGTGATGATCGAGACCGTGCATGCACGACACCGCGGCCGAATGGGTCGAGTGCAGATGCACGATCGCCTGCGCGGGTCCGCGCTCCTCATACATCGCCCGATGCAGGAAGCTCTCCTTGGAGGGCGCATCGCCGCTGAGATGGCGGCCATCCCAGTCGAGCTTGCTGATGCGGGCGGGATCGAGCTCACCGAGGCAGCTATCGGTGGGCGTCAGCAGCCAACCATCCTCAACCCGCACGCTGATATTGCCGCTGCTGCCCGCGGTCAGGCCGCGCGAGAAGATCGAGCGGCCGACCTCCACGATGCGTTCGCGGAGACGTGCCTCATTGGGCTGGTTCTGGATGGCCGGACTCATTCCCGTTCCTCATTCCTTCTCAAGGCGTTCTGTCGTCGCACGACGTCGTCGGCCAAGCGGCGGCGGCACGCCGTTAGGTGCCGTGCGTGATTCGCGTTGCTGGCAGGTGCGGCCCAGCATCTTGTTTGGGGCGCTGGAGGTCGCAATCGGGATGACAAGGCCCGTGCTCAGATAGGTGTTCGCCAAGCCCGCCTTTCCTGACCAGTTCGAGTGCTGCCGATCGTAAGTCATCACTGCCCGTCGTCATCGCGCGGTGGCCAGGCTGCCGCAGCGGGAGAGGACACCGCGACGGTTACAATCAACGGGGAACCGCGCCGACGTATGTCTGTCCTCAGACCTCTCCCTCGGTGCGCTGCGGCAACTCGATCCCGGCACTCCGTGCGTAAAGGCGCGCCACGAGCGCAGCATCTTCTCGCGCCATCCCGGCCGCAAGCGGCCTTGCTCGCCGACGCGCAGGCACCTGGGATGAGGCCGGCGCCCGCTGCAACTCTGCTCTTGACCACACTGCGGTTCACGATCGGCACGCCCGAGCGCCCGCGCCGATGTGGATCGAGCCGCGATTTTCACCGGCCCCGTGGACCACGGCCTTGCGATGCGACATCGTCCCGTTTTCCGCCCGTCAGCCCTGCACCTTCACATGTTCGGCCAGCTTTGTCCGGCGAAAGATCCCGGCATCGCGGCGTGGCGGAGGAGCCGTGTCATAGGTCCGGCGGTCTGAGGCCACCAAGAGAGGGCACCCGCCTCACCTTCCCAGCCGGACGACCTCCGCTTAGATGGTTGGCAAGGAAACAAGTGCCCGATCGTCTTCTACGGCCGAAAGGCTCCACACGTCGCCAGACCCTATCTTTAATGCTGCATGGAGTGTTCCCAGGATGATCTACGAACAACGCATCTACCACGCGATGCCGACCCGGTTGCCGGACCTGCTCCGCCGGTTCGAGACGATCACCCTGCCGATCTGGGAGCGCTTCGGCATCCGCCAGGCGGGATTCTGGACGATCCTCGTCGGCGGCTCGAACCACGACCTGATCTACCTGCTGGCCTGGGACTCCATGGCCGAGCGAGAGGAGAAGTGGCTCGCCTTTTCGTCCGACCCGGAATGGCTCCAGAAGCGGGGGGAGACCGAACGTGACGGGCCTCTGATCAGCTCGTTCGAGAATGCATTCCTGATGCCGACGCGATTTTCAGTGAAAGCCTGATGTCGTCGTAGGCCGGACCCATCTGCGCCATCGAGACGGCGGCAGATGTGCTCGGCACAGGTTGTCGCGCCTGAGCGGTCCTCACGCATCGGCTGCCATGCACCGCGTGGTACTGCCAGCACCACTCACCCCGGCGTGGCGGCCGCGTCCGGGTGAGTGGCGAGGCTCCGGCGGGCACTTTGCGGGTAGAGCTGCATGAGGTTGATCAGCACGCCGTTGGTCCAGCCGAATCCGACCTGCAGCGGATATTCACCGCCGGCGCCACCGCCGCTGGCCGGAACGCTGGCGCTGCGAACATTGTATTTCTCCAGCAGCACGCCGCTCTGCGCGTAAGCAGCGATCTCGCGTTCGATCCAGCGCCCCGCGATGGTTTCGGCCAGGGCATTCTGGCCGTAGACGCGCAGGCCCACGACCGCCATCCACTGCAGCGGCGCCCAGCCGTTCGGGCTGTCCCATTGCTGACCGTTCTGCTCCAGGCTGGTGGCAAGCCCGCCCGGACGCAGCAGCTTGGCTCGGAGGCTGTCTGCCACCTGCCGGCCCTGGCCGGGCGTGGCGAGGCCCAGGAACAGCGGCACCACGGTGGCCGCCGAGATCGCCGGGCTCAGCGTATCGCTGGTCCAGACATAGTCGGTGAACATCGCCGCCTGCGGGTTCCACATCAGGCGGCGGATGGCGGCGATCCTGGTGTCGGCGCGCCTGGCATAGAGAGCCGCCTGCATTCGGTCGCCGCGAAGCGCATAGCCATGCGACAGGGTCTGCTCCATGTGCGCGAGCAGACTGTTGAGATCGACCGGCAGGATCTGGGTGGTGCGTATGCTGGTCATGCTGTGCCCGTCGCCGAGCCATCGCGAGCTGAAATCCCAGCCGCTCTCGCTTCCGGCGCGCAGGTCACGATAGATCTCGGCGGCAGGGCGGTCGGCGTGGCGGGCGGTCTCGACATCCTCGGCGTAGCTCTCGTCGCGTGGCACGTCGCGATCGTCCCAGTAGCGATTGAGCACGGTTCCATCGGCCAGTCTCACGACGTGACGATGCTGCTGTCCCGGTTCGAGCGTCTCGGCGCCGTCCATCCAGTAGTCGTATTCGCGTTGCAGCTCGGGCAGGTAGGCAAGATACGCCCGCGCGCCGTCGCGGGAGGCGATCAGGTCGATCATGCAGGCGAAGAAGGGCGGTTCCGACCGGCTCAGGTAATAGGTGCGATTGCCGTTCGGAATGTGCCCGTAGCGGTCGATCAGTGATGCCATGTTGCGCATCATGTCGGCGGCGAGGTCCGGCCGGCCGCTGCGCTCCAGGCCCAGCATCGTGAAGTAGCTGTCCCAGTAGTAGATCTCGCTGAAACGTCCGCCCGGCACGACGTAGGGAAACGCCAGCGGCAGCAGCGAGGAACGCGTCGAGGCATCATCGGGCTGGCGCTGCAGCACGGTCCACATGCTGTCGATATAGTCCACCACGTGCTCGTCGGCGCGCGGCTTGAGAGATGCGGTCTTGCGCACCGGTTCGGTGAAATGCGCTGCGACGAACACCTTGAGATCGAAGTTCGGCTCCATCGACTGGCGCCGGTACTCGATCATGATGGCGCCCGGCTCCTCATCGGGGATCGCATCTGCGAACGTCTTCTGATCGGGAAAGACATGTTCCATCTCGACCGCCTGGTAGAGGGGCGCGAACAGCACCGAGGGCGGTTGCAGGACGGTGGGCGCGGGCGACGGGCGCTGGTGGACTCTGTCGGTTGCAAGCGCGGCGGTCGCGGGCGCAGCGATGCCGGTCGTCCGACTGCTACCGACAACCAGCAGCAACAGCGCCGCAGCGCGGGGAACATGAGACCGTCGCAATCGCCGCATTCAGCACTCCATATCGTCGGGACGCTGCCCGCGTCGCTGCGTACGAGTTTCCCGATCGCCGAGCGAGTCGCGCGCGCTGGCTTGTCGGGCCGCCCGATGATGAACAGGGCCAAGAGGGTTGTGACTGCATGAGGACGCATGCGTTGTCCTTCAACGAGTCGAAAGATGAGGCGGACCGCACCGGACGGGCTTGCGCTGCGGTCGCCGGCGCCGTGAGCAGGCCCGGTCGGACCAGCCGACGTTTTCGGCCCGGTCGGCTTGGTGTAGGTAGGCCTTCCAGATTGGTGCCCATTCGGAGCGGTCTTGCCTGATGCAGGGGACGAGAGTGCAGCCAGACGATCACTTTGCGCCGCCGCCGGCGTCGACAGGCATCGCCGGCCTCGACGATGTGCTCGGCGGCGGCCTCACGCCGGATCGCTTGTATGTCGTCGAAGGCACGCCAGGGACAGGAAAAACGACGCTCGGCCTGGGTTTCCTGCTGACCGGCGCGCGCGCTGGCGAAGCGGGTCTCTACATCACGCTGGCCGAAACGGAAGTCGAGTTGCGGGCTGTCGGACTGACGCATGGCCTCTCGCTGGATCCGATCACCATCTTCGAGATGGCTCCGGCCGAGGTCTTCGGCGAGGATCAGGAGCAGACCCTGCTGCACCCGAGCGAGGTCGAACTCGGCGAAACGATCCGGGCCGTCATGGCGAAGGTGGAGGAAGTCCATCCTGCCAGGGTCGTGGTCGACAGCCTGTCCGAACTGCGGCTGCTCGCACAAAGTCCCATTCGCTACCGTCGCCAGATCCTCGCGCTGAAGCATTTCTTCTCCCGACGGAGGCGCACCGTGCTGCTGCTCGACGACAAGGGCGCCTCAGGGAGCGACCTCCAGCTTCACAGCATCGCTCACGGCGTCATCTCGCTCGAGCAGACGCTCTCGGGCTTCGGCGCGCAACGCCGGCGACTGCATGTCGTGAAGATGCGCGGCGTTCGCTTCCGCGGCGGATATCACGACTTCGAGATCGAGCGCGGCGGCCTGCAGGTCTACCCGCGGCTCGTCGCGGCCGAGCATGGCAGCAGCTACGACGATGCGCCCGTGTCGACCGGCTCGAGCGAACTGGATGCTCTGCTCGGAGGCGGCCTGGCACCCGGCACGGCGACGCTGCTCATCGGACCCGCCGGCGTCGGCAAGACCACGGCCACAATCCAGTGCATCATGGCGGCGCTCGGGCGAGGAGAAACCGCGGTCTATTTCCTGTTCGACGAACGGCTGCCGACATTGCTCAAGCGTTCCGCAGCACTCGGCATGGATCTCCAGCCGTTCCTCGCCAGCGGCCGACTGGATGTGCGCGCAATCGATCCGGCCGAGTTGTCGCCCGGCGAGTTCGCGGGCGCCGTGCGCGCGGCCGTGGAACAACGGTCGTGCCGGGTGGTCGTGATCGACAGCCTGAACGCCTACCTCCAGTCGATGCCCAACGAGCAGTTCCTCGTGCTGCAGATGCACGAGTTGCTGAGCTATCTGGGCCAGCAGGGAGTCGTGACGCTCCTGATCCTCGGGTTGCATGGCATGATGGGGGATGTCCGCTCGGACGTCGATCTGAGCTACCTCGCCGACACGGTGGTCCAGCTCCGTTATTTCGAGGCCTATGGCGAAGTCCGCCAGGCGATCTCCGTGATCAAGACCCGCACCGCGCGCCACGAGCGCACCATCCGCGAATTCCAGATCGAGGCCGGTGGTCTGATGTTCGGACCTCCCCTGCGCGACTTCCAGGGTGTTCTGACGGGCGTACCGACCTTTTCGGGCACGGGCAAGACACTGATCGCCAGCAAGAAAGGGACCGGGCCGCACGACGCCGCCTAGCATGGAACACCGCGTCCTCATCCTCGCACCCCGCGGCCGCGACGCGCCGGTCGCCGCCGACCTGCTGCGCCGACACGCCCTCCGATCGGACATCTGCGCCACGCTGGCCGACCTGGTCTCGACCCTCGCGCGAGGGGCCGGTGCGGTGCTGATCACGGAAGAGGCGCTGGCAGCCGGCGACCGCGGCGCGCTGACGAACTGGGTGGCGGCGCAGCCGACATGGTCGGACCTGACCTTCGTGGTGCTGGCCAACGGCGACCGCGGGCCCCGGTCGGCGCTCTCGTCAGATCGGCTCGCCGACCTCGGCAACATCGTTCTGCTCGAGCGCCCGCTGCATGCGGAGGCGTTGCTGGGCGCCGTCCGCTCAGCTCTGACGGCACGACGGCGGCAATACGAAGTCCGCGCCGCCGCCGAGACATTGGAACTGGCGGTCACGCAGCGCACCCACGAACTGGAAGCGGCGCGACAAAGCCTGGAGATCGCACTCGACGCGGCCGGCATGGGCGGTTGGGATATCGATCTGGTCAGCGGAGAAGCACGCCGCACGCTGCGTCACGATCAGATCTTCGGCTATTCCGAAGTCCAGTCGAGATGGAATGTCGAGCGGTTCCTGAGCCATGTCGAGCCGAACCAGCGGGTCGACATTGCCGATGCATTCTCCGACGCTTTGTCCGGTGGTTCGCTCGATTTCGAGTGCGTCATCGTCGACGCCAAGGCACAGCGCCGCACCATCAGTGTCAAGGGACGCGTCCGCACCGACGACGCAGGAACCCCGGTCCGGATCACAGGTGTCGTCGCCGATATCACCGCGCGGAAGGCCGCGGACGAGCAACTCGCGCAGGCACAGAAGATGGATGCGATCGGCCAGCTGACCGGTGGCGTGGCTCACGACTTCAACAATCTGCTCACCCCCATCGTCGGCAGTCTCGACGTGGTGCGCCGCCGCCTGAAAGACGACGAGCGTTCACAGAGGCTGCTGGATGCCGGCATGCAGGCGGCGGAACGTGCGGCGACGCTGACGCACCGCCTGCTGGCCTTCGCCCGACGCCAGGCGTTGCAGCCGAAGGCGGTCGATGTCGGCGCGCTGATCGACGGCATCGTCGAGCTGATCCGCCGGTCGCTGGGACCGGCGATCGAGATCGTGCTGGACGTTCCACGTCACCTGCCGGCGGCCCGTGTGGATCCGAACCAGCTCGAACTGGCCTTGCTCAATCTCGCCATCAACGCGCGCGACGCGATGCCTGGCGGCGGGCGCCTGACGATCGGCGCCGACACGGTCGGCGCCGGAACGCGCCATGCCGCGGGACTGAACCCGGGAACCTATGTCCGGATCACCGCGGCAGACACCGGCGTCGGCATGGACCGCGCGACGCTCTCGCGCGCGACCGAGCCCTTCTTCTCAACGAAGGGCGTCGGCAAAGGGACCGGCCTCGGACTGTCGATGGTCCATGGGCTGGCGGCGCAATCGGGCGGCACGCTGCAGTTGTCGAGCCAGCCTGGGAAAGGCACCACCATCGAGCTGTGGCTGCCCAGTACGGACGAAGCGCCTGCGACCGGGAGCGATACGGCCGCGGAGCCGACGCGCGCGCGGCGGGCCGCGAAGATCCTGCTTGTCGACGACGAGGAACTCGTCAGGTCCGCCACGGCCGACATGCTTCGCGATGTCGGCTACGAGGTCGTCGAGGCCGGGTCGGGCCGTCAGGCGCTGACCGTTCTCCAGTCGGGCCTGGACGCCGAAGCGCTGGTGACGGACTACCTCATGCCAGGCATGAACGGGGCCGCGCTGATCAGTGAGTTGCGAGCGAGCAGCCATGCGCTTCCGACCTTGTTGATCACGGGATACGCCGCCGCAGGAGAGGACGTGCCTGCCGATGTGCCGCGGCTTTCAAAGCCGTTCCGGCAAGTCGATCTGGCGGCCAAAGTCGACGAACTGCTCAGGTCCAATCGGCGCATGAAACCGCATTTGCGTCGGGTCGACTAGCGACCGCGCGGAGCAAGGGACAGGCATCGAGCACAGTGCGTGGGCGGCTACACGGCCAACTCGCCCGAAGATCAGTTCGGGTGCGGATGGTTCTGGCTTAAGACGCATGAACACGCATCTATGATGTTCACTGGCCTGCAAGCCACATGCGCTCCAAACATCGTCCGCCCTCCGACGAAGTGACGCAGGATGTCGACGAGGGGCGGATGGCCCTGGCGCTGTTTGGTAGGCGACCTCCGGAAACAGCAACGTCTCGCAAGCGGCTGGGCCGGCGAACGGAACACGACCAGGATTCACCACCGCCGCTCCGGCCCGTTCGTGGGCAGGTCTCAAAACGACCTACTCCGCTTCCGTCACGATCGCATCGAAATCATCGGCGGCAGCAAAGCGCGCCGGCCGCACCTGACCGAGCTTGCTGGCATCCATCACCAGAACATTCACCATAGCGCGCGCGAGCACGGCTCGTTTGATCGGCACTTCGTGAAAATGTGAGCAGCTTGCGCCGACGCTCTCGTGCAGACCGCCCGCCGACAGGAACGCCTTGTTGATACCGAGACGCGCGATCGCACGTATCGCCTCGTCCGACATGAAGGTTGCAGATTCCGGATAGAACATGCCACCCAGCATGATGACGCGCGTGCCGGGTCGTGCACAGGCGAGTGTCGCGATATTGAGGGCGTAGCAGACGATGGTGACCTCGACGCCGCGCGGCAGCGCGGTTACCAGATGCGGCAAGGTCGTGCCGCAATCGATGAAGATCGTCTCGCCCGGCGTCACGAGCCGGGCCGCACGGCGGCCGGCCACGCGCTTCGCCTCGCCATGGATGTCGCGCTCACGCTCGAACACGTAGGGCGCGAGCGCGCCCGCTTTGTCGTCTGCGGCGATCACGTGGCCGCCGAGCAGTGCCAGACCGGCAACGCCACTCTCGAGATCGCGCCTGACCGTCATGGCCGAGACCGACAGCAGGCTCGCCGCCGCAGCGAGCCGCATCGGACCGCCACCGAGCACCGCCTCGCGCAGCTGCGCGAGGCGCGCGAGCCTGCGGCCACCATCGCGATACGCGCCCGGTGCCGAGCCGGTCATGATAAAGTCCTCACATTTGACGTGACATCTATCACGAGCGTGACTTACATCACATGGCGGTCGCCAGAAAGGCGTGCAGGAGGCGGGCAGGATGGAAAGCGGTTCTCCAGAGCTGGACTTGGGCGCGCTCGCCGCGATGATCGACCACACCCTCCTCAAGCCTGACGCGACCGCAGCCGAGGTGGCCCGTTTCTGTGCCGAAGCCCGCGAGTGGAATTTCCGCAGCGTCTGCGTGAATTCCGACCGCGTGCGCGAGGTCGCCGCCGCGCTCGCGGGCAGCCCGGTGCGAACCTGCTCGGTGGTCGGGTTCCCGCTCGGGGCGATGCCGCCCGCCATCAAGGCCGACGAGACGAGAGGCGCCGTTGGCGACGGTGCCACCGAGATCGACATGGTGCTCGCCATCGGCCGCCTGAAGGATGGCGACCACGCCGCCGTCGCCCGCGACATCGCCGCCGTGCGCGCCGCGTCCGCGGGGGTCGTGCTGAAGCTGATCATCGAAACCTGCCTGCTGACCGACGAGGAGAAGCGTACTGCCTGCCGCCTCGGTGTCGCGGAAGGCGCGGATTTCGTGAAGACGTCGACCGGCTTCTCGACCGGCGGCGCCACCACCGCGGATGTCGCGCTGATGCGCGCGACGGTCGGGCCCGCGCTCGGCGTGAAAGCCTCGGGGGGCGTGCGCACGCGCGCGGCTGCATTCGCGATGATCGCGGCAGGCGCCACCAGGATCGGCACGAGCAACGGACTCGCGCTGATGGACGCCGGGGCCGCCGGCGAGGGATACTGAGAGCGGCGCGCGAGGCGCGCCGGAACGGATGCCGGGATCAACCGGCGCCGTGCGATGGGAGGGCGAAATGACCAGGATGACACGGCGCGGCTTTTCGGGACTGGGCGCGGCGGCGCTGGGTGCGGCCGCGGCGGGGCTGCCGCTCGGTTCACGCGCCTGGGCGCAGAGCACGGCGATCGATGCGAGCAAGGTTCCCGCAGCGATCAACCACAAGGCAACGGGCAAGAAGTTCTCGATCGCGACCGTGGTGAAGGTCGACGGCATCGCCTGGTTCGATCGCATGCGGGTGGGCGTCAAGCAGTTCGGCGCCGATCAGGGATACGACACCTGGATGGTGGGCCCGAGCACGACGGATGCAGCCGCTCAGGTGCAGATCGTCGAAGGATTGCTCGCACAGGGCGTGGACGCGATCTGCATCGTTCCCTTCTCGGTCGAGGCGGTCGAGCCGGTGCTCGCGAAGGCGCGGCGGCAGGGGATCGTCGTGATCTCGCACGAGGCGGCGCATCTGCAGAACACCGACTGGGACGTCGAGGCGTTCGACAATCATGCCTATGGCGAGAAGCTCATGCAGGAGCTCGCGCGCCAGATGGGCGGCGAAGGCGGTTACGTCGCAACCGTCGGCAGCCTCACGAGCGAGAGCCAGAACGAGTGGGTCGACGGCGCGGTCGCCTACCAGCAGCAGCATTTCCCGAAGATGTCGCAGGTCACCAAGCGGATCGAGACCTATGACGACGCCACCACCGACTACAACAAGCTCAAGGAAGTTCTCACCACCTATCCGAACCTGCGCGGCATCCTCGGCGCGCCGATGCCGACGTCGGCGGGTGCGGGGCGCCTGATCGCCGAGCGCGGCCTGAAGGACAAGCTCTTCTTCTCGGGCACCGGCCTCGTCTCGGTCGCCGGCAAGTACCTCGGCGACGGCGACATCGACTATATCCAGTTCTGGGATCCGGCGACCGCGGGCTACGCGATGAACATCCTCGCCGTCATGGCGCTGACCAAGCAGCCGATCCACACCGATCTCGATCTCGGCCTGAAGGGCTACGACGATCTCAAGACGAGCGATCCGTCGCGGCCGCACGTGCTTTACGGCAAGGGCTGGGTCGGCGTCACCAAGGCGAACATGAGCCAGTACAACTTCTGAGAAGCGACGCGTGTCGCTGACCACGCCGCTCGTCGAACTCCGCGATGTGGCACGGCGCTTCGGCGCCGTGCAGGCGCTCGACGGGGTGTCGCTGCAGATCGGGCGCGGCGCGATCCACTGCCTCGCCGGCGAGAACGGTTCCGGCAAGTCGACGCTGATCAAGATCCTCTCAGGGATCAATGCGATCGACCGCGGCGAGATCGTGTTCGACGGTGCACCCGTGACGGGCCTTGACCCACGCCGCGCGATCGCGCTCGGGATCCAGGTGATCTACCAGGATTTCTCGCTGCTCGGAAACCTGACAGTCGCCGAAAATCTCGCGATCGGCCGCGAGCTGCGCGAGCGTCGCACGCTGGTCAGCTGGCGCCGGATGCGCCGCGAGGCGGAGGCCGCGGTCGCGCGCCTGGGCCTCGCACTCGATCTCGATGCGACCGTGAACACGCTGCCAACATCGGGACGCCAGCTGGTGGCGATCGCACGCGCGCTGTCAGCCGAGCCGCGCCTGCTCATCATGGACGAGCCGACCACGACGCTCACCGGCCGCGAGATCACCACCCTGTTCGATGTGGTCCGCGATATTCGCGACCGCGGCATCGCGATCCTGTTCGTCAGCCACAAGATGCGCGAGATGCTGTCGATCAGCGAGGATCTGACGGTGTTGCGCTCTGGCCGCGTGGTGGCCGACGGCCGGATCGCGGATTTCGACGAAGCCGCGATCACGCGCGCCATGACGGGCGGCGATCTCGTCGACACGCCTTATCGCTGGGCACCGCGATCCGGCGACGCGGCAGCTTTGCTCGAGGTCGAAAACCTCACGGTGCCAGGCGAGCTCGATCATGTCTCGCTGTCGGTCGCACCGGGCGAGATCGTCGGCGTGTCCGGCCTGCTCGGCGCCGGTCGCACGGAGCTCGCACTCGCGCTGTTCGGCATGCGCCCGGGATACGCCGGCACGATCCGGCGCGACGGCCATGAGATCCGTCTCGACAGCGTGGCTCAGGCGCTCGCCGCCGGCATCGCCTACGTGCCCGAGGATCGCCTGACGGAGGGCCTTTTTCTCGGCGAGACGATCGACCGGAACATCGTCGCGTCGTCGCTCGGCGCGCTCGCGACCGCGTTCGTCGTGGCGCCGCGACGCGCGGAGGCGGCCGCGTCGCGAATCCGCAGCGAGATGAAGATCGCCACACCCTCCGGCCGCCGCGCGGTGAGCGAGCTCTCGGGCGGCAACCAGCAGCGCGTGCTGCTCGGACGCTGGCTGCTCCGCGAGCCGCGCCTGCTGGTCCTGAACGGCCCGACGGTCGGCGTCGACGTGGGCTCGAAGGCCGGGATTCACGCGCTGATCCGCCAGGTCGCGTCCGAACGGCGGATGGGTGTCCTGATGATCTCCGACGACCTTCCCGAACTCGCGAGCAACTGCAACCGCATCCTGGTGCTGCATCGCGGACGCATCGCGCACGAGATGCGCGGCCCGGACGGAAGCCTTGGCGACGCGCACGCCGCCGAGCGCGATCTCGGCGACCGGCTGAGGGCGCTGACGTGAATCCGCCTGCTTTGCGCCGCCAATCCCTCGGGCGCATGTTCCTCCGCCAACCCGAGCCCGCCATGGCGGTGCTGGCGCTGGTCGCGATGATCGGCATCGGCCTCGTCAATCCGGCTTTCTGGTCGGAGGGCAATCTCTTCAGCCTCGTCCGCGCCAACGTGATCCCGGGCATCTTCGCGCTCGGCGTCCTGCTGGTGATGATCTCGGGCGGCATCGACGTGTCGTTTCCCGCATTCGGCATCGCCGCGATGTATCTCGTGATCAATGGCATGATCGCGCTTCCCTACAACGGCGTGCTGCTGCCCTTCGCGGTGGCGATCGCGATCGGCCTGGTGCTCGGCCTCGCGAATGCGTTCTTCGTCGACAATCTCCGGATGATCCCGCTGATCGTCACGCTGGGGACGGGCACCGCGGTGCGCGGCTTCCTGCTCGGCGCGGTGGGTGCCAGCCAGATCAATATCGACCGCATGCCGCCGCAGCTCATCGCGGTCGCCAACCGCAGCATCCTGCAATCCGCCGCCCATGTCGGGCTCACGGCGATGATCGTCCCGTATCTGGCGCTGGCGCTGCTCGTCCACGTGCTGCTGCGCCACACGCTGGCAGGGCGCGGCATCTACGCGATCGGCGGCAGCCAGGAAGGCGCGCGGCGTGCCGGCTTCAGCGTCCGGCGGACCACCTATCTCGTCTACGGCACGGCAGGCGCGCTCGCGGGCTTCGCAGGCCTGCTGCACGGCTCGATGATCTGGATTGCGAACCCCCGCGACCTGATCGGAACCGAGCTCGACGTGATCGCGGCCGTGGTGCTCGGGGGCGCCAGCATCTTCGGCGGCAGCGGTTCGGTCGCCGGCACCATGATCGGCACCTTCATCTTCGTGCTCCTGACCAACAGCCTGATCCTGATGGGCATTCCGTCCACCTGGCAGCGCGTCGCGGTCGGTGCCATTGTGATTGCGGCCTCGGCCGCGACCGCCTGGCGCGAGCGGCGGCAGAGCGCGGGGATGCCCGCTTGATCGCGGCCCGCCCTGGGCGCACGGCCGCACTCCGCGGGCCGCTCGCGCGCCTCGTTCTGCTCGCCGTCGTGATCTTCGCAGCCATGGCCTGGGCGGAGCCGCGCCATTTCCTGCGGCCCTACAATTTCATCAGCATGACCTTCGAGGCGCCCGAGATCGGGCTGCTGTCGATCGCGATGATGCTCGCGATGCTGACCGGCGGTATCGATCTCTCCGTGATCGGCATCGCGGACCTGTCCGGGATTCTGGCAGGCCTGTTCTTCCATGCCATCGTCGCCGACCCGCACGAGACGGCGACGCTCGGTGCGGGCACTGTCGCGATCGGCGTCGCACTCGCACTCCTCACCGGCATCGTCGCAGGCGTGGTCAACGGCGCGCTGATCGTGGGCCTGCGCATCACACCCATCCTCGCCACCATCGGCACCGGCCAGATCTTCACCGGCCTCGCTCTCGTGCTGACCGGCGGACCTGCCATCGTGGGATTTCCGCCGGGCTGGGCGGCGATCGGCAACGACACGGTCGCCGGCATCGCGATCCCGCTGATCCTGCTCCTGGTGGTGGCCGGGATCGTGTCGCTCACGCTGGCGCTGACCCAAGGCGGCATCGCGCTGACCCTGATCGGGGCGAGCGCGCGGGTCGCGCGTTTCGCGGGGCTACGTACGGGGCGCACGGTCTTTCTGTCCTATGTCGCGACCGGCTTCCTCGCGAGTCTCGCCGGCGTCATCCTGTCGGGGCGCGTCAACGCGGCGAAGTCCGATTACGGCGTTTCCTATCTCCTGCAATCCGTCCTGATCGCGGTGCTGGGCGGCACCAATCCAGCCGGTGGCCGCGGCTCGGTGGCCGGAATCCTGGTCGGCCTGTTCGCCCTGATGATGCTGTCATCGGGACTGGAGATGATGCGGTTCAGCAATTTCCTCGTCGACTTCGTCTGGGGCGCCTTTCTTCTCCTGGCGATCGCGCTCAATGCTCTCGACCGGTTCCGAATGCGGAGATCCTGACGGCCGCGCATCCTTGCGAGGGAGAGGAACTTGCCGGAAGGCAGCAAAGACCCGGATCCGTTGGCTGCGACCAACATGACGCATGAGGCGCGGCGCGGCTGCTGGTTGGCCGGAAGGCGGGACATGCTGGCTTTCGTGCTGCGCGCCGTGCACCAGATCGAAACCGGCCCCGGACACAACCATACCTGAGCCGGGGGCGGTGTCGCGCACGGCGTAATCGTCGTCGGAGATGGCGCCCGACAAAGCGCTCACGCCGGCCTCGCCGATCGCGTGACACTCGCTGGCGAGCCACCATCCTGACGGCCATCATCGCTCATGACGGGGCGGATGTCCCGGCCTATGCTCCGGGTTACCACCGGGCGGACGAATACCCATGGCGCGGCTCGACATCAACGTGCGCGGCCTCTTCGCGACACCGGTGGCGGCCGTCGAAATACCCGACGCCGCCGCCCGCAACGTGGAACTGCGTGACGTCATCCTGAGCCGCCGGGACGCGGGCCATGCCGTCCAGGCGTCGAATGCCGGCGGGTGGCACTCGGACCGGGACATCCTGTCCTGGGGCGGCGCGCGCGCGGCCGAGGTGCTTGCGATCGCGCGCGACCTCGCGACCCGGCTGAGCGCCGACCGGAGCGGCAACCCCGTCGAGCCCGCCTGGAAGATGCAGGCCTGGGCCAACGTCAACGGTCCGGGCGACAGCAACATCTGCCACTATCACCCCGGCTCCTATTGGTCGGGGACCTATTACGTGGACGATGGCGGGTGTGCGGCCGACGAGACGCTCGGCGGCGAGTTCGAGATGATCGACCCGCGCGGCGCCGGCCCGGGCATGCATGCGCCGGCGCTGCGCTTCGCCGATCCCGCGTTCCGCTCCGCCGGCAGCGCCGAGACGATCCGCCCGCGGCCCGGGCTGCTGTTCCTGTTCCCCTCCTGGCTGCTGCACCAGGTCCGCCCGTATCGCGGCACGGGGCTCCGGGTGTCGATCGCCTTCAACTTCGGGCTGTGAGCGGGGTCGCGGGGCGGCAGGCGGAGATCGTGGCCCTCGCGCGCGAGGCCGGGCGCGTGGTGGTGGACGACCTCGCCGCCCGGTTCGACGTGACGCCCCAGACCATCCGCCGCGACCTCAACGAGCTTTGCGACGCCGGCGTGCTGACGCGCGTGCATGGCGGCGCGCTGATCGCCTCCTCGGTCGCCAACCTCGCCTATGAGGCACGCCGCCTCGTCGCCGGCGAGCAGAAGCGGCGCATCGGCGAGCGCGCCGCCTCCCTGATCCCGGACAATTCCTCCCTGTTCATCAATCTCGGCACCACGACGGAGGAGGTGGCGGCCGCACTCGCCGCGCGGCGCGGGCTGCTGGTGGTCACCAACAACATCAACGTCGCGACCGCGCTGTATCGCAACCGCCAGATCGAGGTGGTGGTGGCCGGCGGCAATATCCGGGCGAGCGATGGCGGCGTCGTCGGCCACATGGCGGTCGAGCTGATCCGCCACTACAGCGTGGACATCGCCGTGATCGGCACGTCGGCGATCGATGCGGACGGCACCCTGCTCGACTACGACGCGCGCGAGGTGCAGGTCTCGCGCGCGATCATCGAGAACGCCCGCCGCGTCATCCTCGTGGCCGACGGCAGCAAGTTCACCCGCCTGGCACCCGTGCGGATCGCGCGACTCGACGAGATCGACCTCCTGGTCACCGACCGGCTTAGCGAACGGGAGGCCGAGTTGTGCCGACGCCACGATGTCGAGGTGATCGAGGTGGGCGGCGACGAGGAGGAGGATGCCGAGGAGGCATGATCGCTTGTGTGTTCAGTTTTTTCGTGCGCTGATGCAAAGCGAAAGAGCACGTCGACGTGCCGGCCTGTTTTGGGGAGGGGAGCGTCTTGGCTTCGACCGACGCCACCGCAACGTTTGATATTGCCGTGATCGGCGGCGGCGTGAACGGGACTGGTATCGCGCGCGACGCCGCGGGACGGGGCTGGCGCGTGTTCCTTTGTGAAAAACGCGATCTCGGCTCGGGCACGTCGAGCGCCTCGACCAAGCTGATCCACGGCGGCCTCCGCTATCTCGAATATTACGAGTTCCGCCTGGTTCGCGAGGCGCTGCGGGAGCGTGAAGTGCTGTGGAGCATCGCGCCGCACATCGTGTGGCCGCTGCGGTTCGTGCTGCCGTTCCACCGCAATCTCCGCCCGGCCTGGCTGCTGCGGCTCGGCTTGCTCATCTACGACAATATCGGCGGCCGCAAGCGTCTGCCGCCGACCCGCACCGTGTCGCTGCGCACGGACCCGGTCGGCAAGCCTCTGAAGCCGGAGTTCAAGCGCGGCTTCGAATATTCCGACTGCTGGGTGGAGGACTCACGCTTGGTCGTGCTCAACGCGCTCGACGCGGCCGAGCACGGCGCCGAGATCGCGACGCGCACCGGCTGCACCGCGGCGGTGCGCGAGGACGGGCTCTGGACGCTCACGCTCCGCGACGAGGAGAGCGGCGAGACGCGCACGATCCGCGCGCGCACGCTGGTCAACGCCGCCGGCCCGTGGGTGTCCGACGTCGCGGGTCAGGTCATTCGCGCCAACACCCGCGCACCTGTCCGCCTGGTGCAGGGCAGCCACATCGTCGTGCCGCGCCTGACCGAGCACAACGGCTGCTACATCTTCCAGAATGCCGACAAGCGCATCTTCTTCGTCATTCCCTACGAGACCGACTACACGCTGATCGGCACCACCGACCTCGACTACAAGGGCG
>CAXTVZ010000003.1:0-47927 GCA_964247685.1 uncultured Acetobacteraceae bacterium
AACTGACCTTCGCGGCAACAAACGCCGCCAGTTCCGCGGTGAGAGAGACGTTCAGAGAGACACGCTTGGGCATGGGTGCAGCTTTGCATATCAAAAAGGCGAGTAATAGCCTGTGGCACAGGCCGCATCGGTAGCGGCCATCTGTGACTGCAAGCTCCGTTTGACGGACCGCTATGACCGACAGGGCCGTTCTTGACCGCTGCGGGGCGCCGGCTGTTCCTGGGCATCATCCTTCGGCAAGGTCTCAGCGTCTCGAACTTGAAGGCGCCTGCAAACGCATCGGCCCGCTCGCCTTCGTGGTTGACCGGCTGCTTTAGAAAGCGGCCTCGAGGAGGCGAGCGATGGCTAAGCACCACAGGCCTCAGTGCCGACAAGCGGCCCGAGCTTCGTTTGATATCGTGCCGGACGGTTTTTGAGCCTAGTCTTTAGTTGCCACACTCACGACACTCGGGGGCTGCCCGAGGGCGAAGGACCGGTCTCCCCTGCACAGGCAGGTCCTGCAGGCGTCACACGTAGGTGCCATATCGACCTGCTGGCTTAGCGCCGCAATCAGGACAGCGTGACGGCTCGGTCGCCTCCGCGGTGACGACACACCTGTCGGCCAGGAGCTCCACCCCGACCATCTTGATCCCGGGACCGAGATCCCACCGTTGATGCTCTCTCATTGCCGAGAGGAACACGAAGCAGGCCGTATGACCAACTCGCTCCACACAAATCGCGACGGACCCGCGAAAGTCTGAGACTCGGTTGTTGAGAGCCATCAAAGGTGTAGGAGAGTGGAAAATCC
Source organism: uncultured Acetobacteraceae bacterium (assembly GCA_964247685.1). Taxonomy (GTDB): domain Bacteria; phylum Pseudomonadota; class Alphaproteobacteria; order Acetobacterales; family Acetobacteraceae; genus CAXTPV01. Next base: position 788 of record CAXTVZ010000003.1, read on the forward strand.
TGGCCTGACAGCCGCCACGAACTGCCGGATGCGCCGCAGGACGAGGACGAGGACGGGCCGGACTCGGCGTGAGGCGCGGGGCCGGTTACCGGAAGGCATTTCAAGCGCTTCCACCCGGCCGCTGAGGGCGCCCTCTCTTCGACCTTGGGGTTGCTCACGCCGCGCCGCGGCGAGATGCAGTTGGTTGGGTCGGACGGCCCCAAGTGGAGACCATGCTACAGTCAGCCAGAGGGTGGAGCTGGCGCTTGAATAATCTTCCGGGCCGGCCAGGCTGCCATAACTGCTTGCAAGGACCTGTTAGCTCAATGGATGCACTATGTTTCAGCTGAATAAAGTCCTGCAGGCAATCGGTCCCAATGCATCCATCATCTTCGCTGCATGGATTTTTATGGGGTTCCTTCAGCAGCGTTACGACGCTGCTACAGATAGGTACCGGAGTGCGGTCGGCGACTACCGTTCGGAAGCGCATGAAGGCAATCGGGCCAGCAATCTGAAAAGACAGGTGCTGGCGTATAGGCGACGTTGCAAGCTGATGACATGGGCCACCTTGATCGGTTTGGTGGCAGCAATACTCCTAATCAGCTCTCTGATATTCGGTGCGGTTAACGCGATCGTTCCGAACGTTACGATCGTGACCGCATCCGGAACTGTAGCGGCTATCGGAGGCTTCGTTCTTGTCATAATAGCAACGCTCATCGTCATCGTCGAAGGACGGGTTGTCAGCCGGCAGATTGATGACGAGCTGCGCGATGTCCCAGAACTTGCCAGGAACGCAATGCAGAGAGATGGGGAGGGGTGACCATGCGCTGTGCTCGTGGCGAACATGCCGAAGCCGGCACTCCGCCAATGCGATTAGCCTTTACGAGCTTAATTCTTGATAGTCTCTGCGTAGGCGTCCTTGATCGATATGCACCTCCGACATCCCTCCTAGCGGGCGAAAGCCTCATGCGGTAGTGGCGCAACCAGCATCTCGGCCGTGGTCACGCCCGGCAGGTCCGACCCGCGGACTGCCATCGCGAGCGACAGCCCGAGACGCGAGGTCATGCGCCGGATTACCGATCACCGTCTGATCGAGGTCGCGGATCTGCACCTCGATGGTGCCGTCCGCGCTACGGGTCCCAGATTGCCGACATGGCAGTCGCCGCAAATCCAGACCTCCGGACCGTCGGGCAGCTTCGGATGTCCAGGCGCCTCAAGCCCCTCATAGAAGCGCTTCGCGCTTCCCCGGACATAGGCGTGGGCCGGACGTTGCCATCTTCCGGTTCTGCTCGGCCATGAGCCGCTTGTCGCGCGCTGCAGGCTCAATGGCGCCGTCCGGCACCATTCGATGCTTCAACGCGCGGGCTCTCCTACTTCCACGAGCACTTGACTTGTCCCGGCGACACGACCTGCCGGGCGACCATGACTCGCAAGACCGCCGCCGATGACGGACTACGTCCGCACATCGACAGCGTTCGAGACAGCATCCCTGTTGCGATGACCCGTGCTTCAGTCCGCGATAAGTGTGATGTTAGCGGCTCTTCTCGTAGAGCTTCGAGGCGATCTCGAAGATCTCCTCAGGCGCATAGTCCGGTGCGAACGCGCCGTAGTTGCCGAGAAGTTCCGGCATCTTGCCGCCCTCGGGATAGCCCTCGACGACTTCGAGGTTGCCCGGCGGGTCGCCCGGCAGCGCCACTTCGTCGTTCGACCAGATGCCAGCCGCGGAAGCGTAATCTTCTGCGCTGAATGTGTAGAGGCGACGATGACGCCCCTCGTCGAGATATTTCTGGCACTCCGGCACGCGATCGAGGTTGATGTTCGGCGTCGGCAGCATCTGCTCGATCGCCACACCCGTGATCTTCTTGAGCGCCAGCGCATAGGCGTGGGCGTGCAGCGAGCCGCGCACCAGCAGATAGGCGCAAACCTCGCGACCGGTGGGCTCGATCATCGTCTCGTAGACGCGCAGCTTGTGGATGCGCGCGCCGCATTCGAGATGGAAGTTGTGCAGCAGGTCGATGATCAGGTTGCCGGTGGTGGTCACCATGTCCACGTTCCAGGACATGGAGTTCGAGTTCACCGGCACGGCGCCGCCGCCATAGCTGAGGAACGACGCCGACGAGCGGACATCCTCCATATGCTTGAAGGGGGCCTTGCTGATATCGACATCCTTCTTCGGATTGCCGGGGCCGTTGTTGAGCATGGCGATGCCGTTGCTCACCAGTTCCACGTGCCCGATTTCCTCGGCGAAGATACTCGAGACCAGGCTGTAGAACGGCTTGAGCGCTGTCTTGTTGCGGAAGTTGAAGCTCTGGAACATGTAGTTCCCGAGCGTGGACATCTCGCCGTATTTCCCACCCAGCAGCTCTTGCAGGGACGCGGCTGCGTTGGGCTCCGGCTTCTTGGGCTCGGGCAACTCGGTCAGAAGTCTGTCGATTCTTGCGAACATGTAATCTTCAACTTAATGTGGGCGCAACGCGTAGCCAGCCGCTTTCTTGTAGTGCACGTGCGCTGACGCATCCCCTGATGGTTCCGAAGCCGCAACGTCCGGCGGGTTCAGGGCGGCGTCCTGCGCCTTCCTGCTCCCGCTCACGAACGACGATCCGGTGTGGAGAAAGCGCCAGGGCGTGTCGGCGCCGCGGGTGATGCCGATCCTGGGGCCGGCCGTGACGGCGGGCTTGGACGGATCGGACAGCAGCGTAAACGGGGGCGCGTCCAGCGGGGCCCCATCCAGGTCGCCGGTGATGGCGAGCGCCTGGCACAGACGTCCGGGGCCGCGGCACAGCGCCCGCCGGCGATCGGTGCCGCGGCGGACCTGCATCTCCCCGAGGCCATGGGTCGGCTCGAGGGCGCGGATCAGGACGGCGCTGCCCGGTTCGAGGCCGCAGACCAGGTTGAGGCACCAGTGGATGCCGTAGGAGCGGTAGACGTAGGCGTGGGCGATGGGGCCGAACATCGCGCCGTTGCGGCGGGTGGGGCCGCGGACGCTGTGCGAGGCAGGGTCGAGGTGGGCGTAGGCCTCGGTCTCGACGACGATGCCGCCGACGTCGTCGACCAGGAGAAGGGTGCCGATCAGGTCGCGGGCGACGACCGGCGCCGGGCGGCGAAAGAAATCGGGCGCCAGGGAGGCAGGGTGCGAGCCCCTGCCCCTCTCGGATGAGGTCAAGTCGGGGAGCGGGTCAGTATTCGAGGGCCATCTCGATCGCGGCGGGATCGAGCTGTTGCGGCTTCTCGGCGCCCCAGGATTTGCGGGTGGCCTGGAAGCGTGACACCAGGTAGTCGCCGGACAGCACGGGGGCGAAGCGGGCCTTCTCGTCGGGGACGCCAAGCTGGCGCGGATCGACGACGGTGCGGAAGTCGGGGTTGCAGAACAGCGGCATCGACAGGCGGCTCGCGTTGCGGGTGTGGACGACGCGATGCACGGTAGCGCGAAAGCGGCCGTTGCTCCAGCGGCGCATCAGCTCGCCGACATTGATCACGTAGCTGTTGGGCACCGGCGGCACGGCGACCCAGGTCTCGTTGCGGTCGAGCACCTCGAGGCCACCGGACGCGTCCTGCCAAAGGATGGTGACGATGCCGTGGTCGGTGTGGGCGCCGGACGCGATTTCGGTGGCGCCGAGGCTGAGCGCCAGCTCGTGGCCGTAATAGTGGTTCAGCACCATGTCGGCGATCGGGCGGGTGAAGTGGCGGCTGAAGAAGTCGGGCTGCTGGCCGAGATAGATCGCAAAGGCCTCCAGAATCTTGAGGCCGACCTGGAACGAGCCGTCATAGTAGCTCTGCACGGCGTCGCGGAAGCCGGGGAGCTCGGGCCACTTGTTCTCGGCATAGAGGGGCGTGCCGGCCAGCACCTCCGGATCGTCGGCGGTCATCGGGAAGCCGAGATCGAAGCTGTCGCGGGCGAAGATGCGACCGCTCTTGTGCACGGTGTCGCCCATCTCGCGATAGCCGCGATTGTTGCGGTCGGCCTTGACGCGCAGGCGCTCCTCCAGGGGCTGCACGAAGAACTCGTTCGCCTTGGCGTAGGCCGCGTCGATGGTGGCGGCGGGCACGTGGTGGTTGACGGCATAGAAGAAGCCGATCTCGTCGCAGGCGGCGCCGATCTCGGCGGCGACCCGGGCGCGGGCGGCGGGATCGTTGCCGTAGAGGGCGCTGATGTCGATGCGAGGCACTTCGGTCGGGTGGGTGTCGGACATCTCGAATTCTCCTGTCTAGGCCTTGGGGAAACGGTCAGCGGGCGGCGCGGGAGTGGTCGCGCCAGTCGAAGTGGCGGCCGATGCGGCGCACCAGGGTGTAGATGCCGAAGGACAGCACAGTGGCGACGAGAGCGACGGCATAGACCTGGTCGCCCCGATATGTCTGCATGCCGCGATTGATGACGTAGCCGAGACCGCTGGAGGAGATCATCCATTCGGCGCTGATGGCAACGATGATCGAGCCGGTGGCGGCGGTCTCCTGTGCCGAGACGATGGCCGGGATGGCATAGGGCAGCCGGACGTGGCGGAATGTCTCGAACCAGCCGGCGTTGAGCACGTGCATGCGGTCGAGCATCACCGGGTCGGCGGCGCGCAAGCCCTGCATGGTGTTGACAAGCACGGGGAAGAAGCCGGCCAGGGCGACGACGGTGACCTTGGTCGAGATGGTGTCGCCGATGGCCAGCATCAGCACGGTGGTGAGTGCGACGTAAGGCATGTTGCGGAGCGTAATCGCGGCCGGCATCAGCACCGCGCGGGCAGGCGGCAGGGCGTCGAACAGGATGGCGAGACCGATGCCGACGATGTTGGCGATCAGCAGGCCGAGTGCGGAGACCTCAAGGGTGGACAGGGTCTGGGTGGCGATGAAGCGCCGGTCGGCAATCAGGCAGGCGAGCACGCGCTCGGGCCGCGGCAGCACGAAGGAGGGCAGGCCGGAGAACAAGATCGCCAGGTACCAGAGGCCGAGGATGGAGGCGAGCGGGGCGAGCAGGCGCAGGACGACGATCGCGATGCGGCGAGCGGCGGGCGCGGCGGGCGTGGACGCGCGACGGGGGCGGGCGGCGGCGTGGGCGTGGGCGGCGGCGAGGTTGGCGGGCGGCATCAGGCGTGAGCCATCGGGTGGACCAGCAGGCGGCGGACGTGCGCGGCGGTCTCGATGAAGCCGGGATCGTGCCGGAACTCGGGGCCGCGCGGGCGGGGGGCCGGGACCGGGACGATCTCCAGGATGCGGCCGGGCGCGGGGGTGAAGACCACCAGGCGATCGGCGAGCAGCACCGCCTCGTCGATGTGGTGGGTGACGAACAGCACCGTCTTCGGGCGCGCGGCGAGCTCGTGGTCGAACCAAGCGCCTAGCTCCTCGCGCTTCATCTCGTCGAGCGCGGAGAAGGGCTCGTCCATCAGCAGCACGGCAGGATCGTGGGCGATGGCGCTGGCGATGTTCACGCGCTGCAGCATGCCACCGGAGAGCTCCGCCGGGCGCTTGTCCTCGTGGCCGGCGAGGCCGAAATCGCGCAGCAGGCGGGCGGCCGGCAGGCCGGCGCGGCGGGCAATGCGCTGGGTGAAGGCGATGTCCTGGGTGGCGGTCTTCCAGGGCAGCACGGCGGGGCGCTGCGAGACCAGGCCGAGAGTGCGGTGGCGGCGGGCGGCGGCGGCGGTCTCGGCGCCGATGCGGATCTCGCCGGTGCTGGGCGACTGCAGGTCGGCGACCATGCGCAGCAGCGTGGTCTTGCCGCAGCCGGATGGGCCGATCAGGGCGATGAACTCGCCGGCCGCGATCTCGAGGTCGGTGGGGCGGAGGGCGATGGTGTCGCCGTAGCGGCGGGAGACGCCGCGGATGGAGATCGGGGCGGCCATCAGCTGGGAAGATGGCCGGGGAAGAAGCGGTCGGTCATCAGGGCGGCGCCTGGGATGGAGCTGGGGATCTCGTTCACGCTGTGCAGGAATTCGCTCATGCGGGTCCACTCGCCGAAGTCCATGGCGAGCAGGCCGCTGCGCGCGGTGGTTGCACTGGTAAAGAGCGGTGTCTGCACGTTCCAACGCCAGGCGAGCTTGTCGCGGGGCTCGACCTCTCCCGGTTGAGCGGCGACGAGGTCGATCGCCTCGTCGGGATGGTCGATGATGAATTGCATGCCGCGGGCGACGCCGCGCAGGTAGGCGGACACCAGGGCGGGGTTGTCCCGGATGACGGCAGGGGTGGTGAAGATCACGTCGGCGTAGGAGGGCAGGCCCCAGGTGCCGTAGCGGAGCGCCTGCCAGATCTTGCCCCGGAGGTCCGGCGGGGCGTCGGAGGCCCGGGCGGCCTGCTCGATCTGGTAGGTCTGGTTGGTGATCCAGCCGGAGAAATAGTCGACGCGGCCGACCAGCAGCGGCTCGGGTGTGGCCTGGGCGATGACGATGCGGATGCTGCGCTCGTCAATTCCGTGGAGGCGGGCCATGGCGGTGACGAAGTATTCCGAGCCGGCCTGGATGCCGACAGACTTGCCGACGAGGTCCTTCGGCGTAGGCTCGCGGCTGCCGGGAGCGGCGAGGCGGATGAAGGCGGAAGGGGAGTCCTGGAACAGGGTGCCGATGGCGACGATGTCGACCGGGTCGGCGGCGGCGCGGGCGGAGACGATGTGCAGGCCGGAGGTGGCGACGCCGAACTGGGCCTGGCCGACGGCGACGATCGGGATCGGGTTGCGGCCGGCGCTGCCGTCGACAAGGTGGTGGTCGATGCCCTCGGCGTCGAAGAAGCCCTTGGCCTCTGCCACCAGGATGGGGGCGAACTCGCCGTTGCGGAGCCAGCCGATCTGGGTGGTGGCCGACATGCGGGGGGTGGCGCGGGTGCTGTGGAAGGCGGCCGACAGCAGGAGCGCGGGCGCGGCTATGAGGGCGGACCGGCGGGGCAGCAGGGGCACGCGGCGTCTCCCTGGCTGGGGACCGGGTCGGTGGCTGCGCGGAGGCGCAGCAAAGCGCGTGCCAATCGGGGCGGCATGAGGGTTGGGCGGCGTGGTTTCGGTGTCGCGCTGCACGAAAATGGCTCTGTCGCCATTTGCATGCATGGTTTGGTCGGCTGACCGCACCGTGTTCTGTTCGGGGATGAGAGAGCAGCAGCGGTGGGATCTCGGACCAGGGATCAAGGTGGTTGGAACGGAGCATCGGTGGCGGTAAAGTTCGACCTGCTGAGCCGCGCCTACCGATCGCTGCTGCATGCCGAACGGACGCTGAGCCGGAGTGCCGAGGCGTTTCTCGCTGGCCTCGTGCCGCAGACGCTCACTCGAACTGCGCGGGCTGCGGCGGCAGGCTGTTGATCAGGGTGTCGCGATTGCGGAGCAGGCTGGTCGGCACGAAACGCTGCCCGTGCACGTCGTACGCCGGCGAACGATGGTGCGTGACACGGACGATGGCGGCCGGTGTGACCGTCGCAACAGCGATCGCCGGCGTGGAGGAACGAGCGGCGTGAGTGGCGATGGGCGACACGGCGAGGAAGAAGGTGGCGAAAGAGGCTGTGATCCTGTTCATGGCTTGTTCTTTCCGATTTGGTCGTATCCGGAAGATCGGCGCAACGGTCTCGCCGCACCCACGCGATGTCCGTGTGGGTTTGATCCGCTTGGCCGATCGATCGGTGGGTTAGCAGCCCGTCAGCGTAGCTGTGCGGTTGATGCCTACCGTCCCCGATTAAAGGCGAGCATCACTGTCTATGATGGCGTGATGACCGCCTCAGATGTTCCAGACTGCCACTGGTCGGCCGCGCCACCCGGACCATGGCGACACGTTCAGCAGCTTCCTGCATCAGAGTTAAAGCGGCTCCAATGAGCAAGCTTGAGGACTTCCTGCTGCAACCGTCCGGCTGGGTGCCGAACAACGCCCGACTGCCGGTGCTGCTCTATCGCAGCGCGCTTGCCGCGGACCGCAGTGACGCCGCAGCCTTCGAGACGCTGTTCGAGGGCAACGAATGGCCGCCACAATGGCGCAACGGGGTCTATCCGTTTCACCATTTCCATTCGACTGCGCATGAGGTGCTGGGGTTCGCGGCAGGCTGCGCGCAGCTCCTGCTTGGCGGTCCAGACGGCCGCAAGGTAACAGTACAAGCTGGCGACGCGGTCCTTCTGCCCGCCGGCACCGGACACTGCAATCTCGGCTCTAGCCGGGACTTCCTGGTGGTCGGCGCCTATCCACCCGGGCAGGACTGGGACACCTGCCGCAAGGCGCTGGCCCCGGCCGCGCTGGACCGGTTGCAGGTGCTTCCGATCCCCGCCTCCGACCCGGTGCAGGGTCGGACGGGGGCGTTAACGCGGTTTTGGCAGCGTGCCTGAGCGCGGCGCCGATTGTCCGAACGGCCACTCGATCACTTCACCCGCGTAAAGCGCCCACCACACCCGCACCGGCTGCAGCGCCAGCCGGGGGGCATGGTACCACCAGCCGAGCTGTAAATGCCCCGGCGGCAGCCCATGCTGGGCGTGCTTGATGTTGGCGGGATAGACGCACACCGCGTACAGGGCGAGCGCCGCTCCGGCCGCACGGCGCAGGCGTGTGTTGAGCGCGATGGCGCCGGCGATCTCGCATAGCCGATGGCGAAGATCACTTGACGCCGGAACGGCACCGAGCTCGGCGTGATCATCAGGAACGCCCCGGGCGTGGACAGGTGGAACGCTCCGGCCGCCAGGTAGACGACCATCAGCGGCCATCGGGCTATCGCATGCCGTCGTGCCGAAACTGTCCTCACACTGCTGCCTTCATTCGCCGCCACAAACCGATGCAGGACACGCCATGCAACACGAGACGCTGACCTACGAGGCGGACGGCCTCACGATGAAGAGCGAGCTGTTCTTTGAGCCGGGCATCGGCCCGAAGGCTGGCGTGCTGGTGTTTCCGGAAGCGTTCGGCCTCAGCCGGCACGCGATTTCCCGCGCCGAACGGCTGGCCTCCATGGGTTATGTCGCCCTCGCCTGCGACCTGCACGGCGATGCGCGCCTGGTCGAAGACCTTCAGGAAGCGATGGGCTTGCTGAAGCCGTTGTTCGCCGAGCCGTCCAAAACCCGGGCGCGTGCGGCTGCCGGGTTGCAGGCGTTGACTGCGCGCGCGGAGGTCGATGCGCGGCGCACCGCCGCAATCGGCTTCTGCTTCGGCGGCACGATGGCTCTCGAGCTGGCACGTTCCGGCGCCGACCTCAAGGCGGTTGTCGGCTTCCACAGCGGCCTCGGCACCACCGCGCCGAACACCGACGCCCGCGCGATCAAGGCGCGCGTGCTGGTCTGCATCGGTGCCGACGACCAGATGATCCCGCCCGAGCAGCGCGCCGAGTTCGAGACCGAGATGCGCGACGCCGGGGTGGACTGGCAGATGCACCTCTACGGCAACACGGTGCACAGCTTCACCAACAAGGAAGCCGACAAGCGCAACATGCCGGACAAGATCCGCTACAGCGCCGAGGCGGATGCGCGCTCCTGGGCGTCGCTGAAGGAACTGTTCTCGGAGACGCTGGCCTGATCGGAAGCGTCACGGTCGCATCGGCGCCGGCATATGCACGGCGCTCGATGCGGCGGCGTCTGAGCGGCGATGGGGACACGCTGGCCTCATCAGACAACCCCGGTTCTGGTTACGATCATCTACCCGGTTACCCCGAGTAGATGACCAGCGTTGATCGCGCTGGAGGAGCAGTCCCAGGACCTATAATACGTTCGAACAGTCTCCACGTAACGAGCGGGATGTGCTGATCCAAAGAACCACCACGGAGCTCGCATGCGGGTCGTCGTTATAGGCGGAGGCGTCATCGGCGCCTCGGTTGCCTATCATCTTGCCGCACGGGGTGCGGACGTCGTCGTCATTGAGCGGAGCGGGGTAGCGTGCGGCGCCTCGGGCAAGTCCGGTGGGTTCCTGGCTCTAGATTGGTGCGACCGCACGCCCGTCGAAGCTCTCGCTCGTCGGAGCTTTGCCCGACACGCCGAGCTGGCGGAAGAGTTGGGTGGCGATTGGGGCTATCGCCGGATGACGACGTATGCCGGCACGGTGGGGCGCTTCGCGGCTCGAAGGTCCCGCGCTGCCGGCCCCGGATGGCTTTCGCCGGAGGTCGCTATACACAGCCAGCTCGGTTCAAGTGGCACGACCGCCCAGGTGCATCCGGCTGCCTTCACATCGGCGATGATGCGTGCCGCCGAGGAGCGAGGCGCCAAGCTGCTGCTGAGCCGAGCCACAGGGCTGCTGGAGCGAGGCGGGCGCGTGACCGGCGTACGCCTCCAGAGCGCGACCGTCGGAGGCGACGCCGTCGTGATCGCGATGGGGCCGTGGTCGGCGCTCGCCGCAGAGTGGCTGCGACTACCATCGGTCTACGGGCTGAAAGGCCATAGCTTGGTGTTCGAGACAGGCGCATTGCTGCCACCGGAAGCCTTGTTTCTTGAGTACGCGGAGCAAGCCGGATCAATGCTCACGCCCGAGATCTTCCCGCGTGGTGACGGCACGACGTACGTGTGCGGGATCTCGAGTGAGTCTCCCGTGCCGATCGATCCCAGTCAGGTCACCCCCGATGACGGTGCGATCGATCGGTTGAGGGCGCTGTGCGCCCGCATCTCACCGATCCTGGCTAGGTCGCAGGTTCTCGCGAGCCAAGCCTGCTATCGACCGGTGACAGCGGACGGACTGCCTTTGATCGGCCCGGTACAGAGTGCACCGGGCGCCTACGTGGCCACCGGTCACAGCGTCTGGGGCATCCTCAATGCACCGGCGACAGGTGAGGCGATGGCAGAGCTGATCCTGGACGGGACGGCGAAGACCGTCGACCTTTCGCCATTCAATCCCGCTCGCCTCGCAGCTCTCGATCCTGCGCGTGTTTTCGTCACTCGCACGCTTGGCGCGGCTGATGGAGACAGCGCCGGCAACTGAATCCTTGCCACCGATGGACGTGGTTGACTGGACGGCTCCCTGTTTGTGTCTCGACAACCAAACACTGGCACATCGACGCCGCGGGGCCGTCCTCGTCAACAACTTTGCTTAGGGCGGACATCTTAGCTTTGCGCGTACAACGACTGAGTTTGGTAACCCGTATTATGCCAAGTGAGGTTATCTGAGCAGCTTGTTCCTGTCAGCATTCGATTGGCTTGATGATAGCTAGGCTCTGGACAATCCTGCGCAAACGAAGCTTCAGGCGAAACACGACCGAACCACGCTGCTCCGCGTTCCATTCGCATCTCAAAGCGATGTACTGATGCACTTGACTTTGCCAAGTAATCCCGACGCGAAGGCGCATGAACCCTACCGACGCTGCCGGCTGCCTGGGCTATATGCCTTCTCGATCGCGTATTGCAGCGCTGTCAGCACCGAGGTCGCGACAAGATACCAGAAGCAGGCGACAATCAGGAGCTGGATCGTCTGGAAGGTGCGCGAGTAGATAATTTGCGCCGAGTAGAGCAATTCTCCAACAGCGATCGTGCTGACGATCGAGGTTGTCTTCAGCATGCCGATCACCTGGTTGGCAGTCGGCGGCACGATGAAGCGCATGGCTTGTGGCACAACGACGCGGCGCAGCACCTGCGATGACGTCATCCCTATCGCGCGCGCCGCTTCCACCTGTCCCGCATCAACAGCTTCGAGGCCCGCACGCACGATCTCTGCCATGTATGCGCCCTCGTTGAGGCCGAGCCCAAGAAGGGCCGCCGACAGAGGACCGATCAATTCGTTGGTGGACCCGGCGAAGAGATCCGGTGCTAGAAACGGGATGCCGAAATGATAGCGCGGGTACAGTGCGGCAAGGTTATACCAGAATAGGAGCTGAACAAGCTGTGGCGTGCCGCGGAAGAACCAGACGTAAACGCCGTAAAATAACACGACGATGCGTCCGCCACGGACGCGCAGCAGCGCGAGCGCCAGACCGAGACAAATGCCGATGACCATGACGGCGATTGTCAGCAGGATGGTGGTCGCGAGCCCCTGCAAAATGAACGGCGAGAATAGATAATGGCCGACCACCGGCCATCCAAAATTCCGATTTGCGACCACGGAACGCATTACGCAGGCGAGTAGGACCATCCCGACGATGGCCGCTGCGAACTCGCCCTTTCCCCGCGCGCGCACTACCCGGAGCCGCATGCCCGGCGCAACATCTTCGGCCACACCGGTGGAGGTGTTGCTAGTGTCGGGCGACAAGATTGACCCCCGGTTCGACTAAAGCGAGAGGCGGATAAGCACACTTGACCCAGATAGCAGCATAGCTGCCATCCTTATGCTTCGCCTGGAAGGCACGAAGCAACGCGTGAGCGAGTCGCTGTTTTGATGTCCGCACAATAGCGCCGAAAGTGGGGGCCAGATAGCCAAGGTTGAACGTGCGAGGTGGCCGGGTCGCATATCTGAGGATGTGCCGCCGAGCCTCGTGGTCGTCGGCGACGGAGTCGTCACCTCCAGAATACAGTGCCAGCACAATCGTGGGCTCCAACGTCCACTCCGATATCCCTATTAGCGTCCTGCTCGCCCGGATCCGACGCAGGGAGAGACGGCGCGGGCCTGGCTCGGAAGCCGGGCCACTCTTAACGCCGCCGGTACGGCCGAGGGCGGCATGAACACCCCATGATGCGTCCGCATCGCCCGTCAACGCGTAGCCTGTCATGGCAGAGCTGGAGAAATCAACGAAAGCGACCTGTCGCTCTCGGTCGGCGGAGTCGGAGACAAGTCCGAAAGCGTCATAGTAGCGAGCCGCCTTCACGCCCGGGATGAACGCGGCGGGTTCGACCGACACCACAACTACTTTCATGCTTGGTCTCTGCACGACCATGTTCCAAACGTCGGGCTTGCTGCTGATGATGGTCTCTGTGTCATCGGCGAAGCCCTCGCACGGCGGATGATGCGCTTCAATCGCGATCGTAATCGTGCCAACGTCCAGGTTTTGTGTGGTAGCGGGCTTGCGGGCTCGCAAGCGTGCGCAGGCGCCGCCAGGACCGACTGGGAAGCGGCTGCGAGGAGGGTGCACAGATGGCGCTTCGCTCGCATTTCGCCCTTCATTTTACCAACCCTAATGCAACGCCGGACGGGCAGCCAAGCTGCGGGCCGACCGGCGGCCGACCAGCCCGGGAGCGCCCTCCTCGACGACGCGACCAGCCTCCACGACCACGACTTTAGTCGAGACGTCGTGCACCAGCCTCATTTCGTGCGTCACGAGCAGCATTGTGGTGCCGCGGACCGCGAGATCCTTGATGACGTGGGAGACCTCGGCCACGCGATCAGGGTCAAGCGCGCTGGTGGGCTCGTCGAGAAGCAGGAGACTAGGCCGCATTGCGAGCGCACGCGCGATCGCAACACGTTGCTGCTGGCCACCCGACAGGCTGGACGGGTAGAAATGAGCCTTGTCTGCCAAGTCGACCTGCTCGAGTAGCGCCATTGCCTGCGCTTCTGCATCCCGGCGGCGCTCCCGCTTCACGGTCACCGGTCCCTCGCAGACATTTTGTAGCGCCGTCTTGTGCGGGAATAGATTGAACCGCTGGAAGACCATGCCGACGCGCGCGCGGCAAGCCGCGACCTCGTGGTCGCGGAGCTCGTAGAGCCGATCACCCTGGCGACGATAACCAACATATTCGCCTTCCACCTTAAGCAGGCCTGCGTCGACCGTCTCGAGATGATTGACGCAACGGAGGAACGTAGACTTGCCACAACCGGACGGGCCGATCAGCGAGACGATCTCGCCCTGGCGGACGGTAAGCGACATGCCCTTCAACACTTCGGTTTTTCCGAACCGTTTGACTACGTCAACGGCCTGAAGGATCGGAACGTTGGCAAATTGCAGCATTCGTCCCTCGCTCAGAAAGTTAGGTTCGCTTGCAGGTAGTAGAAGCCGCCGCTGATGCCGACCTGCTCGACGGTATAATCATACTTATAAACGCCAAGATATTGCGTGTCAGGCGGGATCTCGCGCGGATAGGCATCAAACAGATTGTCGGCGCCGATGGCGAGATGCAGACGCGGCAGCACCTGGTAACCGACCTGGATATTGGTCACCCATTGTGGAGTGATCTCGAAACCGTCGAACACCGCATCCGAGTAGGCATTCGCACCCGAGGTATACTGCAACTGTGACTCCGCCGAGCCCCATCGGATCTCATGCAGCGCAACGTCGACTTTCTTGTAGAACCAGTGACCGCCAAAGATCAGCTTGTTCTTTGGGAAGTAGGTCGACAGGTAGCCCTCCCCCTGCGCATTCAGAAGCGGGTTGCCGTTCGAGTCGTCCGAGACGTGGGTCACCTTCGTCTCGTTCAGGTTCAAACTGGCGTCCCAATCGACATGGCCCCACCGATTGAAATCGGTCCGGTAGTTCCACGCAATATCGACGCCATGCGTGTGCGTGCTAGCCGCGTTCGCGAAGTACTGCGCCGAGACGTCGGCCGGTACGATGCCCGATGGCAGTGTAATGCCCTGGGATTCAAGTGCGTCGATCGCCTGCGCGCCATTGTAGACGCCGCCGAGCACGATGCGGTCGCGGATGTTGATCTGATAGGCGTCGACCGTGATGTGCATCATTGGTGCGGGATTAATGACGAAGCCCGCGCTGAAGTTCGTAGATCGCTCCGGCTTCAACGGCGTCGCACCGAGCGCACGGGCGGCCGAAGAGTCGACTGCGAGGATGCCCTGCGCGCCGGTCGGCAGCACACCAAGGCTGGTATAATGCTCCTCGGCAAGGTTTGGCGCGCGGAAGCCGTTACTCACGGCACCGCGAACGGCCACGAACTTGTTAATATCGTATCGCGCCGATGCCTTTCCAGTCTCGGTGTCGCCGGCATCGGTGTAGTGCTCGAAACGTCCGGCAAGATCGACCTGAAGGTTCTTGATCACCTGGGTCGAGGCGTCGATGTAGCCCGCCGTCACATCGCGGTGCGAATGGCTGAGGCTGATTGGCGACAGGCCGTCCTCCGCCTGCGGTCCCTCGCCGAAATAGGAGTCGGGTTCACCGTTCCCAACATCGTAAGTGTCGTAGCGGTATTGAGCACCGATCGCGAAGTTGATTGGCGAGGCGAATACCGCGTTGTTGAACGCCTTACGAAACCCGAGATCGGTCGTCCATTCGCTGTCAGCAAAGGTCATGTTCTTGAAGCGCGTTGGGCTAGTTTCGCCCTCCGCGATCAACGACGTGTTGACGGTGTCGTAGATGTCGACCTCATCGGATTCGCCGCCATAGGTGGTGCTGAGATCCGCCGTCCAGCCGTCGGGCAGCTGGTATTTGAAACCTCCCGTGAAGCTGTAGTCGTTCGCTGCCACCGCGATGGTCGGCACGAATCCATCGGGATAAACGGTTGGCGCAACTGAGCCCGTGCGGAAATTCTGGTAGGCCTCGCCGTTGCGATGCCCGAAGGTCGCGAAGGAATAGGCGCTCAGGAGATCGGTGATTTCGTAGCCGGCATTGTAGCCGATGGTCTCACGGTTGACCTGCGGGTTGCCCACGAATGGGTTTGCGTCATAACCGACGCGGTCGTCGGGCCCTACGCGGATCGTGTGGTCCTGATGCTTGAACTCGCCGCTGAGATCGAAGAAGCCCTGGCTTCCGAGTGAAAAGTTATAGTTCGCGGTCTCGCCCGAGGTGAAACCGTCACCGGCATCGTAGCCGCCGTTGATCGCCTGGAAGTTGCCGCCGGTCCGATCGTGCTTGAGGATGATGTTGACCACGCCCGCGATCGCATCAGAGCCGTAGAGTGCTGCCGCGCCGTCCTGCAGAATCTCAATATGATCGACTGAAGCCGTCGGGATCATGTCGATGTCGACCGGCGTGGTGCCGGTCTGCGGCCCTTCGTAGTCAGCGATGATCGCGGTCGTGTGGCGACGCTTACCGTCAATCAGGACCAGCGTCTGGTCCGAAGTCAGGCCGCGAAGGCTGAAGGCCTCGACGAGGTTTGCGTTGCCCCCAGCCATAACAGGCACCGTGGCCGAGGGCTCAAGCAGGTTCAGCGCGTCGCGAAGATCGACCTTGCCGGTCGCACGGAGCTGCGCACTGGTGATCACGACGACCGGGCTGACACTGTTTCGCGCGGTCGCGTGAGGATCACGCGTCCCCGTGACAATAACCTGTTCGTTCGCCTGCGTATCCGTAGTGTCGGCGAGTGCTGCGGGGTTGGATGCGATCAGCATAGCTACGGAAACAAGCGACGTCGTCGCGACAAGTCGATTGCGCACCATGATGGAGCCCTTGTTTGAGGAGTTGAGATATCCGCGCGGCGATACTTGTTCTTGGAGGCGCCAGAGCGCCGCATACTAGTCGTTGTTCTTGAAGACGCGCGTTCTCGGAAGCAAAGACGCGGGATCCGTGTCGACCGACAACCAGTTGATCGTCCTCTGGAAGTGCTCGGGCTCATCTTCCTCCCAGAGTGCGTAAGTCACGCCATGGATCAGCGGGTCGATGCCGTAGAGGATTCCGGACAGCGATGCGCCCGAATGCGCGTTGGAAACGAGCGTTCCATAGTTGAAGCAGAAGATGTTGCGCATGATTGGCGTCTTGCCTGCCTCGCGCTCGACGAAGCGAAGTGTTTTGTCGAGGTATGGATAGGATGACAGCCAGGGATCAACATATTCGGCTGGCGGCGTATACGCCTCGCCCCAAGTCTTGATGTTGAATGCAAACTCTGAAAGCTCGCGCCGCCCGGCTGGATCCATCGAGAAGCCGCAGCCGATGAAGAAGTGGTCGAACGTATCGACCGAGCCATCCGAGCCGTGCACCTCGATGCCGTCCGCGGTTTCGCGGAAGCCCGACCACGTTGCCCCAGGATGCAACGTGAAGTTCTCAAAAGCAGCGCATCGATCGACGCCATCTTGGGTCGGCGGCTGGCCGAAGCTGAGAACCGTGCGGATCCAGCGCCACTTGTCCGGATCGCTCATCGAGCGGAAGTGCCGGAGATACCCCGCTTTCTCGAGATAGCGGAACGGGTTGGCCGAGAGGACCTCCGCACGACGCATATAGAGCGTCACACTCTTCGCCCCAAGCTCGAGCAAGTCGGCCGCCCGGTCCCAGGCTGTGGCGCCGGCACCCAGGACGGCGACGCGCCTACCGCGCCAATGCAGGCTATCGACATCATCCGTGCAGAGCGTCCACGAGGCGGGCGGGAGCTTCTCGCGCACAATCCGCGGAATGTTCCAGTGACCGATGCCCTCAAGGCCCGTAGCGAGCACAACCTTGCGCGCCAGCACGGTCTTGCCGTCGCCCAGCGCGACTTGAACGGCGTCACCGTCCTGGGAAAGGCGCGTCACGTGCGAGTCGTTACGAACAGGCAACTGGAGCGCGTCGCGATACCAGTCGAGATAATCGTGCCACAGGACACGGGGCCATTTGCCAAGCGCCTCCCAACCATCCTCGCCGAAGACGGCCTCGAACCAGCTGCGCGGCGCGAGAGAGGGAACACCGAGATCTGGCCCCGTCAGATGCTTGGGGGAGCGGAGTGTCCACATCCGCGAGTAGGTCGACCAGGGCCCTTCCGAGCCTCGGGGCGCGGCATCAAGGACGATGACGTTTGTGACCCGCTCGCGGTGCAGGCCGAATGCCGCTGCGAGGCCGCATTGGCCCCCGCCGATGATGGCGACGTCGTAAAGGTGCTGGCCCGAAGGATGGTGGCGCGGGATGACCCACTCGTCCTTTGGATAGACCATAATCGACAGGTCCTTGCGAACACGCTCGGTCAGAAACCGAACTCGCTCCACCGCATCCGGACGCATGGGCGGAACGAGGGGCGGCCGCAGTCCGGAACGCAGATGCTCGTGCTCGGGAAGTATCGACCTCAACATCAGCTCCCCTCATCTGCCTATCGTGTAAACACCCTTACCGCGCATCGCTGGAATATCACAACTGATATCTTCCTTTAGCGCATCGATCTTGTGCAGTTTTTCGACGGCCCCTTTGAAGAGCTTGCCGAACAGGCAGTGAGTGCAGGCAATGTGCACAAAGATGTGCTGACGAAGCTCTCGCGCGCGCGGCGCGGAGACGGCCTAGACGGGCGCCGGCGCAGCAGCGTGGAGAAACTCGCGCCATTTTACGGCGGGCCCGCTAAAGCGGGTCGGCCGGAATGGGGCAAGCAAAGCTTCGCCCCCAGCAAGATCGTTCGCGACCAACGCGCCCACCTCGGGCGAGATCTGAAAGCCGTGGTTCGAGAACCCGGTCGCGAGGTAGAGACCACTAATCTCGCTCATGCCGATAAGCGGCAGCGCATCAATGGTCTGCGCCTCGGCACCCGCCCAGGCCCGCTCGACCGACAGGCCGTGCAGGACCGGAAGCAAGCCGACAGCACCTTGCCATTGCGGCGCGATCAGCGTTGGCATCGGCGTCGCCGACGGCGTGTCGCCCGCGCCTTGCACGATCCAGCTTCCCCCCACCATGTAGCGACGATCCGGCGTCTGCTTGAGCGACAGGTTGCGACCAGCCGCAGTTAGCGTCGGTGCCAGGAACGACGCCGCCACGCTCGAGGACAGCATCTGCAATGCGCGCCACCGCAGCGGCACGTAGACGCCGAGATCGCGCAGCAAGCGCACCGACCACGCGCCCGTGGCAAGTATGACCTGGTTGGCCTCGATGCGCTCGCCGTTTGGGCCGATGAGTGCCCTCACCCGACCGGCCTCCACATGCGGCACCAGCTGCGCGCCAGGACGTAGTCGTGCACCGTGGCGTGCGGCAGCTGCGGCGAAGGCGCGCGCGGCGAGCGCCGGATTCGCCTGACCGTCGCCGGGCGTCCAGGAGCCGACAATGGCGGAAGGCGCCAGGCCGGGCACGATCTCGTGAAGGCGCCGGGCTTCCACGAGCTCGATTGCGACGCCACCCGCAAGGTCGGCCGCGACGCGCGCCTCGACGATGCGAGCCTCCGCGTCGTTCTCGGCGAGATGGAGATGGCCGCCGTGGGTGATCTCCAGGCTAGCATCGAGTTCTTGGCCGAGCGTTGCCCAGCGCGCGGCCGCCCTGCGGGTCAACGGATGGTCCGCCGCATGCCGGCCTTGCGAGCGCAGGCCGCCGGCACTCGCCCAGCTTGCACTCGGCGCTTCGGGAGCGGCGGTCGTATCGGCAAGCGTGACGGCCGCACCCTGCAACGCGAGGTGATAGGCGATCGAGGCGCCAATCACGCCGGCACCAAGAACGACGAAGTCGCTCATCGGGCCACATTCAGGATCTTGTCGCCCGCGCGAAGCGCGATTGCGAGGATGGTCAAAAGCGGATTGACCGCCGGCAGAGAAACGAACGTCGAGCCGCCGAGCACCACCAGGCCAGGGGTGTCGTGCACGCGGCCGAAGCTGTCTACCACCGAGTTCCGTGGATCATCCCCCATCCGCGTGCCGCCTACGTCATGGGTGCTGATCGGACCGGTGAGCGCGTCGCGTTTCCAGATCCGGGTGGCGCCCATGCGCCTGAGGATCCGTTCCGCGCGAGCCTGCAGGAAGGCAATCAGGCGGTGCTCGTTCTCGTGGATGTCGAAAGTGATGCGCGTGACGGGAAAGCCCCACGGGTCGCGATGATCAGGGTCGAGATCGAGCCTGTTGGTCGCGTAGGGCAGGATCTCGGGATCGATGAACAGCATGGCCGTGCGGCGATACGCGTGCAGCAGAAAATCGCGCCACGCCGCGCCCCAGCGCGGCACATCGGGCGGCAGGACGGCGGAGGCTTCGGTCGGCAGATACTGGTTGAAGGCCGCGATCCGGCCGCCGCGAATGAAGCCGAGACCCGCATGATCGAAGTGGTCGGAGGAGAGATCGGCGATGGCACTCGCCTGTGCCGTCGGGCCAATGAAACGGTTGAGCTCGTGCCCGTCGAACACGCCGAACACTGCGGGCTGCTGGCGCGTCATGTAGTGCAGGCCGACTTGGCCCGTGTTGTTGCCGATGCCGTCTGGATGGCTGGCGCTCGTCGAGCGCAGCAGCAAACGCACGTTCTCGAAGGTGTAGGTGGCCAGCACCGTCAGGGCTGCGGCGGCAACGCGCTCGGCACCATCGGCCGCCAAGTAGCGGGCTCCGGTGGCACGTCCGTGCGCGTCGGTCAGGATTTCGACGACGCGCGCACCGGTCACCACGGTCAGCAGACCGGTCGCGAGCGCCTCCGCAAGCACGGTGTTCTGCACGGAGGCTTTCGCATCGACATGGCAGCCGAAACGCGAGCAAAAGCTACAATACGTGCAGGCGCCGCGGCCGCGGAATGCCTCCGTGGCGATCGCGGCGGGTAGGGGAAATGGGTGATAGCCCTCGGCCGCAGCCGCATCGCCGAACAACCTGCCGAGGCCGCTCGTGCGCAAGGGTGGCATAGCGTAGCCGCCCTTGCGGGGCGGCTCGAAGCGGTTGCCGCCGCGTTGGGGCTGCGCCGGATCCCAGGCCTGACCGGACACACCAAGCAGGTCTTCCGCCTCGTCGTAATACGGCGAGAGATCGGCATAGGTGAGCGGCCAGTCGATCAGCGAAGAGTTGTCCGGCACGGACTTCGCCCCGTAGCGCGCCATGGTAGCGCTGAGCGTCTGGAAATCATGCTCGTAGAAACGCATCGCGACGGCACCCCAAGCAACGGAGTTGCCGCCCAGCGCGGTCTCGAGGCCCTGCGAGCGTGTTGCCCGGGTGGCGCGCTCGGTGTCGTTGCGTCGCCAGGTGGGGACTTCGCCGTTGAACTTGGCCGCACCGCCCTCGTTGCGGAACGCGGTTGACGCGACCTCGTCCATGCGCCGCTCACGGCCGGTGCGAGGCGGGCCGGCCTCCAGCAGCGTGACACGACGGCCGGCGCAGACGAGCTTGTGGGCGAGGAAGCCGCCGACCGCGCCACCGCCGATGATGACGATGTCTACTTCCGGGAAGTCCTGCGCTGCCATGTCGGGCAGTGTGGCCGTCACGTCCGGCCGGTCGTCGGGCGGCAGCGAGGCACGCGATGCGGGCGGGCGCTCCACTGGCGCATCGAGCGCCTGTGACGCTTCGGCGTAACCGTATTGTGCGCCCGGAAATCCGATCGCGTTCCACCCGGCGAAGCCTGCGTTGCCGCCATGCGCCGGATCGCCGAACAGGCCCTCGCGGAGATGTCGCAGCACAAGGGTGAAGCTGTCGCCTGGACGTTCGTCGGCGATTCCCCCTAGCGCGCCACGCTCGAACGCTCCGACCGCATCCAGGCGCGGCTTGGCCGCAGCAACCGCGAAGTCCCCGTCCGTCGCCGCATCCAGCGCCGCAAGCACGGCTCGATATGTGGGGAGGTCGCTCGCGTAGCGACCCGACAGCGCGCCCTCGACATAGGCGAGTGCTCCGATCTCGATCGCCCCTGGCACAGCAGCGCTCGGAGGGAACATCGTCTCGAGGAGTGCAGCAAGGGTTCGCCTCTCATGGGGCAACAGGGACGCCGACATGGGATTTCGCTTTCCTATATCTGGAACGCGCGGTCGTCAGGATGGACGGCCGGCAGACAGCAAGTCGGCTCGATCGAGATTTCGCTCGTACCAGTTCCACTGCTCTTCGAGGAACGTCTTGAAGCCTTGGCCGGGAAGGAAGGCGGATACCTGACCGTTGCGCCGAAGGTAGCTTGCCCAGGCCACGGTCTGCACAACGCGACGGATCAGCGCGTGCCATTCCGCTTGCTGCGCATCGGTGAGCGACGGCGGCCCCATCAGCCCGCGCCACATCGAGAACGTGATGGGCACACCTAGTTCGGTCAGTGACGGCAGATCCAGAAATGGCTCGTGGCGCTGCTCATCGAGCGCCGCAATCGCGCGCAACGTGCCGCTCTCGAGATGCGGCAGCAATTCGGCACCGACCCCGCAGCCCCAGTCGATCTCGCCTGCGATCAGCGCATCCCACACGGCGGGCTCGCTTGGCGTCACGACAAAGTCGATCTCGGCGCCGGTCTCGGCTCCGATCGCGAGCGCCAGAAGATGATTGATGCCGCCGAGAAAATAACCCCCGGTGCGCGTGCGCTGCTGCCGGATGGCCGCGATGAAGCGCTCGGCGTCCTGCCAGGGACTATCCGCCCGCACGACAAGGAAGAAATGATCGGCGACCAAACGCGCGAGCGGCGTGAGCGCGCGATGCGTCAATGCGCTTCCCCGCAGCAGCGGCGCCTGCAGGAAAACCGGCGTGCACGTGGAAAGAACGCAACCGTCACCGGGACGCGTGACGAGGAGATTCATCGCGTCCACGCCGGGATCGTCGCCGCGCGGCACGAGCTGGAATCTCCGTTGGCCACCGAGCTCCGCCAGCGCTGCGAGGAAGGCGTCCGCGAGGACCGGCGGCGCACTGCCCGGCGGTCCGTGCACGACCAGATCCACGTGGTCGCTCGCACCCGAGACGTCGGACATCATGCACCTTACTCGATGGGAGCGGCTGTTCGGAGATCGTGTCTCGAGCGCCGCTTCGTGAGCCTAGCCGAGGCACCGCACTCGCCACAACCTGGAATACTTGAAAGATATCACATGAGCACGCAAAATTGCGACGCGCCTGTCCCGCGAGAGAGGCGCGTCACGGTGAATCGTCAGACCTCCAGCGGCTCGCGCGACGGCGTGCAGCTGACGGCGACCACGAGGCCTGCGTCGCCGATCACATGATGGTAGCGGTAGCTCACCGGCAGGTAGATGGCATCGCCCGGCTTGAAGATACGCTCGCGGCCGTCCGACAGATCGGTCTGGTTCGACCAGCCATGCAGGCAGTAAAGCACGACCTCGTGGAGGCCATCGCCTTCGACGATCGTGTCGAAGAACGGCATGTAGGTCGTAATGTGGAAGGAGAAGGACGCGCCCTGATGGCGTTGGGTGATAAGGCGGTGGCTGAACTCGTGCCCCTCATGCACCCAGACGCGTTCGACGTCTTCCTGGCGGCTCCACATGATCTTGTCGCCCATCGTATTTTCCTTCTGCTTGGAGTGGATCTGGATCAGAACGAGCGGCCGAGTTCGAAGCCTTCGAGGATGGCCGCTTCGACGTCGCGCGGCGCATAGGCATCGCCGATCGCGTGCACGGTGATGCCGGCGCCATCGAGCGCCACCTTCAGGCCGTCGTCCGGCGCACCGGGCGTGACCATGATGATGTGGTCGAACGGCCCCGCCTGCCACGTCTGCGCGCCGATCGGATTGCGCAACTGCACGAGGCCGCCGTCGAAGCCTGTCGGCTGCGAGAGAGTCGAGAACGCGACGCCCGCGCTGTAAGCACGCCGGTAGAACTCGGTGACATTCTGGAGCTCAAGCTTCAGACCCGCCTGCAGCGACGGCGTGGCTAGCGTCACATCGCGGCCCAGCTGCCCCAGCATGATGGCCGCCACCATGGCCTGTTGGCGATCGAGATAGTCGACGACGAGCACACGGCCGCTCGTCTGCGACGGGTTGGCGACCACCTCATCGACCGACAGGATCGGCGCGGTCTCGACGCCGGGCAGTGCGGGCAGCGTGTGACGCGCACCGGTCGCCAGCACGACGATGTCGGACGCAAGCGCGCGCAGCATCGCGCCGTCCGCCTCGACCCCGCAGCGGCAATCGACGCCGGCGCGCGCGAGTGCGGCGATCTTGTGCTCGATGAGCCGCAGCCACTCCTCGCGCCCGGCCGGGCGCGCGGCGAGACGCAACCTTCCACCAAGCGCGGGAGCGCGCTCGATGAGCACCACCTCGTGCCCGCTCACGCGCGCCTGCAGCGCCGCCTCCATGCCGGCCGGGCCGCCACCCACCACGGTAATACGACGTGGCTCTGCCGTGCGGCGGACATCGCCGTAAGCGGCCTCGCGGCCGGTCGCAGGATTGCCGACACAGCTGATGTGACGTCCGCGATGTAGCCGCCCGAGACAGGCCTGCTCGCAGGCGATGCAGGGCACGATCTCCGCGCCACGCCCGGTCCGCGCCTTCACGGGCAAGGCCGGGTCGGCGATCAGCGCGCGCGCCATGCCCGCCATGTCGGCATCGCCGCGCGCGATCAGCGCCTCAGCCTCCTCGGCGGTGTGGATGCGCGTGCCATGGATCACCGGCACGTCGATCTTCTCGCGGATCATCCGCGACACATTCGCGAACGGCGCGAAAGGGAGCCCCATCGGCGGCTCGTGGCGCATGTTACTGACCAAGTCGCCATCCGATCCGGCGCTGACATCGACATAGTCGAGCGCGCCAGCCTCCACGAGCATCGGCACGATCTCCGCCATGTCGACCGCCGTGAGCCCTCCCTCGATCAGCTCGTCGCCCGAGCAGCGGATGCCGAGCGTCACGTCCGGTCCAACCGCGCGGCGCACCGCGCGCAACACGGCGGCGGGAAACCGCACCCGGTTCTCCACCGAACCGCCATACGCGTCCGTACGGTGGTTCGTCAGCGGCGACAGGAATTGCTGCAGCAACAGACCGTGGCCACAATGCACCTGCAGCCCGTCGAGCCCGGCCTCGAGACAGCGCAGGGCCGCCGCCGCATGGGCGGCCGTGATTTCCTCGATCTCGGCGGTGGTCATCGCATGCGCGACCTCGCCGTATTTCTGCTCGTAAGCGTTCGAGGCGGACCAGAGCGCCGTCGGCCGCGCACTGCTCGCAAGCCCCATATGCGATAGATAGCCGAACACTTGTCCGCTATGGCGGTGCACCGCGCGCGCGACATCGCGCAATCCGGGGATTATGCTGTCGTCGTAGTTGCAGAGCAGCCCGGTGAGGCCGGGCGACGATGGATGCACCTGCTGCGACCCCAGCATGATCAGCCCGACCTCGCCGCGCGCACGCTGCGCGTAATACGCGATCATGCGTTCATCGGGCTTGAAGTCGCGACCCATCCCGGTGCCATGCCCGGTGAGCACGATCCGGTTGCGAATGTCGACGCGACCGAGCCGGATCGGCTGGAAGAGGTGACGCAGATCGGTCATGTCGTGACGGTCCTGGATGGGCGGCGCCGAATGCGGAGCTCGAAACGTCGCTCGACCGCGCGCTGCACGATGGCGATCGCCGCGTTGACCACGAGGTAGAACAGCGCCGACACCGTCAGGAACTCGGTCGCGTGATACGTGGCGGCGAGCAGCGCGTAGGTCTCGCCGGTCAGCTCGTTGACCGAGACGATGCTGGCGAGCGCCGTTGATTTCACGATCACGGTAAGGCGCGACATGTAGGGTGGCAGCATGCGCGGGATCGCCTGCGGCAGTACGATCCGCCACAGAATGCGCCCGTATCCGAGCCCGAGCGCATGTGCCGCCTGCCATTGCCCGTCGTCGACCGCACGCAGCGGCCCACGCAGGTCCTCCGCCATGTACGCGGCGGATGCGACGGTGAGCCCGAGCAGGGCGGCCGTGAACGGGCGCAGCGACACGCCCAGTCCCGGCAGACCGTAGAAGGCGAAATACAGAACGAGCAGCGCCGGCACAGCGCGGAACAGCACGACGTAGAGAGCAGCCAGGGAAGCAAGGCGCCGGCCGCCGCGCTCGCGCGCAAGTGCCAGCCCGAAGGCAAGCGGCGTGCAGAGAAGCGTCGTGAGAAGCGACAGCTGCACCGTCATCCACAACGCCCGGAACATCTCGGGCAGATGCGTCTCGACGACGACGAGATCGAAGCTCATGCGGGGCGCCGGAGCCGGCTTGGGCCACGAATGCCGCAGGCCCGCTCGATGGCGGGCTGGGCCACCACGACTCCGAGATCGATCACCAGATAGATGGCGCCCACGGCGGTCAGGATCGCCAGCGGCCGGCCGGTCGCCATGATCATCTGGGTGCCGTTCGCTGTGAGCTCGGCCACCGAGATCGTCGACGCCAGCGCCGAACTCTTCACGATTTCGGTTATGTAGCCGATCGACGGCGGCAATGCGACCGACATGACCTGCGGCAGCAGAACGCGCGTGAACGCACGGCCGGGCGCAATCCCGAGTGCCGCGATCGCGTCGCGCTGCCGGACATCGATCGCGCCGATCCCGGCGCGGATACATTCGGCCAGGTAGAAGACGACATACAGGCTGAGCGCCGCGACGCTGGCCGCGAACGGCGTGAGGGCGAGCCCTGCCACCGGCAGCACAAAATAGGCGATGAACAGCAGGATCAGCGGAGGCACCCCACGCACCACACCGCTGACAAGCATGAGCATCAGCCGCAGGAACGGCGTTCGCGAGGACATCATCAGGGCGAATGCCACCGCAACCGGCACGGCGATCGCGAGCACCGCGGCCGTGATCGCGAGCGTCATCACCGTGCCGCGCGCGATGAAAACCAAAGCACTTGCGAAGGCGGGTGGCTCGATCAATAGCCGATCGCCGCCAAGGCCGAGAGATCTCCCGTGCCGCCATACGCGCGGTCGAGCGCGGAGAGCGTACCGTCGACGCGATAGCTTGCGAGAAGCGCGTCGACCGCCATCAGCAGGTCCGACTCGCGCGCATTCACGCAGAGGCTTTCCGGCGCGGCCGGAAGACCCGCAGGCACGATCCGGAGGCGCGCACCGTCGGGTGAGCGGGCGAGCAGCGCCTCGGCCGTGACGCGATCGGCCGCGAGGCCATCGATTTGTCCGTTGAGCAGGGCCAGCACCCCCTCCTCCTCGCCCGGCAGCGCCAACGGGATCGCGTCGCGCACGGCGGCAACACCGCGGGTGAATTCCGTCTCGCCGCGCACGCCGCCGATGCGTTTGTCCGTCAGTGCCTGCCAGGTCGCGACATTGTCGGCCGCGCGCACGATGCCGACTTGCACCGACAATGCGACCGGACGCGTAAGGAGAAAACCGCCCGCCGACAGCCGGTCGGCAGTCCACTCGACGCCTTCGCAGGCCATGTCGAAACGATTGGCAAACAGCCCGGGCAGGATTGCCGGCCAGTCGAGCCGCACGAAGCGGATGGTCAGCCCAAGATCCCGTGCCAGATGGCGGAACAGGTCGATCCGCGTGCCGGCGAGCGATCCGTCGGCGCGCGAGAAACTCTTGGGCGGGACCTGCGCGGTGATGCCGACGGTCAGGGTGCCATCGGCGACTAGGTGCCGCATCGGCCAGGGATGCGGCAGCGGCACCTCCGCCGGCTGCGCGCCCGCATGACTGCCCCACAGGAGAGCCACGACTGAAGCGGCCAGCGCCGCGCGGCGCAGGATCACCCGAGCCGCACCACGAAGCGCCCGTGTCCTTCCCGACCGAGCACGTTCCGGCCGTCCCAGGTCATGCTGCCCCGCACGAAGCTAGCCACCACGGAGGCTGCAAATCGCTCCCCATCGTAGGGGCTCCAGTTGAGGTCGTCATGCGTTGCGGCAGCATCGAAGTTCACTGCCCCGGGGCGCAGCACCAACATATCCGCATCCGCACCCACCGTCAGCGTGCCCTTGCGCGGCCACAAGCCGAAGAACCGCGCAGGCCTCTCGGCGAGATAGCTGGCTAGCACGCGCTCGGGCGCTGCGACCCGCCCGACGAGGTCGGTGTAGAAGGACGGAACCAGCGTCTCGAGGCCGGGGATGCCCGCGCCTGCATCGAAGATCGATGCCGTCAGCTTGTTGTCGATCGGCCAGCTCGAATGATCGGAAGAGATGAACTCGACCTCGCCACGGAGCATCACGTCCCATAGGCCCGGCAGCATGTCGCCGCGGATCGGCGGGCTCACCTTCATGCGCGCGCCCAGCCGCCCGATGTCGCGGGTCGCGTCGAAATGGAGGTAGTGCGCGCACATCTCCGCCGTCGCCCTGACGCCCATCTCGCGGAACGCGCGCACGATCGCGAAGCCTTCCGGGCAGGAGATGTGCACGATATGCACATGCGCGCCTGTTGCCATGCCAAGCGCCATGAAGTTCGCAGTCGCCGCAAGCTCGGCCGCAACCGGCCGGCTCGACGCATGCCACTCCGGCGTGATCCGCCCTGCCGCCTTCATCGCCGCGATGCTGGCGAGCACGATCTCCTGGTCCTCGTTGTGCAGCCCGACCGGCAGATCGAGGCCGGCCGCCGCGTGGAGGATGTCGAGCGTGTCGCCGCCTGGCACGCGCGGGAAGCGCACGGGATCGCTCTGCATGCTGGAGATCTTGATGGCTGCGATGCCGCCGGCCGCCAGGGCTGCGAGCGTCCCGGTCCCCTGCCCCGGTGCGACGGTCGCGTAGAGTGCCACATCGGCCACCGCATGCATCTCGATCGCCTCGATCTTGGACTGCAGTCGCTCGATCGTGTTGAGCGGATCGGGATTGTCATAGGGCATGTCGACCAGCGTCGTGACGCCGCCTGCGACCGCCGAACGCGTCGTAGACGCGAAGCCCGCGAGGCCGCCATAGCTGGTCGCATGAGTCTGGCCATCGACCGCGCCGGGCAGCACGAAATCGGTGCCAGCATTGTGCACCGCTCTCGCTGACGGGGGCGGCCCGTCACCGATCGCGGCAATCCGGCCACCGGAGACCGCGATCCATCCGCCCGCAAGGTTCCGGTCGGGCAGGACAAGCGTGCCGCTGACGACCAGATCGTAGGATCCGGGCGCCATCAGGACGAACTGTCGTAGCCGAACGACAGCAGCGTCGAGGCCCGGATCAAACCGGCCTGCGTCGGGTCGACCACGGCCACGCCGAGCGCCGCCTCGATCCGGCGCCGGTAGGGTCCCATCGTGGCGCAGCCGAGGATGAGGACATCGGCACCGTCGCGATCGCGAAGCTCGGTCCCGATCTCGATGACGCGCGCGATCGAGCGCTCCTGGTCGAGCAGCTCGAGCACGCCCAGGTCGAGCGCGCGGTCACCGGCTAGGCGCGGCATCAGTCCGAGCGCCTCGATCGCGCGGGCATGGCGTGCGATAGAGCCAGCCTTGATCGACACCACACCGAAGTGCCTGCCCACCATCGCCGCCTCGCGATAGGCCGCCTCCGCGATGCCCACCACCGGTTCACGGATTTCCTCGCGGCATAACGCCAGGCCGGGATCGGAGAAGCAGCCGATCACGTAGGCATCGGCGGGGTTCGCCAGGAAGAAGTTGCAGGTCGGGACGACAACAGATTCGACATCGCGCTGGCTCTCGATCCCCGCGGGACCACCCGCGAGAGTGTGAAAGCTCGGGCGGTGGCCCGGATGCAGGTCGATCCCCGCGCAGCCTTCCGCCATCTTCTCCGTGACGGCTTCGGAACTGTTCGGATTAAGTACAAGAATCTTCTTCACACATTCACCTGTCGGCGCACCGGTTGTCAGATCGAATATTGGCCGACCGGCGCGCCGGAAAGGCCTGCTAGCGCCTGGCCGATCACCTGGCGGCTCCGGAAGATGACCATTTCCTTCCAGGGACCGACGTCAGGGTAGTAGAATTTTCTCAACGCATCCTTGATCGTTACACAACCGGGATCGTTCCAGTCGGGCAGGCCGCCGCGATGAAGGATGTGGTCGTCACGCAGCGCGCGGTGGCCGCCTTCCGCGGGATAGGTGCCGTATTCGAGTGCGACGAAGGTCAGCCGGTCGTCACCGATTTCGCGTGCCCAGGCATATTGCGTGAGCCCCGCGATCGGGATCGACGAGGAGCTGCCGAGCAGCGGCTCGCCCAGCGTGTCACCATACCACGCGCGGCAGCGGGCCTGGCCGCTCTCGCCGGGCCGGTGGCCCACTATCGGCTCGCCGTGACCATGATGGCCGAGCCCCGTGTGATAGTCGATCACCGCGACCATCTCGCGCGTACCCAGCCTGAAATCGCTGCAGATCGCCGCTAGGGTGCGCATCGACCAGGTGGCCTCGAGACCACCATAGAACACCCCATCGGGATGCGTGTGCTGGCCGAAACTGCGGGCATGGAAGAAGGCGGCGAACCCGTTTCGTTCCTTGAAGGCGGCGATCGCCGTGTCGGCGGCGGTCAGCGTTTCGTGGCCGAAATCGACCGGGACAAAGGAAGTGGCGAGCTCGTCATAACCGGGGTTCGGCGGCAAGGCGCTGCCTTCCGGCAGGAAATTCCGGTTGAGGTCGACCCCCTCCTCCGTCACGCGTCGCAACCAGGCGAAGCCGTGCGGATTGATCGCGTGGACGAGGAGTGCCGCGGTGTCGCCCGGGAGTGCCGCCGCGCCGTCCGAGAGGATCCAGTCGAGCTGAGCGCCGGAGCCGCAGAACCCTTCGACCCCATGCGTCGAGGAGACCAGCAGCAACACCTTCGAGGCGTCGGCGGGTCCGAACCAGCCGCAATCGGTCGCGAGCTCTTCGCCGTGCGGGCCCGGGTTGGGATTGGCGTAGCTCGTCAGCCGACCGCCTTTCGCCGCCACGGCGACGCGAAACCGGTCGCGCGCGCCCGCGTAGTCGGCGGCAAAACTCGCCTCGACATCCATGCTGCACGCGAGAATCATGGACCTCTCCTCAAGGCAAGCGGGCCGACCAGGTGGGTAGACGCGGGCGCCTTGATACTCCTTTAAGGTTTGTGTGGGATATCACAAATACCGCTCGGGCGTCGATGCCCCGAGTCCCGCTGTCATTCCCGCTCAGTACGAGATGTTGGCGGCCAGGTAGTAGTAGCCGCCATTGATGCCGATCTGCTCGATCCCCTTGTCCGACCGGTCGACGCCAAGATAGGCGGTGTCCGCCGGGATCCGGCTCGGATAGGCGTTGAAGACGTTGTTCGCGCCCAGCGTCAGATGGATCTGCCGCGTGATCTTGTAGCCGATCGCGACATCGGTCTCGTAGCGCGGCTGGTTGACGAACTCGTCGAACACCGTGTTGGAGTACTCGTTCGGACCCGACACATAGGTCAGCTGCGAAATGGCGTTGCCATAGCGGATCTCGTGCAACGCGAAGTCCCACCGCTTGCCATACCAGTGACCGCCGATGATCAGCTTGTTGTGCGGGAAATAGGTCGAGAGATAGGCGACGTCCTGCAGGTTCAGCAGCGCGTTGCCGTTCTGGTCGTTCCCGATCCGCTTCACATAGGTGGAGTTCGCGTTGAACGCCGCATCCCAGTCGATGCGGCCATACCGGTCGCCAAGCGGGGTCGTGTAGGTCGCCGCCACATCGAGCCCCGTGGTGTAGGTGCTGGCGGCGTTGGCGAAATACTGCGCCGAGACATCGGCCGGCGATACGGTGCTCGCAAGCACGATGCCCTGCGACGCCAGCGCGTCGAGCGCCGGCTGGCCCTCATAGACGCCGCCGAGCGTGATCCGGTCGCGGATGTTGATGCGATAGGCGTCCACCGTCACCGCCATCCGCTCCACCGGATGCAGCACGAGTCCCGCGCTGAAATTGGTCGAGTGCTCGGGCTTGAGCGGGGCGGCACCCAGACTGCGGGCCGCCGCCGAATCGACCGCCAGGATGCCGCTGGCACCCGTGGGAGTCGTTTGCAGACTGGTATAGTGCTCCTCGGCCAGCGTCGGCGCGCGGAAGCCGTTGCTGGCCGTGCCGCGCACCGCCACGTATTTGTTGAAGTCGTAGCGCGTCGAGACCTTGCCCGTCTCGGTGTCACCCGCATCGGTGTAGTGCTCGAACCGGCCGGCAAGGTCGACCTGCCACTTGGGCGTGATATGGGCAGACACGTCGATGTAGCCCGCGGTCACGTCGCGCCCCGAGGAGCTTTGGCTCAGCGGCGACAGACCAGCCTGCCCCTGCGGTCCCGACCCGTAATACGAGGCAGGGTCGCCGGGCCGCACATCGTAGGTGTCGTAGCGGTATTGCGCACCGATCGAGAAGTTCAGTGGGGAGGCCAGCAGCGGCACGTCGAAGGCGCGTTGGATGCCGAAATCATTGGTCCAGTCGGCGTCGGCAAAGCTCATTTGGTTGAAGCTGGTGGGTGTCGCACCCGTCGCTGCGTAGAGGGCCGTATTCGCGCTGTTGAACAGCGAGAGCGCAGAATTGTCGCCGCCATAGGTGGAGCTGAAATCGAGGTTCCACTTCGCGATGGTGTCGCGCGCGCCGAGCGTCACGCTGTAATCGTCCTCGCTGATCGCGCTAACCGGATCGAAACCCGCGGGATAGATCGCCGGCAGCAGCGAGGGTACGCGATAATACTGCCAGGACTCGCCGTTGCGGTGACCATAGGTCGCAAACGAATACAGGCTGATGTGGTCGGTGACGTCGTAACCGGCGTCATATTCGATGGTTTCGCGCGTTTCCTGCGGGCTGCCGAAGAACTGGTCCACCCGCGTGCCGAGCCGATCGTCCGGGCCGCCACGACTGGTGTTGTCCTGGTGCTTGAACTCGATGTTCAAGTTCAGGTAGCCGCGCGTGCCAAGCGCGATGCCACCGCCCGCTGAGTCGTCGGTCGTGAAGCCGTCGCCCTTGTAGTAGCCGCCGGCCGTGCCCTGCGCATCGAAGCCGCTCGCGTTCTTCTTGAGAATGATGTTGACGACGCCGGCGATCGCATCCGAGCCGTACTGCGCGGCCGCGCCATCCTGCAGGATCTCGATATGGTCGATCGACGAGATCGGGATCATGCCGATATCGACCGGCGTGCTGCCGAGCTGCGCGCCGGTGTCGTTGATCACCGAGGTGGTGTGGCGGCGCTTGCCGTTCACCAGGATCAGCGTCTCGTCCTGCGACAGCGTTCGCAGCGCAATCGTGTCGAGGAAGTTCGCGTTGCCGCCGTTGAGCACCTCGCGCGTCACCGAGGGTGCGAGATGGGTCAGCGCATCGCGCAGATCGGGCTCGCCGGTCGCGCGCAGCTGGGACGCGGTGACGACGGCGATCGGGCTGAGGCTTTTCGACGCGGTCTGGTGCGGATCGCGGGTGCCGGTCACGATGACCTGCTCCGACGCGGATGCCGGTGCGGATGCAGCTTGGCCCCAGGCAGCGTCTGGGAGCAGGCCGGACGCTGCGAGCACCGGCACCGAGACGGTGGCGAAAATACGGCGGCGCAAGGACATTCTCGGAATATCAACCTAATTTCACGGGAACATAAGCACGATCCGTGCCGTCCGCTGCCCGAGAGCGTCCGCATCGGGTCCACGGTCGAAACGATACGATTGCCGTGCGCAAATGAAACGCCGTTCTCACCGATTGAATATTCCATAGGCACTTGCGGTGGAATATCATGAGCATCTGACTCCCGCGGGCACGCCGCCCGGATCCGCCCAGCCACGAGGACAGGGGATCGATGCCGTGACAACATCCATGCCCGCGCTTTCCACCGCACCGCCGATCCTGGTGGTGGAGGGCCTGCGCAAGTCGCATGGCGGCCAGGAGATCCTGGCCGGCATCGACTTCGCCGTGGCCGCAGGCCAGGTCGTCGCCGTGATCGGCCCGTCAGGTTCGGGCAAATCCTCACTGCTGCGCTGCCTCAACCATCTCGATCCACCTGACGCGGGGCAGGTCCTGCTCGACGGCGAGGCGATCGGCGTGGTGAAGCGGCGCGGCCGCCTCGTGCCGGCCCCGCGTGCGCTGCTGCGGCGTCAGCGCGCCCGCATCGGCATGGTCTTCCAGAGCTACAACCTGTTCCCGCACCTCACCGCGCTGGAGAACGTGATCGAGGCACCGATCGGCGTTCTCGGCCAGAGCCGCGAGGAGGCGCGCATGCGCGGTATCGAATGGCTCGCCCGCGTGGGCCTCGCCGACAAGATTGCCCGCTATCCGCGCGAGCTCTCGGGCGGCCAGCAGCAGCGCGTGGCAATCGCGCGTGCGCTCGCACTTTCCCCGCGCGTGATGCTGTTCGACGAGGCGACCGCCGCCCTCGATCCCGAGCTCGTCGACGGCATCGCCACCCTGATCCGCGAGCTCGCAGCCGGCGGCATGGCGGTGATCGTGGTCACCCACGAGATGCTGCTCGCCGAGAAGGTCGCCGATCAATGCATCTTCATGGATGGCGGCGTGATCCTCGAGCGTGGCCCGGCGCGCGACGTGCTGCGCCAGCCGCAACATCCCCGCACCCGCCGCTTCCTCAGGAGCATGACCGGGCTGGTCGAGGCGGCAGCCCCCGCCATGAAAGGCGCCTCGTGACGCATTCCGCCAGTTTCCGCCGAACCCTCTGGTCCGCGATCAGCCCGGCCCGTCCGGCCCTTCTCACGGCGCAGAGCGGCCGCGCCGACGTGCTCGTGGTGGGCGGCGGCCTGCTCGGGCTCTCGACCGCACTGACGCTCGCTGAGGGCGGCGCCGACGTCGCCCTCCTGGAAGCTTCCGAAATCGGCTTCGGCGCCTCCGGCCGCAACACCGGCTTCGTCGTGCCCGCACTTAAGGGCAGCCTCTCGCTCGAGGAGGCGAGCCGCCTCGTCGGTCTCGACCATGCCGAGCGCCTGCTCCGGCTGGTGGGTAGCTCCGCCGACACCGTGTTCGAACTCGTGCGGCGTCTCGGCATCGACTGCGCCGCCGATCAGACCGGCGTGCTGCAGCCCGCGCCTACCGCAATATCGATGCGCATGGTCGAGCGACAGGTCGAGCGGCTCGGCCGACTCGGGATGCCGCTCGGCCTGCTCGACGGAGCCGCGACCCGCAAGGCGACTGGTGTCGCGGGCTATCTCGGCGCCATGACGCTGCCCACCGGCGGCCAGCTCAACCCGCTCGCCTACACCGCCGGTCTCGCCGCGGCCGCAAGCGCTGCCGGCGCCAGGCTGATGTGCGGCGAGGCCTCATCGATCGAGCGCGTGGGAAAGGTGTGGCGCGTGACCTGCAGCGGCGGTGCCACGATCGATGCCGGTCAGGTGGTGCTGACGACCAACGCGCTGGTGGCCGACCTCATGCCGGCGGTCAAACGCAGCATCCTGCCCGTGCGCTCCTACCAGGTCGCGACCGAGGTGATGGATATATCCGTGCAGGCCCGCCTCCTGCCGCGACGCCAGCCGCTCGTCGACCTCCGCAACCATCCCTTCGCGCTCCGCTGGAGCCCGGACAACCGGCTCGTCACCGGCGGCGGCGGCCTCTATCACGGCGGCGACGCCATCGGGCGCATGGAGCGGTTCCTCATCCGGCGCCTGAAAACCCTGGTCCCCGACCTGCCGCCGGTCACGAGCGCCTTCTCCTGGTATGGCGTGATCGCCGGGACCGGCGACTTCATGCCCCGCTGCTTTACGCTCGGACCCGGCCTGCTCGCACCGATCGGCTGCAACGGCCGCGGCGTGGCGCTCACCACGGCGCTCGGTCGCGAGATCGGCCGTCATCTGCTGGGCGGCTCCAGTGGCGATCTGTCGGTCCCGATTACTGCGCCGCGCCCCTGGAAGCTGCACGGGCTGATGCAGTTCGCACCGTCCGCGTGGCTTGCGCGCGCGCGGTTCAACGACTGGCGCGCCGACCGGCGGACCCGCTAGGAAGAGCTCCGGTTCACACGTCCAGGCTGATCAGGTAGCGCGAGAACATGGCTCTCAAAACACCCCGCAACGACCTGTCGATGACGATGAAGGTATACGCGGCCCTCCGTCGCGACATCCTGTCCTGCCACATCGTTCCAGGCCAGGAGCTGTCCGAGGGTGATCTCGCGACACGGTTCCGTATGAGCAAGACGCCCGTGCGCGAAGCGCTGGCCAAGCTGCGGACAGAGGGGCTGGTGAAAACCTTCCCTCGCCGCGGCTACCAGGTGGCGCCCGTCACGTTCCAGGACATGAACGAGCTGTTCGAGATCCGGACGATGCTCGAAGCGCATGCGGCCGAGCTCGCCAGTGCACGCATCACGCCGAAGGGGCTCGCCGACCTGAGCGCACTGTCGGACGTGATCTATGATCGCGCCGAGCAGCCCAGCGTGCACCGCTTCGTGCAGGCCAATCGGGACTTCCACGAGGCGATCGCGATCGCTTCGGGTAATGTTCGCCTGCACGGCATGATCATGCAGACGCTCGACGAGCTGCAGCGCTTCTTCTACCTGGGCGCGCAGTTGCGCGACGTGGGCGACGAGACTGTGGACGCCCACAAGCTCCTGATCGATGCGCTGAAGGTGCATGACGGCGCGCGCGCCCGCGCGGTCATGATCGAGCACAACGACGTCACGCAGAAGGGATTGCTGGTGGCGCTCACCCGCCAGACCACGAGCGTCATGCAGATCGGGGTCAGTCCGCCGTCGCCGCCGTCGGCGCAAGCGGCCGCACCGCGCACGGCACGCCGCGCACGCAACGTGTTGGCCTGACGGGCCTCGGCCCGGCATTTCGCCGCCCCTTTTCCGCCTCGTCCGCGCCGCCCGCCTGCGGAACGGCGCTTGGAAACACGATCCCTGTGGTATATCGGATGAACATCTGACCGAACCAAAAAGGGAGGGTGTCCTGGCACAGCTTAATGCGACCGCAAGCGGCGTTTTCGTCATTTCGGTCACGCCGTTCACCAGCGACGGCGCCGCCGATCTCGGCAGTGTCGGACGCCTGATGGATTTCTACCTGTCGCATGGTGTCGCCGGCGTCACCGTCCTTGGCATGATGGGCGAAGCGCCGAAACTCACCAGCGGCGAAAGCCGCGCCTTCATCGACGCCGTCTGCCGCCACATCGACGGGCGCATCCCGGTGGTGGTCGGTGTCAGCGCACCGGGCCTGGCACCCATGAAGGAGCTGGCGGACATCGCGATTGGCGCGGGTGCGGCCGGCGTGATGGTGGCCCCGCCCGGCACGGCGCGCACCGACGCCCAGATCATCGACTACTTCCAGGCCGCGGCCGACGCACTTGGCGACATTCCCTTCGTGCTGCAGGATTTCCCGCTCGCGACCGGCGTGCAGATCGCATCGGATGTGATCGGCGAGATCGTTCGCCGCCTGCCGAGCTGCGTCATGCTCAAGCACGAAGACTGGCCGGGCCTGAACAAGATCACAGCACTCCGCGAGGCCGAGCGCGCCGGCGGTCGCCGCATCAGCATCCTCGCTGGGAATGGCGGTCTCTTCCTCCCCGAGGAACTCCGCCGCGGCGCCGACGGTGCCATGACCGGCTACGCCTATCCCGAGATGCTGGTCGCCGTCTGTCGCCTGCATGCGGCAGGCGAGACAGAGGCCGCCTTCGACCTGTTCGACGCGCATCTTCCGCTCGTCCGCTACGAGCAGCAGCCCGGCGTGGGGCTCGCCGTGCGCAAGCACGTGCTCGCGCGCCGCGGCGCGATCGCGAGCGCCCTCCAGCGCAAGCCCGGCCGCACCCTGAGCCCGCCCGAGATCGCCGAGGTCGAGCACCTCATCACCCGGATTGAGCGGCGTCTCGGCACCCACTGACGGCACAGGCGTCCAGCGTCACGGGGAGCCGGATCCCCGTGACGGCCGCCGCTCACCCGTGGGTCGCGAGATCGACCGCAGGCGGCACGAGTTCCAGCGGTTCGATGCCCCATTTACGGTAGATCGCGCCATAGGTGCCGTCCGCCTGCAGCGATTTGAGTGCGGCGAGCATCGCGCCCTGCAGCGCGACATTGTCCCGCCCGACCACGGCACCGGTGGTCTTGAGGGGGAAGCCCAGGTCGAAGGTTCGGATTGGCCGGGTGGAGTACGTCTTGATGTGCTGGTAGGCGCCGCGATCGTCGAGGATGAAGTCGACCCGCCCGGAATACAGCGCCAGGATGACGTTCGCGGCCGACGGATACTGCGACGTCTCAATCGCTGCCTTGCCGGAGGATGTGCACTCCGTCGACAGCGATTGCAGGCCGGCTGCGAAATCGGTCCCGATTTGCACGCCGCCGTGCAGGCCGCAGAGGTCCTTGGCGCTCGCGGGCGAGGGGCCGTTATCGGCGAGCGCGTAGCCGGCGATCGCCGCATGCATGAAATCGATGAACGTCACTTGGCGCTCGCGCTCGTCGGAGTCCGACATGCACTCGAAAGCGGCATCGTAGCGCCCGGCCTGCACGCCCGGGATCAGGCCTGCAAAATCGATCGACGCGGCGCTCGCTTTGACGCCCATCCGCGCCGCGATCGCGTTCCACAGGTCGGGCTCGATGCCGATCATCGTGACGTTGTCACTGGCGAAAGATTCGCAGGGCGGGTGATGCGCGTCGGTCGCGATGCGGAGCTCGCCGCTCTGCCGGATGCTCTCGGGCAGCATGGCGTGGATCGTCGGATCGGCCTTCGGGGTTTCTCCCCGTGCCCCCGATGCGGCGAGCACGAGCGACGCAGCCAAGGGTCGCGATAGGCGCCGCACCCGCGCGACGATCTGACAGCACGTCATATCTGCACTCCTCGTTTGGGCAAGTGTGGTTCCAGCAACCGGCTCACCGGTAGCCGCCTGCGTAATCCGCGTCGATCGCCGCCGCCGCCGCCCGCACGGGTGCGGCATCAAGAATGGCACGCGCGTCAAACGGGCCCAGCATGCGGCCTTCGAGCGCCTCCTCGTCGATCAACCTCTGCAGGCTCCGGACCGACACGCCGCCGTCATGCGGCATCTGCTTGAAACCGAAATAGTGTTTGCTCAGGAAATGAGCGGTGATGCCGGGCGGAAAGCCCAGGTGCTCGTCGTCGATCTGGCGCCGCATCAGTGCCATTGCCTCGCCGTACCGTTGCTCATCGCGCAGGTAACGGTAGCCGCGCACCATCGCATGCAGGAAGGCCTCAAGTGTGGCGCGCTGACGTTCCAGGAAGGCGCGGCGCACGACGATCGTCCGCTGCGGATAGTCGGACGGATATTCCGCCATGAAGTCGAGCAGCACCGGATATCCTGCTGCTTCGATCTGCGGAATTTCTTCATGCAGCACCATGCGCGCATCCGCAATCCCGGCCTCGAAGGCGCCCTGCGCGTGGCGGAACAGCGGGTAGGGCGCTCCGAACACGAGCTTGACGTCGCGGTCGGGATCGATGCCGCGCTTGCGCAGCAGGATGCGCAGCAGGATGCGCAGCGGATGCCAGTCGACCCCGCTTCCCCGTTCGACGACGTGAATGCGCCGGCCGCGAAGATCCTCGACTGTGCGCATGGTTCTGACGCCGGTCAGCACCTGACCCACGCCGTTGGCCATCGACCCCACGATCACGAGATCGCCGCCGCCAACATGGTCCGCGATCACCTTGGTGGGCGAGATGTCGAGGCCGATATCGATGTCGTCGGCATAGAGGCCAGCGACCGTACGGTCGTCCTCGCCGGTGGCACCGATCGTGACGTCGCCGAGGCCTTCCTGCGCGAACCACCCGTACGCCGTTGCCACGATCGGCGCCGCACGGTGGTCGAAATGGTGATGGCCTGCGGAGAGGCGAAGCCTTGCGGTCATGCACCCTCTCGAACGGCGGCCCGGCGTCCCGCGATGTCCTGCAATGGTCCGGCCAGAAAATCGGCCACCGGGACCGGTTTGAGCGGCGGCTGCACCGCGCCGGGCTGCACGTCCGCCTCGCCAGTCGCAGCAGCGATCGTGCGCTGAACCACCGGGCCGCACAGCCGACCCTGGCATGGTCCCATGCCGCACCGGGTGAACGATTTCACGAGATCCACCGTCGTGAACCCCGCCGCCAGCGCCTCGTCGACGCGGCTGCGCGCAACGTTTTCACAACGGCAGAGCGGAGTGCCAGCCGCCATCCAGTCCAGCGCGCCCTCGCCTG
Organism: uncultured Acetobacteraceae bacterium; assembly: GCA_964247685.1. Taxonomy (GTDB): domain Bacteria; phylum Pseudomonadota; class Alphaproteobacteria; order Acetobacterales; family Acetobacteraceae; genus CAXTPV01. The sequence goes on from CAXTVZ010000003.1 coordinate 39,880, forward strand.
GCGCGAAGCGACGCTGTATCTCTCGCGCGAAACGCCGCTTCCGCCCGCGTGTGCGCGACAGCGATGCTACAGCCGCACGCGCGCGGCCCTCCGCGAATATCCCGAGCCGCATCGCGGCGCCGAGGGCCGCCAGCCGCCCCTCAACATCGGCTACGACCCCGCCGCCGATGCCGATCGCCTCGCCCGCCGCGAACAGCCCTGGCGCAGAGGTCTCCAGCAGCGCGTCCACCGCGGGGACCGGCACGCGGCTCACCGGATCGATCGCATGCCGGCAGCCGGCCAGGCGCGTGAGCTCGGTCGCCGGCAGCAACGCGTGCGAGACGCAGAGGGCGTCCGCCTCGAGCGCAACGCTCGCGTCGCCCCGCACGCGCCAGTCGGAGCCGATGGGCGCGAGACGGACCTGCGCCAAGCGCCCCGTTCCCTCGGCCGCTATGACGCCGTGGCCGAACAGGACCCGCACCCGCGAGGCGCCGATGCGGGCCCAATGCCCGGCCCCGGCCAGGGCGAGCAAGGTATGACGCCAAGCTCCCGCCGCGAAGCGCGCAACCTCGCCGATCGCCGCCGCCTCGGCAATCGCGACGATTTCGGCGCCGGCGCGCACCAATTGCTGGGCCACGAGCCACAGGAACGGCCCCGTCCCCGCCAGCACCACGCGCCCGCCCGGAAGCAGGCCCTGCGATTTCAGCAGCGTCTGCGCGCCGCCGAGGGTCATCACGCCCGGCAGCGTCCAGCCGCGAAACGGCAGCACCAGCTCATGCGCGCCGGTCGCCGCGATCACGCAGCGCGCGCCGACCCGCTCGACAGCGCTCGCCGCGCGGTCATGGATCGTGAGTTCCCATCCCGTTCGCAGATCGACCACGGCCGCCTGCGTCCGCAGTTCGATGCCTGCCGCACGCGCACCTCCGACGAGCACGTCACGCCGGTGCTGCGCCTCGCGCATCCAGGCCACTCCGGGCGCGCGACACGCTGCCATGGCGCGGTGGTACTGGCCGCCCGCCTCTGGATTCTCGTCGAGCAGGAGCACGTTGGCGCCACACCGGGCGAGGTCCGTGGCCGCCGCAAGCCCCGCCGGTCCCGCACCAACTACGGCCGCATCATAGGTCGTCATACGGCTGGCCCGTTGATGGCGAGGGCAGAGGTGATGGCGATGCGCATGCCGTGCGCGACGGGCGTAAGGCAGGCCTGGACTGGCCGGCCGTCGATCGCGACGATGCAGGCGAAACGGGCACCCATTCCGCAGAAATACCCGCACGGGACCAGGCCCTCCGCCTGCGCTGCGCGCATCAGCAGCCCCGCCACGGTCTCGCCGCAGAAACCCTCAACGGCGATGCCGTCCACCACCACCTCGATCGGCTCAGGCATCGGCCGTCGCTCCCGCTGTCAGCTGGGCGAAGCGGGACAGGCGGAAGGGTGCCACGTCGCAGATCGGCGGGAGCCCCAGCACCAGGCGGGCGGTCACCTCGCCGATCAACGGCCCGGTGGAGAACCCCGCGTTCGACCCGGTCGACACGAACACGCCGGGCGCACTCTCGAACTCGTCGAGGAGCGGCTCGCCGTCGGGGCTCGAGCCGTCATATCCCGCCCAGGCCCGCAGCACCGACAGCGCGGCGAATGCCGGCACGAGGCGCGCTGCCACCGCGCAGTTATCCCTCAGGCTGTCGAGAGAGATGCCGCCGTGAGCGGGAAATGCGCTGCGGCCGGTCCAGCCACCACCCAGCACGCATTGACCGGTGGCGACCTGCTTCAGCGTGAGCTTGCCGGCCACGCGCCGCAGCCCGTGCGGCAGGAATGGCGGCGACGCGGTGGTGACGGCGGCCTGAAAATACTGGATGCGCAGCGGCAGCGAGACGCCGAGCAGGGCGGCGATGGCCTGGCTCCAAGGACCGGCGGCGATCACGACGGATCGCGCTCGCAACGTCTCGCCGGCTGACAGGTCGAGCAGCAGATCCCGCCCGTCGCGGCGGATCGCGCCGGCCGCCGTGGCCGGACGCAGGACGACGCCCGCCCGCGCAGCCGCCTGTGCATAGGCCCAGGCCGCCTGGCGCGGATTGGCCATGCCGCCGACCGGGCAGAAGATCGCGGCCGGCACGCCGGGCGCGAGATAGGGCGCCCGGGCCCGGAGTGCCGCGCCCTCCAGCCACTCCATCGCGATCCCATGCGCCGCATGGGCCGCCATCAGCGTGCGCAGGCGCGGCAGCTCGGCCTCCTGCTCGGCCGCAAGCATCGTGCCGCGGGCGAGATCGACCTCGAGATCGTGGCCTACCTCGTCGGAGGCCAGACGCCATCGCGCGATGGCCTGAGCTCGCAGCGCAAGACCGTCGAAATCCGTCGCACGGTCGTGGATCAGGTTGAGCGTTCCGGCATTTCGGCCCGAGGCCTCACGCCCGAACCTTCCACGCTCGACCAGCGCGACCCCGGCGCCGAACGAGGCGAGATGGAAGGCCGTCGCTGCACCCACGATCCCGCCACCAACCACGACGACGTCGTGCCCGCTCATGCGGGTGTCATGTGCGGCTTGCGACGGATCATCGTCCTTCCTCCAAGTGACACGAAAGAGGTCACAAAGGATATATGACGGACCATGTCAGCCATCATATCTAAGAACAATCCCGGTGCGGAAGGACTAGACGGTGGCGCCTCGATACGACGCAGATGAAGCCGCTCGGCACGACCGTGAGGTGCGGCGCGACCTCGAGCGCCTCAACGTCCCCGCCGTGAGCTGGCCGTCCGCGCGGCCCGGCCCCGACGGCGCACCGATGCCGGACGTGCTCATCGTGGGTGCCGGCATGTCAGGCCTTTCGGCCGCTGTCGTTTTCTTTCATTGATGAGAATGTGCCGTTTTCGCGCCGCTTTATCTTTAAACATGAGAATATCTAGCTCAGACCGTGCGACAGTCAGGTCCATCGCTACCGCCACTCCAGGGGGACGCACCCGACGCTGCGCCTCCATGATTCTCATGTTCAAAGACCGAATTCTCACCGCCAAAAAGAATTGGGCCGCTAAGTCATTGATCTTGCTGACGCGGCCATTATCGTCATCAAAATAAAACGACACATGGACAGCGCGTCTCTTGCCGCCAAAGGGGGGTGACAAGACCGGGCCGAACCCGACCGACCGAGGCAGGCTCGGCACGAAGCGCCACCTGATCACCGATCGGAGTGGCCTTCCGCTCGCGTTCGTTCTGACCGGCGCCAACACCAACGACAGCGTGCCATTCGAGGAGCTGCTTGAGCTCCCGCCGGTCGCCGGAATGCGCGGCCGGGCGCGACGCCGACCAGACAAGCTCCACGCCGACAAGGCCTACGACCATCGACGCTGCCGAGAGGCTTGTCGCCGTCGCGGGATCGCGTTCCGTATCGCACGTCGCAGTGTCGAGACCAGTCAGAAGCTGGGCCGCTACAGATGGGTGATCGAACGCAGCTTCGCCTGGCTCAACCGCTTCCGCAGGCTCGTCATGCGATACGAGCGCAGGAGCGACATCCATCACGCCCTCACGTGCTCAATCATCTGCTTAAACGCGCTAGGAAATAGGTTTTGAAAGGCGCTCTAAGCTGACAAATTGGGTCACCGAACAGCCTCCCGTGTGCGAGCCGCCGGACGAGAGAGCCCGGATCGCGGCATTATGGATGACCTATGTCCCCACCGCGATTACCCGATGTCCACACATGGTACGTCGACGAGACCTACCTGAAGGCCCGCGGTCGCAGGACCTACCTCTACCGAGCGATCGATAGGACGAAATCTGGTCGACGCCATGCTCAGCGAGCACCGCGACATGTGGGCGGCAAAGGCGTTCTTCCGCTCGGCCCGGGCAACCACGGGCTTCCGGCCGGACCGCGTGACGACGGACGGTCATGGCTCCTACCAATGGCGATCCGAAGCGTGCTGGGCAAGACGGTCCGGCACCGAGCGAGCATGGTGAACTCCGGGATCTCCTCCGTCCTCGCCGCCGTCACAACCAGAGTGTCTCCGCTTCCCTCCGCCGCTACCGCTTCGCCAAGGCCACCGCATCGCACTCGACATCATGGCCGCTGCCTGAACGTTCCAGGCCTTGTCGCTCAAGGCCGGGCCTACTGGCGCAAGACCTGACAGAACCGCGCAAAGTTACCCTGGCGTGCTGTAGGAGGCGGCGATCGCAGGAAGCGGACGACTTCGTAGCGTGTGACGAACGTGAGCTGGGCGAGTATCAGGATCTGCTCGCAGTCCAGTGAGGCTCGAAGGAGAAGTCAAATTCCGCAACGTTTCGAAGGTCAGGAGGCGCTTCCTTCGCATGTCGTACTGATGCGGCGGTTCTAGCGCAGCGTCGGCTCCGTTTACGTCGCCAGCAGTGCGCTTGACTGGACAGGCGCCCTGTGTCCAATCGCTCTCTCAAGGTCGAAAGCCGGGAAGCAACGGGGTTGCCGCACCTCCTCTCAGAACCTACAAGCGGGTATGTCCGGGCGGATCCTCGCACTATACCCCTACTGCTCTTCCAAGCGCGGGACTTGTTTGGACGAAAACAACGATCCATCCTCACAGCGGTCGCCGTTGCGAGTGGCTACCGAAACCAGTTTGACAGGCCGCGCGCGCGTACGGCCGCGATCTTCGCCGTGCCTTAAAATCCGATGATGCCTACGCGAAGCGAGATAGAGTAGACGCGTTTCGTCAACTCGCACATGTATCCGGCCAGCCCCTTACCCCTCGTCGCCGTTGCTCTCGTCGCGTGGCGGCGCCCCGGCAGCCACCTTGGGACCCCTTGGATCCTCAACGATGAAGCAGCACATAGGCGACACGACTCGGAGGCGACGAGTGTCACGACATCGGAATGACTCCGTTGAGCAGACTAACGGGCTGGATGCGGACGACTTCGCCGCATTGCTGCGTCCCGACCTGATCGGGGGTAGCTCTCCTAAGAGTACACAGGTATACGTACTGATCCGCAAAGCCATCATTCAGCTCGTTCTGCCACCCGGCGCGGTGATCAACGAAAAGACGATTTGTGAGAAGCTCGGCATCTCGCGCACGCCACTACGCGAGGCGATACGACAACTTGCAGCCGAAAACCTCGTCCACGTGATCCCGGATACCGCAACACGTATTGCTCAGATCAATCTCCAGGATGTTTTCGACGGGCAGCTGGTCAGAGACGCTTTGGAGATGCGGGTGGTCCGCCTCGCGGCCACACGGATGTCTGTCGAGTTCGAAAAGCGCTTTAACGCAAACCTTGAGCGACAGTCGACACTGGCCCACGCGCGGGACTTCGATGGTTTCTATGACCTTGACGAGGAGTTCCACCGTCTCATTTCAGAGTGTGGCGCGTCGGTCAAGGTCTGGAAGATTATCTGCGATGCAAAGGCACAGCTAGATCGCGTACGAAGACTCGTGTTCCCGCTGAAAAACCATCTTGATATCGTTCTAAGCGAGCATCTGAACATTCTAGACGGACTGCGCCGTCGTGACGAAGCGTTTGCGGCAGACGCCATGCAAGCACATCTTGATCGCGTGTTCGAGACGATCAGGGTCTTGATCGCCGAGAAGAGGGAATACTTCTCCTCTGGTAGCGGGGAGATCGTCATGCGCCGGGCGGTCCGCCAGACTCGCTGATTGCGCCGCGCCAGTGCTACCGCACGATTTCAGCCCACGTGATGATGCTGCTCAGCGGCTTTGAGCCCGCTGGCGTGCAGGCGATCGCGAGAGCCTACGAGGGTTTCGCTGAACTGCGGTATAGCTGGGTTGGAAGCAGAGCGCCTCTAGTACGGACCGCAATGAATGCGTCGCCTGCCCCACTTGTATCGATCACCTCTAGAACAGTTTCTGCCGCTATTTCGAACGAGGAAGCCAGATAGCGACAGAGAGCCGATCCCGGCGCGTCCGAGACGGGCAAGGGTGTCTTTCCACGATGCAATATGGTGAGCATGATCACCACGCTTAACAGCGGATGGCACTGGGATTGACTCGCACACGCTCCAACGCAAACCGTGGGCCTCTATCCGCGCCTTTCGCTGCTCGATGGCGTCGACGGTCCAGCTTTCCCCTTCGGGCACGTGATGAAGCGCCGTAACCACACCAGTCGCTCCAGCTTGCTTTACGAAGTCAAGGGGGACTGGATCGTGCTCGCCGAACCAACGCCAAGTCTGTTCCATTCAAAATCCCATCTTGATTGGATCGAGCTTCCTGTTCTCCTGCGAGGCTAGCGCGCAGTTCATGTTCCCCGACAACACATGGAGCGTGCGCTTCGTCGAGCTAGAGACACCTAAGAGAGCCATTCTAATCTCGAACAGCGAAGGTGGTCGGCCTCTGCGCATGCCCCGCCGCTCCGGCACGACCTTCGTCCTCGATATAGCCCCTTCTGACGCAGCTGCGAGCTAGCAAAACTCCCACTGCGGATGGCCAGATGACAAGCAAATGCCCGCTCCGTTATCAATCGAATTGAAGGCCCCCATTCATATCGATGACCTCGCCGGTGATGAACCCGGCGTGCGGTGAAGCTAGGAATAAAACGGCATGAGCGACCTCTTCCGGCTCGCAGAACCGGCCGACCGGAATATGCGCTAGCTGCTGAAGCCTCTGCTCGTCCGTGAGTTGCTCAGAGACCATGGGTGATATCACGTAGGCTGGCGCAATCGCGTTGGCGGTGATTCCTTGCGCCGCCGTTTCCCGGGCGACTGAAAAGGTCAGACCGACAATTGCGCTCTTCGAAACGGAATAGGCCGTACCGGCGGTTAGGCCGCCGCACTTGGCGGCGTATGACGAGATATTTATGAAGCGACCCCAACGCTGCGCCCGCATACCGGGCAGGAACTCCCGGGTGAGCAGAAAGGCCGCCTCAACGTTGATCGTGTGCACGCTTCGCCACTCGTCGAGGCTCGTCGCCAGCACTTTGTTGTTAGACAAGATCCCGGCGTTGTTGACAAGGATGTCAAGCTGCTGGAACCGCTCAAGGATCCTTGCAGCGGAGCCTGCGAGGGCCAGAGGATCGGCAAGGTCGGTGACAACTGGAAAGGAGGCGATCCCAAGCTGGTCAGCGGGTTCTGTCAGCTCTCGCGCCAGTATGCTGGAGTTGAACGATGAAAGCGGGAACGTTCAAGCGGCGGTCATGATGTCGAGGGCGATGCGGGTGGCCCTGGCGAAGCGCGAGCGGCGGAGGGAAGCGGAGACGGTCTGGTTATGGCGGCGGCGGGGACGGAGAAGGTTGCGGAGTTCACCATGCTCGCGACAGAAGCGGTTGGCGGCGTCGCGGTCCTTGAAGCCGCGCATACATCGGATCCGTCCCTTGATGCCGCGATGGTCCTGTTCAAGGCGATTGTTCAGGTAGGCACTGGTCCGGTGCCGGACGGTCTTCCCCAGCACGCTGCGGATCGCCCGCGGATAGGAGCCATGACCGTCCGTCGTCACCCGCTCCGGGCGAAATCCCATGGTTGCCCGGGCCGAGCGGAAGAAGGCCTTGGCCGCCTTCATGTCACGGTGCTCGCTGAGCATGGCGTCGATCAGGTTTCCGTCCCGGTCGATCGCCCGATACAGGTAGGTCCAGCTGCCGCGGACCTTCAGGTAGGTCTCGTCAACATACCAGCTGTTACCGGCTCCCCGCCGCGTGCTGTGCCGGCGTTTGCGCAGCGCGTCGCCCATGACCGGCAGCAGCTTTGTCTCCCAGTCGCGAACGGCCTCGTGGCTGACCTCGATCCCGCGCAGAGCCAGGATCTCGCTCAGATCGCGAAGGGTCAGCCTGTAGCGCAACCGGCAGAACACCACGAAGGCGATGATGTCGCTGGGCAGGCAGGTCCGGTTCAGCACGCCCGCGCTGCGTTCGTTGAACTGCCGCCCGCAGATCCGGCAGCGGAAGCGTCGGTAGCCGCGGGCGGTGACCTCGGGCCGCTCCGTCACGGCGGCGGACCCACAACAAACGCACTTCATCCCGTCAGCCCAACCACCCTCATCACCCTCATCACCCTCCAGACCCTACGCGATCAGCCCCGGTCCGGCGACCGCCGCTCCTGGCGCGACGGCTGACAGATCCGGCATATCAGCCTCCAATACAGCTGGCAGAGGAGCACCGGGACAATGTTCTCAGC
>CAXTVZ010000004.1:0-42090 GCA_964247685.1 uncultured Acetobacteraceae bacterium
CGCAGACCCTGCGTGGCGTGGCTGACGGCACGATCCAGTCGACCATCGTCCAGCAACCATTCGAGTTCGGTTACCAGTCCATGACCGACCTGGTCAAATACATCAACGGCGACAAATCGTTCATCCCCACCAACCATCTTATCATCATCCCCACGCGGGTCATCCAGAAAGACAACGTGCACGACTTCCAGCAGAGCATGCGCAAGATGCTGGCGGCCAAATAGCGCACGCCAACGCCAGGAGACCGCTGCGCATGCAATCCCCGCCGCTGCTGTCCCTGGTCGGGATCAGCAAGTCCTACGGTGGCGTAAAGGCTCTTGAGAATGTCAGCCTCAGCGTTGAGGCCGGCACCGTGCTCGGCCTCATCGGCGAGAACGGCGCCGGCAAGTCGACGCTGATGAAGATCCTTGGCGGCGTCGTGCAGCCGAGTGCCGGCAACATCGTCGTCGACGGCGTGGCGCACAGCACCATGACCGTCGCGGACGCCGCCCGTGCCGGCATCGCCTTCGTCCACCAGGAACTGACCGTCCTCGACAACCTCGACGTCGCAGCCAACATTTTTCTGGGGCGCGAGGCGGTTGCGGGCGGTCCACTCCGGCTCGTCCGCAACCGGCGCATGCATGATTTGGCGCGCCCTCTGCTCGAGCGCCTCGGCGCCGATTTCGGTCCGGAGACCAGCGTCTCCAAGCTGCTCATCGCCCAGCGGCAGCTCGTCGAGATCGCCAGAGCGTTGTCGGTCGATGCTCGCATCATCATCATGGACGAGCCCACCTCCAGCCTGACCCTTCAGGAGACCGACCGCCTGCTGCAGGTCATCGCCGAGCTGCGTGGGTCCGGCGTGTCGGTGATCTACATCAGCCATCGCCTTCACGAGGTGAAGATCTGCGCTGACCGCGTCGTCTGCCTGCGCGACGGACGTGTCGTCGGCGAGCTGTCGCGCGACCAGATCGACCACAACGCGATGATCCGCCTGATGATCGGCCGCGACCTTCGCGCCCTCTACATTCCGCCCCGCGCGCCGCCCGGCGGCGAGCTGTGCGTGATCGACCATGTCGTCACCAGCGCCTTTCCGGGCCGGCAGATCTCACTTGGCATCCGCCGCGGGGAGATCCTCGGACTCGCCGGCCTGGTCGGGTCCGGCCGCACCTCGCTCGCCCGCGCGCTGTTCGGGGTCGACCCGATCCTGTCGGGCGAGGTTCGCCTGGCCGGGCAGCGTGCCGAAATCCGCTCCCCGCGCGCGGCCATCGCGCAGGGGATCTATCTCGTGCCCGAGGATCGCAAGGGCCAGGGCCTGGTTCTCGAAATGCCGCTGTCTGAGAACATCTCGCTCGCCAGCCTGCGTCGCTTCGCTTCCTTCAACCTCGTCGATCGCGACGCCGAGGCGACCAGTGCCCGCGCCCAGCAGGTCTCGCTGCGGATCAAGACCCCCAACGTCGCGGTGCATGCGGCGACCCTGTCGGGCGGCAACCAGCAGAAGGTGGTTCTCGCCAAATGGCTCTCGATGGCGCCGCGCCTGATCATCTTCGACGAGCCCACTCGTGGCGTCGATGTCGGGGCGAAGGGCGAGATCTACGCGCTGATGCGCGCACTCGCCGATGACGGAGTTGCCATCATCATGATCTCGAGCGACATGGAAGAGGTTATCGGTGTCTCCGACCGCGTCGCCGTCATGCACGAGGGCGAGATTAGCGGTGTGCTCGAGCGCGCTGACCTTTCCGAATTCAATATCTTGCGTCTTGCCATCGGCCAGACCACCGAGCAGCTGGAGTCTGTGTAATGGCCCGTAAGGACTGGGGACTGCTGCTTCTCCTGATCGTCGTCGGCGGTGTCACCGCGATTCTCAACCCGCGGTTCCTGTCCGCCGTCAACCTGCTTGATATGGCCAACCTCATCGGGCTGTTCGGCATCTTCTCGATCGGCGAGGGTCTGGTCATCATCACCGGCGGCATCGATCTGTCGGTCGGCTCGATCTTCTCGCTGCTGGGCGTGATCTTCATCGACCTTCTCGTCAATCGTGGTGTGCCCTGGCCCCTGGCCATCCTCGCCATCGTGTTGGGTGGCATCGTGCTGGGCGCGCTGCAGGGCCTGCTGGTGACCAAGGCCAAGCTGCAGCCGTTCATCGTAACCTTGTGCGGCCTGCTGATCTACCGCGGCGCTGCCCGCTACTACACCACCGACGCGACGATGGGGTTCGGCTACAGCGACGATTTCGATTGGCTCGGCTGGCTGGCCTCGGGCCGGAGTTGGGGCATCCCGCACACCTTCATCCTGCTGATCATTGTCGCCATCGTCACGGGCGTGCTGCTGCATCGCTCCGTGTTCGGCCGCTACCTCTTCGCGATCGGACGCAACGAGGAGGCCGCCCGCTTCTCCGGCATTCGCACCAACGCGATCGTGGCCGGCGCCTACATCATCAGCGGCGGCCTGGCCGGCATCGCCACCATCTGCCTGGTCTTCTACACCAACTCGGTGTCGCCTTCGTCGTTCGGCAATTTCTACGAGCTCTATGCTATTGCCGCTGCAGTCCTCGGCGGATGTAGCCTGCGCGGCGGCGAGGGAACGATCATTGGTATCGTCCTGGGCACGGCGCTGCTGCAGGTGCTGCAGAACCTGGTCAACATCCTGGGCATCCCGAGCTCGCTCAACTTCGCCGTCATGGGCACCGTCATCCTGATCGGCATCCTCGCCGACCAGCCCTTCATCCGGCGCGCGATCCCGTCGCTTCGCTCGATCCGTTCGAACGCGGCGACACCGGTTTCAACCCGGGTGGCGCCCTGAGACTCAGTCGATACTCCGGCGCGTTTGCTGAACAGTTTGCCGGGCCGGAGGTCGGCGGGCATATCGGGGGCTTTACCGATCGATCTTGGGCACGCCCGGCCAAAGATGTTGTTGGTCAACGCGTGATCGTGGACGACGCGCGCGACGGGGAAACTGGGACCGCTCAGAGCGACGTCGTCAATCTTAACGGCGTCTCCGGCGACGCCCGTGGCGGAACGCGGCGCCGTGACCATGTCCGGCGAGACAGGAGCCTCAACGCCCGGCCTCATAAGATATCTTACGCCACCAGCGTCAACTTGCCCGCGTTCTCGCCGATGAGGCCGAGCACGATGCCGGCCTTGCCGCTGCTCATGTCGCGCCAGTCGCCGTCGGACAGGTCGCCGGAGTTGACGACAAAATTCACGGCTTCCCGGCAGGCATCGGCGATCAGGTTGTCAAGCGTCGTGCGGGTCGCGCCGCCGGGATCTCGTCTACCGGCAGGCCCTCGTAGCGGGCGAGACCCATCAGCGGGCTATCGAGGTGGATGATGTCGGCAGCATGGAGAAAGCGGAAGTCGCTCATACCTGTGTATCCGCACTTCCGCTTAGCTTGAGACGGGTCCGGGCACAGTGGCGCCGATGGCTCTTCAAGGCACCATTCCGAGCCGATCGGCATAGGCCGCATGGTCGCCTATGCGACCTTGGCTGAGTCGCTGTCGCGGAGTTCTCACCGTTACAGTTCTGTCGCGCACAGCGAGAGGCCGAATGCGTCGGCTATCGATAACTCGTCCTCTCACTAATCAGGATCGGGGTAGGGCGGCTGCCTCGCCGCACCCGCGCGTCTGGCAGCAGCGGCTCGCTCCGATCGTCCGGTGATGTCACGGGGTCGCGACCAGGACCCCGAAACTGCGTAGCTCGTCGAGCCGCTCACGAGTGACACCGCAGGGTGGGGTCACAAGCCACCGGCCCATCTTGTTGCTCCCGCTGCGCACTTCGGGCAGCAGCCTCGCCATCAGCTCACCTGGTCTCCGTGAAGGTGCAGCGCGCCGTCCGGGGTTGCTGGATCGCGGATGTGGCCGCCGAGGGCGAGACCGGCCTGGCTGGCCGATGACGATCGCGTCGAACCGCTGACTTACACCGCCGCCATGATCAGCGCGACGCCGACGATTGCGACCGCGTCCTCAATAAGAGCGGCGGGACGGTCCCGGCCAAAGGCCGCAGCAAGCCGAGCACGCGCCGCTGCTCCGCCCAGCGTGCCAGCAAAGGCGCCTGTGGCGCCAGCGACGAGTGCCCCTAACCAGCTCGCCGAAGACAGTCCGACCGCCGCGCCGCAGAACCCGCCGCTGATCACCCGGGTTGCGAACTGCACCGGCACGGTGCGACGCGGCGTCCGCGGAAGCTGGTCGGAGACGAGTTCGCCGACGGCCAGGACGGTGAAGATCCAAGGCGTGACCGCAGCCCCGAGGAACGCCAAAACGGTGCCGTGCAGCCGCAGCACACCGGTGGCCGCCGTCCAGCTCACGCCGGCCGGCGCCACCATCGCGCGGAGGCCAGCAATGATCCCGACCAGGAAGGCGATCAGATAGACGCTCATGATGTTTGCCTCTCGATTGAGGTGTTCTTTTATCCGGTCATTGCCTAGTCCCGGTTCACCGGCTGCCGGTCCTGGACACGTTCTGATCGACGAGGCTAATACGTCATGATCCTCGACGGGTCGACTCACCAGCTTGCGGGAACCCTCAGCTCCTGGAATGGCCTTGAGATGAACGGCCATGGCCGTGTCCCGAACCTGGGACGTGCCTGTCGTCCATACTGATCATGGTGAGGCCATGGAACTCGACGCCGACGTTGCGGGGATGCTTGCGGTCGAGAACGTGCTGCCGCCAGCGGTGATTGGCACCTCGTCGATTAACTGACGATCTTCTCGACAGACGGTCGGGCGACCCGGACTTCGAGCCCGGCGACATGGGGACCGACGAGCACGGTAGGATTCGGCGTGCTCCTCATCCGCGTCGCCTATATGCGAGTGGCTGCCCTCGCGTGCCTCTTCCTCGCGGATTTCGACGGGTGGCCTGGCTCAGCATGCACGGCACTTTTCCTGGCTGGCCAGCCGCCCGGGACATCGCCGGCGACCGCTCGCGGTGCGGTCGTGCTCTGCAAAACGGAGTACGCGCCATTCGTCTCGCCCGCGACGCGGGATCCACTCTGGGTGGTCGAACACCTGACCACCGTGCAGATCATGTCGGCCGGGATGATCCGGCGGCACTGCCGGTTTCGGCGCGGACGCCGAGCTCGAGCCTGGCGCCCGCGCCGAACTCGACGACTATCGGCATTCCGGCTGGGATCGCGGCCACATGGCGCCGGATGCCGACATGCCGGACGACAAAGCGCAGCGGGAGAGCTGCGATCTGGCCAGCGCTGTCCCGCAGGCGCCCAGACTCAACCGCGGCATTTGGGGGCGCATCGAGGCGCGCGTCCGGCGCCTAACCCCGTTCCACGGCGACGTGTTCGTGGTGACCGCGCCAGGCTTCTCCGGCGCGCCGGCCGCGATCGGGCGTTTCTGGTGCCCGATGGACCTGGAAGGCGATCTACGTGCCGGCAACCGGCGAGCACGAGGCGTGGGCGTGCTCGAACGTGCGCGCGACCGTCTGCGACGAGGAACCGATTGCGGCGGTCGAGCGGCGGTTCAGGGTCAGGTGTTTCCGAGCGAGACCCTGGCCTGGGCGGAGGAGGCGCCAGCTGTGCTCTGATCGGTGCTGCGGCGCAGACCTCGATCGCGCGTTTGGCGACCATCTCGGCCACGCCCTTCAGCGCGCGTGGCCTCCCCCTCGCCAGCACGAACAACCATGCTGTCGACCAGTGGCCATTCGCCGCAAATGTTCTGCCACTCGAGGTCGATCCAGGCGGCGCCGGACATCGCCTCGACCGCCTTGCGCACGGCCGCGACAGCATCTTGCGGGCGGCAGCAGCGGCGTGCCAGCAAGTGACCGAGGCGTCAGCGTGATCGTGGCGTCGAAGGTGGTCGTCGGGGCTTTCCCCTACGACCCATCAGCAGTCGGTCGAGATCCGAGGTGCTGTTATCGACTGGAGCGAGCCACTCGCGGACAGCGACGTCCAGTCTCACTTTGCGTCCACCGGCTGCCGCAACCGACGGCCGGGCGCCGACGGCATCTGATCGCCAGGCCAGCAGCCTCTCGATCTGGGCGTCCGCGGCACCCTCCGTCTGGCGCAGCACCTTGAGACGTTCAATCTCAGAGCCATCGACGTCCTTGGATCCAGTGCCGTCCTGCTCGGGCATGCGCAGCATCCGGTCGATGCCGAGCCGCACCATGACCTTTGAGTAGTTACATTGCCGTCGCGTATCGCGGGATACCCACACGCCAGACCCCTCGGTGTCCCCCACCTTCTCGAGATGCCGGATGATTGCGAGCGAGGCTGCGCGCTCCTGAGTGGTGGGCTCGAACCCCCGAGACGCGCGAGGTACAGCGAGTCCAGAACCTCGCCGTAAGCGTCGATCTGGTGCTGCGTCGACGCTGCATTGCCGATCCGCACTGGCGACGCGTAACGATAGCCGGGAAATGTGTCGACGTTCCGTTCCGGCAGATGTCACAATCCATCGACGCGATACATGATGCGCATCCGCTCTGACGACCCGGCGATAGCCCGCAGTAGCCAGTCGCGCCACTTCACGGCCTCGTCCTTGGAACTGCGCGTTCAGCAGGGCGCCAAGCGTGAACGTAACGTCGCGCAGCCAGCTGTAGCGATGATCCCAGTTGATCTCGCCGTAGGAGCTTCCGGGAGCGAAGTGGTGAGCGCGGCTACTATCCTTCCGCTAGGCTGGTGGACCATCGCCCTCAGCGTGATCAGCGAACGCTTCACCACATCCGGCCAATCGGTCTTCGCGCCGTCAAAGCGGCCGATCCAGTCGCGCCAGTTCTTCTGCGTCGCGTCGACGTCGATCGGCTCGGGGATCGGTCGGTGAACCGAGCCGTGGCTCAGAACGAAGCTGCGGCGTCCGCCAGCCTGGACGCTAAACTCGGCATGCGCGTGATGCGACGCTACGGCGACAGGGACGGCTGCGTGCAGGACCAGCAGATCAGCGCCCAGGCTCGCAACAAGTCCGTTTCCCTGCCCTCCAACCAAGGCGGCAGCGATCCGTAATCGGAGCGGAGCCGGAGGTCGAAAGAGAGCGCCACTGTTCCGTCACGCCTTCGACAATCCGCACGAGGGACGACACCGGCTTAGCGCCGCGCATCGGCATGAAATTGATTAGTCGTACAGTGCCGGTCGCCGTGTCGAACTCGGTCTCGACGACCAGGTATCATCCTGGTAGCGACGCCTCATTCGCGTTACGACGGCGGCCGGCCCAATCGACCATCCACCGTTATTCGCTTCCCGAGCAGCGCAGCGAAACATGTGTCGCTGTCAACGCGCGGTCAGCACAATCAGTCGACGGAAACTCTCCGGTTGAGCAGCGCGGCGGCTTCTCCGTCGCCGACCAGCGCATAATCCTCGATCGGACTGCTCGTGCCGCAATCGGTGTGTCCGCTTGATATGGGAGCAGCGTGGCCGCGAAACGAAAGTGGCCGCATCGCTCGGCGCAGTATCTTGTACTCAGCGTCGATACGGCCACTTGAGAACCGATGCGACCGTCGTGGCCCGAAAGGCAGACGACGCCCTGCTCGGATATCAAAGGGCCCGCGGCTAGATGTCCAGCCGCTTTGCGATCTGGTGGACGGCGGCGACAAAGCCGATGCCGGCCGTTGCCCAGAACGCAGTGCGGTGGCGATCAGTGAACATCTCCCAGCGGCGGTTCTCCGAGCGACCGTCGAACCGGCCGTGTGCCGCGTACGCACCTGGGACCGGTTCGAACAGGTTTGCCGGCGCATCCGGCCTGAGTTTCTCATCGGTCAGCTGGCCGGAGTATCCTGCCTTGGCCAGGAACTTGTCGATCAAACCCGGCGCGATCCGGTTCGCCAAGATTGCCTGCACCGTCGGATAACCGACCCAAACCTGGCGGCGGCGGTGCGTGGCTGCAAAGAAGATCGCCCGCGCCGGCACCTCAGGTTGATAGATCGGTGCCACCGGCTTCGCCTTGAAGCCCATCTTGTTCATCGCCCAGTCAAACTGCGGCGTATTAACCGCTGGAAGGTCAACCATGGTCAGGTGCACATCGAGCTTGTCGTGGATGATCTCCGAACGCAGCGAGTCGGTGAAACCGCGGATCGCGAACTTCGCGCCACAATAGATCGACTGCAGCGGCACCGAGCGATAGCCAAGTGCGGACCCGACATTGACGATAGTGCCGCGTTTGCGCTCTCGCATCCGCTTCAACGCCGACATCGTGCCGTGAACCTGACCGAGATACGTCACTCGCGTGCCCCGTTCGAATTCCTCCGGCGTCAGCTTGCTGACCGGCGCAAACACGGTTGCCATGGCAACATTTACCCAGACGTCGATCGGGCCAAGCTCGTTTTCGATCCTGGACGCAGCGACCTCGACTGCAGCGGCGTCGGCGACGTCAGTTGACATCGCGACCGCCCGGACTCCACGGCCGCGCGCCTCTGCGGCTGCCTGGTCGAGCCTGCCCTGGTCGCGCGCAAGCAGGCCGACATCATATCCCTGCCGCACGAACTCATCGACTGTCGCACGCCCGACGCCGGCTCCAGCACCGGTGATGACGGCGATCTTACTCATGGTAAATCCTTCCTGGCGGACACGACGAGGCACAAGCCGAGCGATCACGCCGCGGAAACGTAGCCTTGATCGGACGAATATGACGATCTGGATGGTAGTATAGTTCCCGACGTCAGCCTGAAGGGAGGTAGAAGCGCGCGCTGATCGAGGGGCCGGCCCTTCATCCCTGGGGTTGGCTCTGGCGTACGCTGAACCTCCAGCCCGCGACGGCACGACCATGTTTCGGCAACTCGCTTTCGAGGAGAAACATGTGTATGGATGAAGCGGACAGCGTGTTGCATCCAACCCGTACATGCGTCATCACAGCCTCAAGGACACCAATGTCCCGCGCCACAAAAGCCACGACTGGCGTCCAAGAGGCCTGCGATCCGTCGTTCGACGGCAGCAGTCCCGGCCTCGGTCTGGATGAACAAGGCGGACCTCGAAGCTCACGTTTTCAAGCTCGAGCGCAGCCTGGCGCGTGTGCGTGCGCAGGCCGCCGAGCTCAAGAAGGCGCTCAAGGACGCGCAGCAGCTGGCAAACGCGAAAGCCGCTTAAACCGCTTCTTCTCCGACGAGGACGCCCCCGAAGAAAAGCAGCACCACTCCGGCCAAGCGCGGGCGCCGTTTAGAAGCAGCTAGCGCTGCAAAGGAAGAGGCGGAAAGCACCGAAGTCGATCAGCCCGACGAGCAGTATCCGCTTGGCGGCTTGGGTGAGAGGTGCTGGAGATTCGAACTCCAGCATCGATCGAGGATAGAGCAGTAGCACGCTGCGAAGCGGAGGCGACCGAGGCTGAAGTCGAAATGCTGGGAAATGGAGGTGTCAGCGACAGTAGAGCGTTTATCGCTGTCTGCGTGCGTTCGGGATCAGGACCTCCGGCTAATACTCTCGCGAGATCGGCGCACTTTTCGACACAACGACATCGCGGAGCAATACGTTTCCGCCTTCGCCTTGGCTCGGGCCCACTCCGAGAAGGTAGCTCGACCAATCTGGCATCTTGGTCCAAGTGCTGACGTATCCTCGGCAATCATCCGGTTCAGGTTGCGTCCGGTGGAGCGCCCAGCGCAATCGCTAGACGCCTAGCGGCAAACGTCTTTCCTACTCCTGGTGCTCCGGCGAGGATGACGTTCCGGCAGGCGGTTAGCGCGGAGGATGTCTTGCACCCGGACGGTTCCGATAAAGAGCTCGGATGAATGCCTTCGAATATCGCTCGATTTAGTGGCGGCTCGTCATTCCCCGGAGGATCCTGCCGCCGACCCCACAGTCCTTCTTCTTCCGCGGCCTTGACTGTAGCCCGCACGTCGGCGCTAACCGTTGCTACAGTGGAGGTCTTTACGCGGGAGGCCTGCATTGCTTCGACGGGCTCTTCTGCCGTGATGTCGAGTCGACGCACGACAGTCCGGCGAATCGCCATCATTCCGGTGTCGATCTCTACGGCTGCGGAGAGTGGTCTGTTTCGCGCCAGAGCCGATCGGGAGGATCTTCGTAAAAGTCGGGGCTCTCTGCTCCCCGTTCCGCTGCCTCCGACGTCGGATGGCAAGAGTCTCGCGATCAATAGCGACGGCGTCTTCAAGGCCGTCGGGACGTCGCAGTGGGATCGTGCCAAAGCTCTTCACAATCTGACGCTTGTGCTCCGAAGACAAAGTCCGCGCGAAGGGGTCAAGGAAACAATAGTAGGGCAGCATCTGACACATCGAGGTTCTGAGAGGCTTAGTGAGATCATCGATCCGCTGGGCGAATGAAACAGGTCACTGTCTCTTGTTAGTCTGCTCGACGCCCTTCCGGTTGTGCCCTGAGGCCAGTCGTCCCGCGGCCCAGGTTGCTGAGTTGCTCATAGATCTGGCTTGTGAATTCGAGGCTGCCCGTCGATTATCCAGAGAATGATAGACTTGAGAGAAGCTCCTAATGAGCGGCTTTCTCTCCTGACCAACTCCAGACGGTCTGAACGCGATCTCGTCGAAAGGGAGGTCCCGGCGTGGCGTCAGGAAACAGGTAGATCGCGCACAATGCTTCGACAACGAACTTGATCACGCCAGCAGGTTGAGAACCGATTTGGCCCGGCAGCTTCGTGGTAAGTCGTTCGACCTCTCATCAGGGTTGTCGACGAAATGCTGGCGAAAGGCTTCGACGCTGGCAGGAGTCTACTCACTACCATCAACAAGCATGCTTCCATCAGCGATCAAGCAGCGATCCCTCCGCTGTTCCGGATGTGAGAGCACATATTCGGCATTCTTCAACCCGGTTTGGCGCGCCATAGATCCTCCAATTCTGACACTCGCTGGAGGTCGGTTCGATCGAGGCGATCGAACTAAATCCAACCCCTTTGTACGATCGCCGGTGTGTCGATAGGTTCGACCACGATGCCGCAGCCAGTCCACCCGCCGCAGAGGGTGGGTGGGAGCGGCCGCTTCGCTAGGCCGGCTCCGATCCCGACGCTTCGCGCCACCTTTGCCCCGGCCGCTCAGGTGCGGCTGCCGGATGCGGTCTTCCAGAGGTCTGGGAGACCAGGCGAATGCCCGGACGCGTAAGTCGTAGTGACCGACTGGGGCGTGACCCCGAAGCCTTTGAGGTCTCCGGTCTCACCAAACATCCACGCCATCCGGGGCTGACACGCGGGCTCACCGGTTTCCACACCCCCGGCGCCCCGAACCGAGCCGGGCTCACCAGGTTCCACAGCCCCGACGTTTTCCTTGGTGCACAGCGGCGGCGCACGGATGTCGAGCTTGATCGCCGGGCCGGCGCTGCTCCAGCAATGGCTGCTGAACGCCTGGGAGTGATCCCCTCGCCCGCCCCGGACGTGTTATGTCCCTCCCGCGAAGGACGATGCCGATGTCGGTGACAAAGCGCCGAGAGACCTGGACCTGGGACGCCTACCTCGATTGAGAGGCCCGCCAGGAGCTCCGCTACGAACTCGTCGACGGCGAGGTCTACGCGATGACAGGCGGGACCGCGGGCCACGACATCGTGGCGAACGCGCTGCGGGCCGAGCTTCGCCAACGCATCGCCGGGAAGCCCTGCCGACTCCAGGGGCCCGAACTGAAGGTCCGCGCGGGCGAGAACGGCCGCTACCCCGACGCGCTGATCGACTGCGGACCCCCGGACCTCGGCGCGGCCGTCGCGGTGTCGGGAGTATTGGTGAAGGCGTTGAACATCGGCGTCGCGAGCGCGTCGAACTGGGTCATCGGCTCGAGGCCGAGGATGTTCTCGATCGTGCGCTACATGGTCACGACCGTGTAGGTCGTGTTGATCAGCTGGCCGACGCCCGACGATTGCGGCGGCACGGCGTAGCGGCTGATCACGTAGGCCGGCTGGCGATGGCCATCGACGTGATCGACGCCGTCCTGCGCGTCGTCCTCGGTGACAAAGATCGCGGTCGACGACCACACCTTGCTGTGGCACTGCCGCCGCCCTACGCGCACTGGCTCGCGCGCTACCGCTAACGCTCATTCAGGCGGCCCCCGTCCCGAGCAGGTGCGCTAGGCGCTCCGGCACGGGCGGGTGGCTGTAATGCACCAGCGCGTAGAGCGGGTCGGGGGTCAGGGTCGAGGCGTTGTCGCGGGTGAGGCGGGTCACCGCCGAGGCGAGCGGCGACGCGCCCACCTGCGCGCGCGCATATGCGTCGGCCTGGAACTCGTGGCGCCGTGAGAGCCAGTTGCCGGGCACCGAAAGCAGCGGCCCGAGCAGGCCGAGCAGGAAATTCGCCGCGAGCAGCGCGGTCGCCTCGTCGCGATGCGCGAAGCCGAAAGCCGCAGTCAGCCGGGCTGACGGCACAGCCAGCCCAGCGCCGCGAACATCACGTAACCGGTGGCGATGCCGCGCGCCGCCCCCCAAAGCACATGCCGGTGCCGGAAATGGCCGAGCTCGTGCGCTACCACGGCCTCGACCTCCTCGGGCGTCTGCGACGCGAGCAGAGTGTCGATCAGCACGATACGCTTGTTCCGACCCCAGCCGATGAAGAACGCGTTGCCGTGGCTCGAGCGGCGCGACGCGTCCATGGTGAACAGGCCCGAGGCGTGAAAGCCGCAGCGCGCGAGCAGCGTCTCGATGCGCGCGGCGAGCGATGCATCGGCCAGCGTCTCGAACCGGTTCAACAGCGGCGCGGTCAGCCGGACATAGACGCTGGGCGCGGCGAGGCTGATCGCGGTCAGCCCCGCCCACGCCCACAGCCACCATAACGTGGTCGCGTGCCGCATGACGGTGAACAGCGCGAACGGCATTGGCCCGCCGATCGCCAGCGCGAGCACGGCGCCTTTCAGCCGGTCAGCGGCGAACAGAGCTTGCGTCGAGCGGTTGAACCCGAAGCGCTGCTCCAGCACCAGCGTGCGCCATGCCCGAGCGGCAGCGTGGCCAGCGCCGAGAGCGCTGCCACCGCGCCCACCAGCACCGTGTCGCGCGCGGCGGAGGGCCGCATCGCGCGGTCGATCCACCCGGCGGCGAAATCGATCCCGCCGCACACCCAGAACAGCGTGACGCCCAGCCCGAACAGGCCGGACAGGATTCCGAACCGCGCCTCGGCGACCGTGTAGTCGGCCGCGCGACGATGCTCGGCGAGCGTGACCGACGCGCGGAACGGCGCCGGCACCTCGTCGCGGTGGCGCCGCACGAAGCGGACGTGGCGGCGGCTGAGCCAGATCAAGGCCGCCTCGGCGGCGAGGCTCGCCGCGATGAACTGGGTGAGGAGCAGGGGAAGGGGGGGCGTGTCATGCGCAGTCAAACATGGGGCCGTTCCGGCGCCCGACAAAGTCGGCCGACGCGCGGGCTCTCGCGGTTTGCGCTCCAGCAAGGCGAGCAGCCACAGCGAGCCCGTCGGGATGCCGCGGGCGCGCGGCGGATCGCCGTGGTCGCATCCGGCACCGGTATCAGCCGCTGGCGGATGCGCTGGTGCCCAGCCTTGCTGATGCGGCCGAGCCAGGCGGCGCAATGTCATTTGAGGCCAGCCTTCCCCCGGGGGACCTGACAGAACCAACGAGGGATCACTCCCGGTTTGTCCTTTGATTGTCGTTCCTGTGAGGCCGCGCGCTCCGCAACCTTGTCGGCAGGCTGTGCCTTCTGGCGATCGCCAGACAAGTAATGGCCATCGAATTGCTGGGTCACGTGTCGAGACGGAGCAACTCGTGTCAAAGAAAATGTACACCAACCAACAAGATGGCGTCAGACTTCCTCTTTGTCGAAGAACCAAAAAGTTGTGACGACAAGAGATTTCGGTGCTTGCGTTGTCGGTGCACGATTGCTAACGCTGCCACGTGTCTTTAGGACGCCTAACATCTGTTAATGTAGATCAGATCCGAACAGAGGCAGGCATTCTTCGAGATCTATCGCTGGGAAAGAACTGCGGCGTTTAGCAATTCAAAGACTTACGCGTCGCGCTGGAGTTTCTTGACATGTCTCGGAACCGCGCGAACATGAAGGGACATCGAGACCGCTGATGGAGTTAAAAGCGCGAAAACTGCAGAATGACACGATGGCATTCGCCGCCGTCGTTGTCAGTCTAGGCATCGCTCCCGCTCTTGCCGCCGAGCCGTTCGATGCGGCCGGCGACGCCGGCGCTACCAGCTATGTGGCACTTCCGTTCGAGACCAGCGTGTATCAGAACTCCTGGGGCGCGCAGGACGGGCTTGAGCCGATGCAGCTGTTCTTTCAGGCAAACCCGACCTCGATCTTCAAGAGCGCGTCGACCATGGCTACGGCGCGCCAAGTGGCCGCCGCGATCGAGGCATCCGGCGCGGTGCCATCCTCTGGTGTGCAGCGGTGGGAAGACACCTACGCGGCGTCGTTCGCACCAGGCACGTTTTCATCCGCGTCCGCGAGCGTGCTCAGCGGGGATCTCGGCGAAGGATTCTACAGCAAGCCCGAGTTTGTTGCCTGGCGGAACTTCATCACCAGCCGTCCGCAGTATTGGGACATGGCATATGACGGCGGCACCGTTCCGACCGAGGCCTATTATCGGAGCTGGGGTGGGCAATGGGGACATATCAGTCCGCTGACGCCGCTACAGGTCGCGGACTGCCCGCCGGGGATGAGCAGCTGCACCTGGGGCGACCTGTGGGCCTACAAATGGTCGTTGACCTCAGCCGTTTCGGGCGGATACGCGCTCACGCTTTCCGACTTTACCGATTCGCAACCGGACCGGCCGTCTACCTTTCAAGACTTCAACCCGATGATCATCAAGGCCTTCGCGGCCGCCTACCCAAACGTGTCGATCCGCGGCAGCACGATGCCCGCGCAGGCCGATTGGATCGTGCGCAACGCGTTTGTCTCCTGGAACGACTTTCTATCGAAAGGCTATGGCAAGTTCTACGCCGCGATCGCCGCACGCGTGGGGGCCGCCACCTCGCGCACTGCGCTGGTGATCGACCAGTGCATGACCACCCCTTCGTTCCGGCGCATGCAGGGCAATGACGAGCGCATCATCGCCAAGCAGATCAGCACTAAGTCATATATGTGCACGTGGGACGACCACATCATCCAGTCGGACCGGTTGGGCCCGGTGGTCCTGCCGCCTGTGGGCGAGTTGGCCGGCTTCATCATCGGCGCCGCCCGCGAGCCCCGGCTGCGCAACGGCGCCAACCTGGAAGCGGACGATCCCGCCTACTGGCAGGCAATTGCCCAGTTCTATCCCGGCCTGAATCAGGCGACGCAGCAGGAGCTTGGCTACAAGCTGCTCAAGCGGCTCTGGATCTGGTCGGCATGGGCGCATATCGCCGACCGCGCCGGCAATGTCCGGCGGGCGCTGGCCTACGTGACCCGCGACTATTGGGACGAAGGATCGCTTACCGCCCTCGATCCCCTGACCAGCCTGATCCAGACGGTGGTGCCGACACGGCCGTTCGGCCCGGCCCTCTACTACTCGACCACGGTAGAGCGTGCGGTGGAGCAGCAGGGCGGCGCCGCCTACGGCGCAGGGTCCTCGCCGCCGGTCTATGTCGCCCAGGCCGACCTGCAATCCTATATCGATGGCGGTGGCCCGCTCGGTTACTACGTGTCGGACGCGGCCCTGCCTCTGATCCGCAAAGGCGCCCCCAACGCGCCCTCGGCCTGGGTGGTGATCGGCGGCGCTGCGGTGCTGCCGGCGGCCGAGCAGCAGGCGCTGACGGCGGTCGCGCCCATCGTCAGCTCGCCCGCCGCCTACGACGCGCTCTCGGGCCAATCGCTCATCCTACCGGCCGGGATGGCTGGGTTCGGCTTCTACGATCAGTCCGGGCGCCTCATCCTGGTGGTGAGCAACCCCGGCACGGCGCCGGGGGCGGGTTCGGTGTCCGGCGTGGTGCAGCTGCCGAGCTGGGGCAGTGCACGGGCTGAGGTGACCGACCTCTTTAAAGTCACCAGCTCCCGCGTCATCCCCGCCGCCTCGGCGTTGAGCATCCCAGTCTCCGTGGCCCGCTGGGATACAACGGTTCTGGCGATCACCCCGACGCATTGAACGGGCGCGAATGAGCGGGCGCAACCGCGCCTAGTCGCGGCACGCGGCGGCGTCGAGGTTCCGCTGCCTCGACGCAAGTTTCAGAGTCTCCGCAGCGTGGCTGCACTTAGCCACCATCCGTGAAACGGCGATCGCGCCGGGTTCTTCATGGAAGCGCCCCCACAACAGAGTCCGTCAACCCGAGACGGCCGTGTCAAGAGCGCGTCGCAAGGCCGTGCGACGGTGCCAGCCCGACCACCATCCAGGCGTCGCGTGACCGACACCAAGACCGACGCTCCGATGAGACCCCGGGAGCATCGCTTTACCGTGCTCACGCCGAAGGGGGAGCGATCTCCGTCGCCGGTATGCGCAGCCGCTGTGGGAGTGACCTCGGCGCACCAACGTATGTTCGAGCGCGGCGCACAACCCTGCCGTCGTGCCGACGGTTGGGCCTGCGTCCGGTAGGCATTGAAGCAAGAGGTCGTTCTTCTTCGTCGGTCGATGGGCGCGCTTGGTGTTGACAGGCTCGCCCCCTTGGGGATCGCCGCTGGCGCCTGATGGGGCCATCCGCGGGTCGGCGTGGCCGGTCGCTGATCGGTCAGGTCCCCGGTCTCCATCGCGAACTCGGCGTCGCGTCGCCGAGATTGATGAGCACCGTGCTCAGGATCGCGCCGGCCGACGTCCCCCGGGCTGACTTCTCCCGTCCGCCGACCGCAGACTCCGTGCGCCTCGATCGAGTTGGCCGGCGTGAACTCGCCCGGATGAATGATGCCGGTCTGCAGCACAAAGAGGGCGTCGCCGATCACGTCCGGGCAACGAGCTGGTCATCGTCCCGACCTGAGCCGAGCAAGCGCGTGCGGCTCTCGGCCGTGCACCGCGACCATGACCCGTCCGAGCCGCGCGTTCAGCACGCCTGCCGCTTGCAGGAAGGCCGCCGAGAGGGCGTTTGCGTCAGCTCGCAGCGCCGAGCTTGTCACATCGGCCGCGAGCGAGGCGCCCCCATGTCCCTCGAACGTCGCTGAGATCGTCGTCGCCATCGAAGCCCGGATTGTTCGAAAGAGGACGAGCAGCAGCGTGTGGCGGGCGCCTGCGTGATGATCGAGAGGCAGACGCCTCCAACGCCCGAGCGGACGCCGACGGCGAGTGCGGGCGGCGACCAGGACCGTCATCAGAAACGCGAACGGCGGGCGGTCGAAGCCGTGCCAGTCCCAAAGGATGGCTCCAGCCGAGGGCCCCCTTGAGGTCGGGCGACGCGGCATTGCCCCGGACGCACCGCGTGCCGATCTCTCTCACGAAATACACGCAGACGGCGGAGGCGCGACGTAAGAAGGACGCCGCAGGCCCCAGCGCCAAGATGTCTGCCGAAAGCCCGGACTTGGTCGATCGCGGTCGCGACCGTCGCGCAGTTCAGGGAGTGCCCTCGAGCGACACGACCGACACCGACACCGACATATGCAGGGCCGGCGCCGACGTTGCCGCACAGAGCAGCGCCAACGGGGGAGCGCCCGAGGAGCAGTTCCCGCCGCATCGGCGCGCTTGCAAATTCATCGGCGAGTCTGGCGGCGTCGTCTCGTTTCTACAGCGCAGTCTAATTTATTGACATTCCGCGTCGGGATCGGCCATTTTGAAGACCGAGTTTGCACGAGCCTGAGGCGGCTTGGCGTGAGCTCTCGATCGAGCGATCGCACGACTGCGTTGTCCCCGGGCGGGCTCGAAAGGCCCGTACATGAATCGATTTTTCGGCACTTCCAGAAATGATCGGCGCCCGGCTTCGGCCGGAGTGAGCGGAAGAGACCGATCTTTCCCGGCAGTTATGCCGAAATGGAGGCGTGCGTACGTGCAAGTAGCTATTGTGCATGACTGGCTCTACACGATCGGCGGCGCCGAGCGCGTGCTGCGTTCCATGTTGCGCTGCTTCCCGGGCGCCCGCCTGCACGCGCTGGTGGATCTCCTCGGGCCGGAGGATCGCCAGACGATCGGCTACGAGCACAGCCGGACCTCGTTCCTGCAGCGCATGCCGTTGGTCCGCCGCAACCACCGGGTCTACCTGCCGCTGATGCCGCTGGCGGTGGAGCAGTTCGACCTGCGCGGCTACGATCTCGTGATCTCCAGCAGCTACGCGGTCGCCAAGGGCGTGATCACCGGGCCGGACCAGCTGCACGTGAGCTACGTGCACTCCCCGATGCGCTATGCCTGGGACCTTCAGCCGCAATATCTGCAGGAGAGCCGGCTCGAGACCGGGCTGCGCAGCTGGCTGGCCCGGTCGCTGCTGCACCGGATGCGTATTTGGGATACGCGCACGGCCTCCGGGGTCGACCGCTACATCGCCAATTCCGGCTTCGTCGCGCGCCGTATCCTCAAGATCTATGGGCGGGGCGCCAGCGTCATCCATCCGCCGGTGCGGGTGCCCTCCACGCTCCGACCGACCACACGGAACGGCTTTTTCCTGACCGCGTCGCGGCTGGTTCCCTATAAGAACACCCGGGTGATCATCGAGGCGTTCCGCGATCTTCCGGACCAGCGCCTGGTGGTGGTGGGTGACGGTCCGGAATTGTCGCGGCTCCGCGAACTCGCCGGTCCCAATGTGGAGATGCTGGGCTTCGTCGAGGACGGCACGTTGCGTGACCTGATGGGCCGCGCCAGCGCTTTCGTGTTCGCCGCAGAGGAGGATTTCGGCATCACGGTGGTGGAGGCGCAGGCCGCGGGGACGCCGGTGATCGCGCTCGGACGCGGCGGCGTCCGCGAGACGATCATCACCGACGGCGCGGCGCCGACCGGGCTGTTCTTCGCCGCGCCGGAGCCCGGACTGGTGGCCGACGCGGTGCGGCGCTTCCTCCGTGAACCCGGACGCTACCGGCCCGTCGCCTGCCACGCCAACGCCCTGCGCTTCTCTGAGGAGCGCTTCGAGCGTGAGTTCCGCGACTTCATCAAGGCTGCGCAGGCCGCCTTCGAGATCCGCAAGAGCTTCACCCCCGCCGCGGCGATGGTCTCCGAAGACGTCTACGTTCAAGCGAAGTGAGCGACCCGTGGCGATTGTAGTGAATTCCGACCAGGACTGGCACGGCGTGTCCCAACCGGACCGGTCGCAAGGCAGCGTCCGCGAGCTGAGCCCGCTCCAGGTGGCATGGCGGCGCAGGTGGATGATCCTTTCCATGGCGGTGGTGGTTTCGGCCATCGTCTACGGGCTGATGCACCTGGTCACGCCGGTCTACACGGCGGAGTCCGACATCCGCATCGACGTCCCGCAGCCGCGGGTGACCGACGGCAACAACACCTCGCTGCCGGAGGAGTCGCCGTCACTGGAATTGGTGCGGACCGAGATGGCGGCGCTATCGTCGCCGGCGCTGGCGCGCGATGCGGCGATCTCGGCCGACCTGCTGGGACTGCGCGAATTCGAGCTGTGCCCGCCGCGGCCGATCTCCGCGCGCCTGCAGGGGATCGTGGCGCGGCTGCGCGGCGGCGCGCCACCGCCCGCGCCGGGCTGCGTGGTGTCGGCCGATCACGCGGGCCGGGTGATGCTGCGCTCGGTGTCGTTCAACACCGACCGTGAGTCCTACGTGATGCAGATCATCGCCCATGCTCCGCGGCCGGGGCTCGCCGCGCGCATGGCCAACGCCTACGCCGCGGCCTTCGTGGAGCGCGAGCACCAGTTCCGCAACAAGGTGGCCCTGGAGGCGGAAGCCGGGCTCAGCGACGACGTCGCGGCCATGCATTCGCGCATGGTGGCCGCGGACGAGGCGATCGACCGCTACCGGCAGCAGAACAACCTGATCGGACTGGGCGCCAAGGACGAGGGCGCCGGCACGGGCACGCTGGCCGAAGCGCAGCTCGAGCAGCGCAACCAGGAGCTGAGCACGGTGACCGCGCAGCTGGCGGAAGGCCGCGCCACGCTCGACCAGATCCAGGGAGCGATGGCCGGCGGGCAGTTGGGGGAGATGGAGTCGCCGCTGGCCTCGCCGGTGGTGCAGGGGCTGCTGGTGCGGCAGGCGACGCTGGCGAGCACGCTGGCGGAGCTGCGCGCCACCGAGGGAGCCTCGCATCCCGGCGTGCAGGCCGCAGCCGCGGCGATGGCGCGCAACCAGGAGCAGATCGCCCGCGAATCCGCCAAGGTGGCGGCGAGCCTGCGCGGCGAGGTGGCGGCGCTCGAGGCGCGCAAGGAGGCGGTCGCCGCCGAGGTCTCGGCGCTGGAATCAAAGGTCGCGGGCGAAAGCAGCAAGACGGTGTCGCTCGACGAGCTGGAGCGCGAGGCGCAGACGGACCGAACGCTCTACGAGAACCTTTTCCTGCGGCAGAAGGAGGTAGATACCGAGCGGCGGCTGCAACCGCCGACCGCGGCGGTCGCGGTGGAGGCGGTGCCGCCGGACGCGCCGAGCTTCCCGCAGACCCGGCTGATGGTGGCGGGGGCGTTCCTGGCCACGCTCGGGATCGGCTCCGGCCTCGCCTTCGCGATGCACCTGGGAGCGCACGGTTTCCGCGATGCCCGCCAGTTCGAGGACGAGCTCGGCCTGCCCGTGATCGGAATCTTCCACAAGACCTTCCTCACGCCGCCGCACGACGTGGTGGTGGCGCATCCGCTCTCGGTGGAGGCAGAGGCCGTGCACGCGCTGCTGGCGCAGCTGGTGGGGGGCAGCCGTCCCGGCGGCGGGGGCCGCACGCTGGTGGTGACCTCGCCCTTGCCGAAGGAGGGCAAGTCGAGCCTGGTGGTGGCGCTCGGGCGCTCCGCGGTGCGCGCCGGGCTGTCCACGGTGGTGCTGGATTGCGACCTGCGGCGGCCGTCGGTGCGGCGACTGCTTTCGGGCGACGCGGGCACGAGCCTGCCGAAGCCGTTCGGCGCACCCAACGCGGACGAAGTGGCCGGCAGTGTCGGCGTCGATCACCGATCGAAGCTGCGTTACCTCTCGCTGTCGGACCACATCGACAACCCGCACGGGCTGCTGGGCTGGTCGGAGCTGACCACGCTGCTGGAGATACTGCGCGCGCGGTATGACGTGGTGATCCTCGACACGCCGCCGGTGCTGGCAGTGGCCGACGTGATGAAGCTGGCGCATGTGGCGGACAAGGTCCTGCTGCTGACCGGCTGGCCCGGGACGCCGCGCTCCGCCGTGGTGGCGGCGGTTCGGGCGCTGCGGCGCGCGCATGTGGATCTCGCCGGCGTGGTGCTGAGCAAGGTCGACGGCCGCCGCCACGCCGAGTCGCTCGGCACCGACGGATTCTACGTCCGGCACTACCGCGACTACCACGCGGCGCTGCCAGGCTATGGCTGAGCCGTTCTCGCCGATGCCGACAGCTACGGCCGCGCGTCACCGCCTCCCCGGTCTAATCCGGCGCGCGCGAAGCTGGGCGGGCTCGCGCGGCCGCCTGGGCTCGATGGCGCAGGTTGTGGGTCTGCGCTCAATCGCGCTGGTGGTGAACATCGCCACCAGCCTGCTGACTGCGGCGCTGCTGGGGCCGAGCGGGCGCGGCGAGCAGGCCTCGCTGGTGCTGGCGCCGACCGTACTCGGCAGCCTGTCCTCGCTCGGGCTGCATGCCTCGCTGATCTACAACATGCGCGCGGACCCGGAGCACCAGCGCGAGCTGCTGGGCAACGGCATCCTGCTGACTTTCGCGCTCGGCTCGGCCGGCACGCTGTTCGGCTGGGTGCTGGAGCCGCATTGGCTGTCGCAATACAGCGCGCACACAATCGCTGTGGGCCGGCTGCTGCTGCTCGTGACACCGCTGATCGTGGTGCAGTGGTCGCTGACCGGTGCGGCCGAGGTGCGCGGCTGGTTCGGGCTGGCCAACCAGATGCTCTACATCCAGAGCCTACTGACGCTGGCTGTGCTGGGCGTGCTCGCCTGGACGCACGGCCTGACACCGACCACCTCGGCGCTGGCCTATATCCTGCCGATGATCCTCAGCTTTGGGCGCATCCTGCTGACGCTGTGCTCGCGGATCCGGCCACGATTGCGGCCGCGTTGGCAGCATCTGCGGCCGCTGCTGCACTTCGGGCTGCGCTTCTGCGGCGTCGACCTGCTCAGCACCTTCGCCTCCAGCATTGACCAGCTGGTGATCGTGGCGTTCCTGCCGCCGCGGGCGATGGGCACCTACGTGGTGGCGGCGAGCTCGGCGCGGCTGCTGACGGTGGTGCAGTCGGGGATCAGCGCGGTGCTGTTCCCGAGCGTGGCGGCGAACGTGCCCGCGCAGGTGGTGAAGACCGTCAGCGACACGTTCCGCATCGCCACGCTGCTGATCGCGGCGCTGGCGCTGGGCCTGGCGCTGATCGGGCCGCCCCTGCTGATATGGGCCTACGGTCCAGCGTTTCGCGCCTCGATCGAGCCGTTCCGCATTCTGCTGGGCGCCATGTTGCTCGAGAACGGCGCCCGCATCCTCTATCTCGGCTACAGTGGCGCCGGCCGACCCGGACTGGTAACATCGTTCGAGATCGGCGGGGTAGTCGTCTCCGTTCTGCTGATGCTGGAGCTGGTGTCGCGCCTCGGCACGATCGGTGCCGCGCTGGCGGTGCTGGGCGGCTCCGGCTTTCGCCTCGGCGCCGGGGTGGCGGCGCTGCGGCTGGTGGTGCGCAAGGACCAGCATCCGCGTCTGATTCCCACCCATCATGACGTGCGCGCCGCCTGGCGGGTGCTCACCCGCCCGGCACCGGCGGCCGCCCCGGATGAGGTTGTGGTGGTGGTAGGAGCAGGCGAGTGAGCTCGGGCGCGCCCGCCGACCGGCCCCGGGCGACGCGGCCGGTGCGGACGATCGCGGTGGTGATCTGCACCTATCGGCGGCCGGACGCCGTCGTGCTGTGCCTGGAGGCACTCGGGCGGCAGACGCGGCTGCCGTCCGACGTAATCCTGGTGGTGAGGCCCGACGACGAGGGCACGCATGCGGCCCTGTCCGGGTGGGCGCCGGGGGCTCTGCCAACGCGGGTGTTGGCGGTGACGCGGCCCGGCCTGGTGGCCGCGCGCAATGTCGGGCTGGAGGCGTGCCGCTCGGACGTGGTGGCGTTCTGCGACGACGACACGGTCGCCCATCCGGAGTGGCTCGCTCGCATCATGGCGCATTTCGAGGCCGATCCGGCCCTCGGCGGCCTCGGCGGGCGCGACCGCTGCCATGACGGCACCGCGTTCGACGAGCGGCAGCGCCATCCGGTCGGCCGGCTGCAATGGTTCGGACGCGCCATCGGCAACCACCATCTCGGTCGTGGCGCGCCGCAAGAGGTGCAGATCCTCAAGGGCGCCAACATGACCTACCGCACGGAGGCGATCGGGCCCATGCGGTTCGATGGCCGCCTCCGCGGCAAGGGTGCGCAGGCGCATGACGACCTCGCTTTCTCGCTGACGCTGCACCGCCGCGGCTGGCGGCTGCTCTACGACCCGGCAGTGGCGATGGACCATTACTGCAGCCGCCCCGACCAGCCGCGCGCCTACGTGGCAGGCCGCACGCTGCCCGACGCGCAGGCGCTGGCCGACGCCTCCTACAACTACGTGCTGGCGATCTGGCCGAGCCTGCCGCCGGCCGGCAAGGCGGTCAGCCTGACCTGGTTCTTCCTGGTCGGCATGCGCGTGTGCCCGGGCCTGATGCAGGCGGTGCGGCTGACCCCAAGCCAGCGCCTGGTGGCGTGGCAGAAATTCGCGATCTCGCAGCGCGGCGTGCTGGAGGCGTATCGCTCGCTGCTGCCGTCGGCGCGCCCACCCGCGCCCGGCCGCCTTCGGTGGCGCTGATGCGCCCGTCGCCCTCGATGCCCGCGCAGCTGGCCGCTGCGCACCCCGATCAGAGATGGCGCATGCCTGACGACGGTGCGGCCTTGGGCGCTCACACGCTGCGGGCGCTGGCTCTCGGAGTCGATTGGTTCGAGAGCGGCTCGGGCGGGCTGGACCGCGTGTTCCACGACTTGGTGCTGGCGCTGCCGGACGCAGGCATCGACGTCTCCGGCCTGGTGTTGGGGCCGCCGGACGCGAGTGCCCGCAGCGGCGGCCGGGTCACGCCGTTCGGGCGTCCCGGCGCCCGCATGCCCGAGCGGCTGTGGCGCGCGCGTTCCGCGATCGCGGCGGCGCTCCGCCAGGAGCGTGTCGACCTGGTCGCGGCGCATTTCGCGATGTTCGCCTGTCCCGCCCTGCGGCAGCTGCGGGACCGCCCGTTCGTGTTCCACTTCCATGGCCCCTGGTCGGCGGAGTCGGCCGAGGAAGGCGCGAACGGCGTGGCGGTGGCGCTCAAGCGGCGGGTGGAGCAGGCGGTCTACCGGCGCGCCGACCGGGTGATCGTGCTGTCGCGCGCCTTTGCCGGCCTCGTGCACGAGCAATATGGCGTGCGGGAGGACCTGATCCGGATCGTGCCCGGCAGCGTCGACACCGCGCGGTTCAACACCGCCACCAGTCGCGCCGAGGCGCGCGAGCGCCTCGGCTGGCCCGCGGACCGGCCGATCCTGCTGAGCGTGCGCCGGCTGGCGCGGCGGATGGGCCTCGACCGGCTGATCGAGGCGATGACCGCGGTGGTGCGCGCCGAGCCCGACGTGTTGCTGATGATCGTGGGCCGCGGCCGAATGCTGCCCGCGCTGCAGGCCCAGGTGGAATCACTGTCGCTGGGGCGAAACGTGCGGTTCCTGGGCTTCGTGCCGGACGCGCAGCTGCCACTGGTCTACCGGGCGGCCGACCTGAACGTGATCCCGACCGCGGCGCTGGAGGGCTTCGGCCTGACCGCGATCGAGGCGCTGGCCTCGGGCACGTGCTCGCTGGTGACCCCGGTCGGCGCGCTTCCGGAGGTGGCAGGCGAGCTGTCCCCGGCTTTGGTGTTCCGCTCGCCGGATGCGGCAGACATCGCCGAGCGGCTGATCGAGGCCAGGCGCGGCACGCTCGCGCTGCCCGGCGAGCGCGCCTGCCGCGACTACGCCGTGGCGCGCTACGGCGCCGCGCAGGCCGCGGCGGCGGCCGCCCTCGTGTATCGGGACGCGGCACGATGAAAGGGCGAGTGCTGCTGGTGAGCCACGCCGGCGAGCTCGGCGGCGCCGAATATGCGCTGGTCGATCTCGCGCGGCATTTCGGGCCGGAAGACTGCCACGTCGTGCTGTTCGCGGACGGTCCGTTGCGCCGTCTGCTGGAGGCCGAGAGCGTCGGCGTGACGGTGCTTGCGGGTGCCGCTGGGATGATGGGGGTGACGCGCGATGCGCATCGGATCCGCGCCCTACGCGCGATCCCGGCGATCATCGGCATGGCGCTGCGGCTCGCGCGCATCGCCCGCCAGTACCGGATGCTGTACCTCAATTCGCAGAAGGCGGCGGTGGTCGGCATGATCGCGGGCGCGCTAGCGCGGCGACCGACGGTCTGGCACGTGCACGACATCATGTCGGCCGAGCATTTCGCCACCTTGCAGCGGCGGGTGGTGGTGAGCATGGCCAACCGGCTGGCGCGCCGGGTCATTGCGAACTCCGAGGTCACGCGGCGCAGCTTCATCGCGAGCGGCGGCCGACCGGAGCGCGCAGTGGTGGTGCTCAACGGTATCGACACGAAGCGCTTCATGAACCTCGACCCCGGCCATGCCGCAGCGGAGCGGACGGCGCTCGGCCTCGCCGACCGCAAGCTGGTCGGCCTGTTCGGGCGCATCACGCCCTGGAAGGGACAGCACGTGCTGCTCAAGGCGCTTGCCGAGCTGCCGAACGTGCATGCGCTGATGGTGGGCGACGCGCTGTTCAAGCAGGACGATTACAAAGCCTCGTTGATCGAGCAGGCGGCGCGGCTCGGCGTCGCCAACCGGGTGCACTGGTTGGGGTTTCGGGACGACATTCCGCAGCTGATGCGGATGGTGGACGTCGTGGTGCACACATCGACCGCGCCTGAGCCGTTCGGACGGGTCATCATCGAGGGCGTGCTGGCTGACCGGCCGGTGATTGCCAGCAGCCACGGCGCCTCGGAGGAGCTGCTGGGCGCCGACTATCGCTGGCTGGTACCGGCGGGCGACCCGGCTGCTCTGGCCGAGGCGATCCGCGGACTGCTGGCCCAGCCCGAAGCGGCGATCGCGGACCTCACCTCCGCCCAGAAGCAGCGGGCGCTGCAGCTGTTCACGCTGCCTCAGATGATGCTGCGCATCGAGCGCGCCGTGGCGCCGGTCGCATGAACGTCGCCTTCGCCCCGCCGCCGTCCTGGGCCGCCGAACGGCGCGACGTCGCGCTCCGGGACGAGGTCAGGCTTGCGCTCGGCCATGGCGGCCTGATCCTGATCGTGACGGTGCTGTCCAATGTCGGCGCAAGCTCGCTTGCGCGGCCGCTCTACATGCTGAGCGCGATCGTCTTCGCGCTGATCACGCGCCGACGCTCGCCCTGGTTGTTCCTTACCTGCACGCTGTGGTTCTGGCTCGCCAGCGCCTTCGTCCGACGCATGCTGGAGTGGCGTGCGGGCTACGTTCCCTCGGACATCGTCCTGGCAACGCCGAACCTCATGTCATGCGTCATAGCGCTGGAGTTCCTCACCGATCGCCACGTCCTGAGGCGCCCCGGCAGCGGTTACGGGCTCGTGCTGCTCGGCTGCACGACCTATGGCCTGGTGATCAGCCTATTCCAGGGCGAGATCGTGGCCGGGGCGTTCGCCGCCGCCGACTGGATCCTCCCGCTATTCTACCTTTTCCATTTCCTAAAGCACACCGACCGCGTCGACGAGGCGAGAGCGCATCTCGAATTCTTCCTGGTGATCAGCACGCCAATCCTGGTGGTCTACACCCTCAACCAGTACCTGTTCATACCGGACTGGGACGCGAACTGGTTGACGCACAGCGAAATGGGAGTCGTGGCCTATCCGCTGCCCACCGGAACGCGCCCGTTCGGAACCACGAACACGCCGCAGTTCCTGGCGGATTGGTGCGGCGTCTGTCTCGTGCTGTTCGCCTGCTTTCGCAACGCGATCATGGTGAGCGTCACACCGTTCCTGTTCGTGACGCTGGCCGTGGTGCAGGTGCGCTCGGTCTACATCTCGACCGCAGTGGCACTGCTCGCGGGCGCGTTGATGGGCCGCGGCGGCTTCGGTCGGCTCGCGCTGGTCGCGGCCGGAGCCGGCCTCGCGGCGGTCGCGGGTGCCGCGATCGTCGACCCGCAGGCGATCCTTCAGATCACCGAGCGGATCAGCAGCTTCAGCGACCTTTCCCAGGACGGCAGCGCGCAGATACGAGCGCAGATCGTCGCCCAGACGCCCGCCTTCCTCGAAGCACACCCGCTTGGCGCCGGCATCGGCGCGCAGGGCCGGGGCCTCGCCGCCGGCGGCGGGGGCAGCTCCAACATCAACATCGATTTCGGGCCGCTGTCGGTCTACGCGGCGCTCGGCTGGGTGGCTGGAAGCCTGTACATCTTCACGATCCTGCTGCTGCTGCTCAGGGCATTCCAGATCGCGCGCCGCTCCCGCGATCCGCTGGTTCACGGCATGACCGCAGCAGCGCTCTGCGTCGCGGCCACCTTCCCGTCCATCAACATCATTGAGTTTCCCGGGGTCATCATGTGGATCTGCTTCGGCTATGTCTTGGCGACCGAAGCGGGGTCCCAGGCGCTTTTCCACGAGCGGACGCTCCTGTCCGTGGCCCAGGGGCCGGAAGCCGCTCCTTCGTGGCCGCCGGGCGCGTCGGCATGACGACGACGCCCTGCCGGTTCTCGATCTGCATCTGCACCCGCAACCGTCCGGAGGACCTGCGCGAGGCGCTGCGCTCGGTGGCGAGGTCGAGCTGTCCCGCGTGCGAAGTCGTGGTCTCGGACGACAGCACGGATGATCGCAGCCGTGAGCTCGTGACCTGCGAGTTCCCGGCGGTGCGCCTAGTGCAGGGTCCGAGAACGGGGCTCGGCGCCAATCGCAACAACGCGCTGGCACAGACCACCGGAACTCATATCCTGTTCATCGACGACGATGTCCGCCTCGCCGTGGACTTCCTGCAGGAGATCGCGGCGGAGATCGAGCATCTGGCCGCGGACGCGGACCGCACCATCATCAGCGGCGCCGAGATCAACCAGGGACAGCGCGTGGTGGCGCAAAGGATCAGCTTCCTCGGATATCAAATGCTGAAATATCGTCCGCAGGACGAGCATGAGACCATCGTCATCAACTCGACGGTGTTCCCGGCTGCTCTGTTCCGTCGGCTGCGTTTCGATCCCACCCTCGTCTATGGCTGCGACGAGATGGATGTGTCGGTGCGCGCCGTCCTGCTGCACCGTTTCCGCATCCTCTTCCTGCCGCACCTGGCCAACTTCCACTATCCCTCGCCCGTGAACCGCGACTACTACGGCCCCTTTGCCGAAGCCTCGCGAATTTACGTCCAGTTCAAGCGCTTCTACTGGGTGGAGCGGAGGCCGCTGAAAGCGTTCTGCTTCCTGCTGCTGGCCTATCTCCACATCCTGCTGCACTACCTCAAGGTCCGGAAGCTCGCTGGACTGTCGAGTTTCAGGCGAACCCTCGAGAAGTCGCTCTGCTACATCACGGCCTGCTTGCGCGATCGGTCCCGCTATGTCTGAGGGGATGACTCAGGCGGCCGGCATGCCCCCGGCAGCCGAGCAACGCATGGCCGCCGCTCCGTCGAAGCTGCGAACCTTGGATGCGTTGCGCGGTGTCGCCGCCCTTCTGGTGGTAATGTTCCACACGCAGGTGATCTTCGGCGGCCGTCTGGGCAGGGAAGTCTTCGGCAACATGTTCAGCAACGGGCTCCACGGCGTGGACCTGTTCTTCGTGCTCAGCGGCTTCGTGATCACCTATGCTCATCTGCCGGATCTCGGCCAACCGCACCGGCTGCGCAGATACATGTTCGCGCGCGCCGCGCGCATCTATCCCGCCGTCTGGATCTGCAGCGCCCTGGCGCTCCTCGTGTATGCCGCGGGCTATCGAGGTCAGGGGGTGGATCCCTCGTCCAAGTTCCAGCCCTGGAATCTTGCCGCCAGCTTTCTGCTGCTTCCCCAGCGCGATGTGCCGCTCGTCAACGTCACCTGGACGCTCCAATACGAGATGTTCTTCTACGTGCTGTTCGCGCTGTTGATCATCGACCTGCGATTCTTGGTGTTGATCATGCTCTGGCAGATTGCGATTCCGGTCGCGGCCGTGGCGGGGTTCGCACCCTCTTCGGTCTGGGCGCAGCTTTGCCTCGATCCCCGCTGCTGCGAGTTCGGGCTTGGAATGGCGTCGGCATGGCTCTTCGCCGTCGCCCGCCGACGTCGCGAGGGGCGCCCGGCCCAGGGCCGGATGGTACCGGTGCTCGGCCTGTGCGGCGGGCTCGCCGTGCTGGCCGCGCCGAGCATACCCGGTGCGGCGCGAACAGCGCTGGCGGCGGCCCCGCCGACGCTGATCTACGGGTTCGGCTCGCTGCTGGCCGTCGCCGGCTGCGCGTTCCTGGAGCTGCGGCGGCCGCTGCTTCTGCCCCGCCTCGTGGACCAGATTGGACGGGCCTCGTACGCGATCTACCTCGTGCACTTCTCGGTGGTTAACCTGGCTGCGGTGCTGCTGATCCGCCATCGCCTGCTGCCGTTGAACGACGCCGCCTGTTTCCTGGTGGCGGTGATCGCCGTTGCCTGCGGTCTGGCGTTCGACCGGTTCGTCGACCAGCCCTGCCAGCGCATGCTCAGGCGCGCCCGCGGCCATCTCCTCGGTGGCGGCCAGCCGCGGGACCACCGGATCGGAGTACTGGCTCCCGATCCCGCCAAAGCCTGGGCGGACCCATGACCTTCGCATCCGCCGGACGCAACCAGATGCCTTACGAGCAAGATCTTCAGGCCGGCAACCCGCGCGAGGACGAATCTCCGACGCCGCACGAGCCCACCGCGCCTCCCCCCGACGCGGTGGAGAGCCTGCGCTGGTGGCGGCGGCATCTGGACGGCGCGAAACTGGTGGCGTTGCCGCGCGACGGGACCGGCACGGGGAAGGGTGTCCGAGGCGAGCGGCATCACCCGATCGCAGACGAGCTCGCAGGCGCGCTCGCGCGCCTCCCGGCGGCCCAACAATCCGCTGCCGTCGTGGGCGCCGCGGCACTGCTGGTGCGCGTCTACACCGGCGAGCAGGACGTGATCATCGGCTGCGCGGCCGAATCGTCGATCGAGGCAGAGCCGGCGATGCTCCCGCTGCGCCTGCTGGTGGAGCGTCGCGACGCGGGCGGGCTGCGCGCGCAGGCAGCCTGTGTGCTGGGAACGGCCTGGCACCATCGCGCAGTCGGCGCGACCGAACTGTCGCGACTGCTGCAGGACGAGGATGTGCGTCCCGCCGGCGAGCTGCTGCCGGTCACGGTGGGTGTGCAGGTCGGCGCCGCAGCGTCCGGGGGCCCGATGGTGACGGGCGGCCAGGTGCCGGAGCCCGGTGCGCTGCTCGATCTGCGACTCAGGCTCGACGTGCCGATCCCGGGGCTCAGCTGCCGCTACGACTCCGGGAGCTACCACCCCGCCAGCGTGGCTCAGATGCTGGAGGATGCGGCCACGGCGCTCGCAACGGTGCTGCGGACGCCGGAAGCGGGTGCCGAGATCGCCATTCCCGGACCGGCCAAGCGCCGGCATCTGCTGGTGGAGCTGAACCGGACGGAGCGCGATCACGGGCAGGTGCCCGTGCACCGGCTGATCGAGGCACGGCTCGCCGAGGAACAGGACCGGGTCGCGCTGATCTCGGGCGACCGGCAGATGAGCCGCGGCGAGCTGCGCCGTCTGGTCGACCGGCTGGCCGCGACGCTGGTGCAACACGGCGTCAAGCCGCATGCGCAGGTCGGCGTGATGCTGCCGCGCGCGCCCGAGCTGATCATCGCGTTTCTCGCCACGCTCAAGGCGGGCGCCGTCTATGTACCGCTCGATCCCACGTTTCCGCCGGACCGGCTCGCCTTCATGCTCGCCGATAGCGGCGCGGCGCTGCTCCTCACCGACTCGACCCTGGCCGGCCAGGTTTCCGAGCTGCCGACGCCGCGCCTGCTGCTGGACCGGACCGCGTGGGCGCAGGGGAACACCGCACCGCCCGAGGTCGCGGTAGGGCCGGAGGATGTCGCCTACCTGATCTATACTTCCGGCTCGACCGGGCGCCCGAAGGGCGTCGAGGTTCCGCACGGCGCGCTGACCAACACCATCCTGTCGGTGGCGCAGGCGCCGGAGCTGACCGTGTCCGATGTGTCGCTTTTCATGACGACGGTGGCGTTCGACCCCTCGATCACCAGCATCTGCGTGCCGCTGCTCGTCGGCGCTCGCCTTGTGATCGCCGGCTCGGACGAGTCGATCGACGGCCCGGCCCTGGTCGCGCTGACACGGCGCCACGGCGTGACGGCGCTGGAAGCCGCGCCGAGCCGTTTCCGGCTGATGCTGGAGGCCGGCTGGGTGCCGGAACGGCCGCTCAAGATCACCACCGGCGGCGAGGTGCTCAGCCGCCAGCTCGCCGGCACCCTGTTGCGCTTCGGCGAGCTCTGGAACATGTATGGACCGACCGAGGCTGCCATCGTCTGCTCGCGGCAGCGCGTGCAGGACGAGCGCGACAAGGTGCTGATCGGCCGGCCGATCAGCAACACGCGAATCTACATCCTCGACCGCGACCTGCAGCTGGTGCCGCAGGGCGGCGTCGGCGAGCTCTGCATCGGCGGCCGGGGCGTCGCCAGGGGCTACCGCAACCTGCCGGAGCTGACCGCGGAGCGGTTCGTGTCCGACCCGTTTGGCGCCGGCCGACTGTATCGCAGCGGCGACCTGGCGCGCTGGACCCGCGAAGGCGCGCTGGAGTTCCTCGGCCGCATCGACCACCAGATCAAGCTGCGCGGCTTTCGCATCGAGCCGGGTGAGATCAAGACCGTGCTGGAGCAGCATCCACAGGTGGCCGAGGCGGTGGTTCTGGTGCGCGAGCTTCCCAGCGGCCAGGACGGGCTGGTCGCGTATGTGGCGGTGGGCGATCAGGGGGCCGCGGAGTGGGAGGCGCTGCGGGCCGAGCTCGCACAGCAGGTGGCGGCGCTGCCCGCCTATATGCGGCCGCAGGCAATAGTGCCGCTGCCATCCCTGCCCCTGCTTGCGAACGGCAAGCTCGATCGCAAGGCATTGCCGGCGCCGCTCCGCGAGCGGGCCGGCTCGGTCTCCCGGCCCCCCGATCCCGGCGTCGAGCAGGAGCTCGCGCCGATCTGGTGCGAACTGCTCGGCCTCCCCGCGGTGTCGCGCGACGATCATTTCTTCGACCTTGGCGGCACGTCGCTGCTGACGGCGCGGCTGCAGGCGCGTATCGCGAGCCGCTTTGGCGTGCGCCTGTCACTGTCGACGTTGTACCGCGCACCGCGACTCGCGGATCTCGCGGCGGCGATCGCCGCCGCCAGCCAGGATGTGGGGGACGAGGATGGCGGGGTCGTCGCGCTGCAGCGCGAAGGCACGCTCACCCCGCTGATCGCGCTCAACAACACCTACGTGTTCCATATTCTGGCACAGCGCTTCGCGCCTGACCGGCCGTTTCTCGCCATTCAGATCGACAAACTCGCACAGCTGCGCGCCCACCCGACCGGGCGGCTCGAGAGTATCGCGGCCATCTACGTCCGCATGATCCGGGCGGCGCGGCCGCACGGCCCGTACATCCTGCTCGGATGGTGCGCGGCGGCACTGCTGACGTTGGAGGTGGCGCGGCAGCTGCAGGCGCAGGGCGAGACGATCGAGCTGCTGGTCATGATCGACCCGCTGCCCGCGGCCCGCCGCGGCTCCATCCCCGACGGGCTGCTCGCCCGCTGGCGCAACTGGCGCTCGAAGCTGCACCGCGCCGCGGAGGCGCTGAGGTCAGGCGCTGCTCCCGATCCGCAGACCGCTCTCGACGGGATGCTGGAGGCCTACATGGACAACGCCTCGCTGCGCTACCGCGCCGATCGACTGAACGCGCCGACCCTGCTGTGCATGCCTCTAGAGTCGCGCACCCGCCTGGTGGTGGACTCAGTCCGGAGCTGGCAACGTCTGCTCGCCGACTGCACGACCCAGCACTGCAGCGGCGACCACAGCAGCGTGCTGCGCGGCGCCGGCGCTGGCGAGATTGCCGACGCGGTGCGCGACCGATTGCACCGCGACCAGCCGGCGGCGCCCGGCCGCCCGCGACCGGCCTGATCCTGTGCTCGGCAAGCGCGAGCTCCGCCTGGGCCTGCTGGTCGCGCTGCTGGTGGCAGGACGCGCGGACGCGGCGACGCTGCGGACGCTGGCCAGCTTCGACGGCGTGTACGGCGCGGCGCCCGAAGCCGCACTGACCCGGCTGAAGGACGGGACGCTCGCGGGCACCACGCAAGGCGGCGGCCCGCAGGCCCGTGGCACCGTGTTCCGGCTCGTGCCTGCGGATCCCGGGCATCCGCAGGTCCGCGTCGTGCCGATCGAGGAGGATGCGACCGGTCGTGGTGCGTCACCGGCGGCTGAGCTGCTGCAGGCGTCCGACGGTACGCTGTTCGGCACCACCAGCCGCGGCGGCGACGCAGGCCAGGGCACAATCTTTCAGGAGCAGCCGCCTGCGACTGGCTGGCGCACCGTTCAGGTCGCGTCGCTGGGCGGTCCGGTGGGTGCCTACCCACAGGGAGGCTTGATCGAGGATCGGGCCGGCCGGCTCTACGGCACCACCCGCGCGGGCGGGGCGCACGGCCTCGGCACGGTGCTGCGGGTGTCGCCGCCGGATCGTCCCGGACGGACATGGAGCGTCACCGTGGTGCACAGCTTCGAGGGCGATGACGGCGTCGCGCCGGCGGCCGGCCTGATCATGGATGGGAGCCGCGCGCTTTACGGCACGACCAGTGCCGGTGGACGTTGCGGGTTCGGCGTCGCCTTCCGCCTCGAACCAGCACGCGCCAACAATGCGCCGTGGCGCGAGACGGTGATGCATCATTTCTGTGGCGTGGACGGCGCCTATCCAGAAGGGGAACTGCTGCTCGGCGCCGATGGCGCGCTCTACGGCACCACACTGCAGGGGGGTGCCTACGGTGGCGGCACGGTGTTTCGCCTGTCGCGTGCGGGCCGCGTCCAGGGAGGTTGGACGGCGACCGTGCTGCAGAGCCTATCCGCCGCGACCGGTATGCGACCATACGGGCGCCTGCAGGCGGACTCGCAAGGAACGTTATACGCCACCACGTCGGGCGGGGGCGCGTGCGATTGGTGCGGCACGGTGCTCGCACTGCATGCCTCGCCTGGCAAGCAGCCCTGGACACTCGACGTGCTGTTTTGTTTCCCCTCTTCCGGCGCACAGGGCCTGTCGCCGATGGCAGGGTTGGTGCGCGGCCGCGACGGCCGGCTGTACGGCACCACCCGCGCCGGCGGACGTCGCGGGCTGGGCACGGTGTTCAGGCTGGACATGCACTGAGGCGCTGCACTTCAGCGCGCGGCCCTTGATCAAGGTTACTTTGCCGATCGCAACGTCCATCAAGAAGGGGGGTCTTTCATCCAACGAGATGGTCGTACCCGAAACGCCCACCTGTCTTCTGCGCTGCCGTCAGCAAAAAGAACGCGGTCTGTACGCGCGGCGAGGGCGCCATGAACCGGGCTGCCGCCTCGTCGTCTCGCCGAGGCCTGCAAGCTGAACGCTGTTGATCTCGCAGACACGCTCTCGCCGAGCGCTCGCAGCGCCGCCGCGAGGACAGCTTGGCCCGGTCCGGGAGACGTCGCGGTCACCGGTTCTGGCAAGAAGCGGAGGGGTCGCCACCCCGACACACTATTTTATATTCGTCTCCGCATGTGCCACCGGGACCATTATCTTGACGGTTCTTTGCGCGTTTGTAATAACAGCCGGGACGGTGGGTCACACCCGTATTCCCACCAACACCGGCTGGGATGTCTTCGACGACGCGCTCGCGAGGTGCCTATGGCAAAAGTTTGGCCGCGGCCTGTTCCGGTGCAGCTCAACGGATCCACGTTTGCCGACCATTTCGAAGCGCGTCATGGCGGGATCGCCAGCATCGCGCGTGTCGCCGACGCGGCGATCCTGATGATGACGATGCTGGCGACGGACGGTCTGCTGGAGACGCACGACGCGCATCGCGCTCGCGAACTCGTTGTCGCGGCACTCGCTGCCGTCGTGGTGTTCGTGCTGCACAACGCACCCGGGCGTTACCGGCTGGTGCGCCGGATGTCCAGGACGCGGCTGGCCTTCCGCACCTGTCTTCCCTCTTTCCTCCTAGCCTCTTTCTCGTTCCCGCTGATGTTGCTGATCCTCGGCCAAGGGCTTCCGCTCGCACTGCGCGACGGCGCCGTCTGGTCCGGGCTCGGCCTGCCCGCGCTGTTCATCGGACGGCGGATCGCGGACCGTGTGCTCGCGCACGAAGGGCTGACATTGCGTTTCTCGCGCCGGCTCGTCGTGGTGGGCGAGGGCCAGAACGCGCAGCGGATGGCCGCACGGCTCGCGCTCGACCCGCTGATCAAGGTCACGCCGATCCTCGACATCGGCGATGCATCGGCGCCCGCGGAAAACCTGGACAGGATCGTGCGCGAATGCGACTTCCTCGACGGAATGGTCCGCAGTGTCGATGGCGTGGTGCTCGCGCTGCCTTACGAGCGCCGGGCGGAAGCGCGCCGGATCCTGCTGGGGATGCGTCGCATGCACGCCGATCTGTACGCCGATCCGGCGCTGGTGGCCGACGACCTGTTGCAGCCCTTGATCCAGGTCGGCGGCTGCACCCTGGCCGTAATCCAACGGCGTCCACTCACGGCGGCGCAATCGTTCCAGAAGAGCATGTTCGACCGGGCCGCCGGTCTCGCCATCCTGATCCCGATGTTGCCGCTGATCCTCGCGCTGATGCTGGTTGTGCGTCTTGGGAGCACCGGCCCCGCATTGTTCCGACAGCCGCGGATCGGGCTGCATGGCCGGCGCTTCGAGATTATCAAGCTGCGAACCATGCG
Organism: uncultured Acetobacteraceae bacterium; assembly: GCA_964247685.1. Classification (GTDB taxonomy): domain Bacteria; phylum Pseudomonadota; class Alphaproteobacteria; order Acetobacterales; family Acetobacteraceae; genus CAXTPV01. The sequence continues at coordinate 35,603 of CAXTVZ010000004.1, forward strand.
GTTCGATCAGTGCGATCTGTTGGCCGACCACCAGACCACCCTTGGCGACACACGCGTGACGCGCGAAGGACGCTGGCTGCGCCGCTTCAGCCTCGACGAGCTGCCGCAGCTGTTCAACGTGGTGCGTGGCGAGATGTCGCTGGTGGGCCCTCGGCCGCACGCGCCGAACACGCGGGCTTCGGGCAAGCTGCTCAACGAGGCGCTTACAGAGTATGTGATCCGCCACCAGGTCAAGCCGGGCATCACCGGCTGGGCGCAGATCAACGGCGCCCGCGGACAGCTCGAGACGATCGAGCAGCTGCGGCGCCGGGTCGAGCTTGACCTCGAATACATGCGGCGCTGGAGCCTGACGTTCGATATCTGGATCCTGCTGCTGACCCTCTACCGGGAAATCTTGAGCAAGCATGCCTATTAAAGCCAGGCCGCCCACGACGCGGCGGTGCCGGCGCGGATCGACCTCCTCGGCCAGCCCCCTCACCACACCAGTCCCCTCACCACATGAGCGGAGTCGAGGTGGCGCCATTTGCGTCTGGTGGACCAGCCGAGCCAACTCGCCGAGGAGCTCCTTGCCCTCCGCCATCGTGAGGCCGACCTCGTCTGCGTTGAGCCCGGCGACCCGCCGCCCAAACCTGCCGACCTCTATCGTCTCAATCTTCGCAACCGCTCTCGTCCCGGCATCGAGCTTCACCACCCACCCGGATCACCCAATGAGCTCATTCGAAGCCAACCAACTAGTCGATTGGTGAGAGCTTGATTGGGCGAAGTAGTCCCGAAGTATTTGCGCCTCCGCTTCATCGAGTAAGACTGCGGCAAATATCCGGCTGCCTTTCTGGACGTGGGCGCCCTGGAATATCAGATCGCATGGCGCCGCGGCACCTTTTCGATGAACGGTAAGCGCGGCACGCGATGCCTCACCTGTCACTTCCACGGAGACCTCCTGGAAATCCATAAATGCGCCCGAGATTTGGAAAAGGGCTTTGTAGAAAGCTTCCTTGATGCAGAACAGCCGCGTTCCGTACAATCCGTCCGCTCTATCGCGCGCCCATCGTTCAGCTGGCGTCAACACATAGGCTTCAACATCGATCGGAAGAGGCACTGCCGCCTCGGCATCGACACCGACGAAGCCGGTAGCTTCTATGCGACTGAGTGCTGCCGCGCAGTAGTCGCCGGTATGGGTGATCGATCCGGAAATGCCCGCCTGAAAGATCGGCTCACCGCATTGTCCACGCGCGATACCACACGGCAAGTATCCCAGGTGCTGTAGCGCTCGTCTTGCTAGGTTCCGACCAGCGGTGAAATCTTCACGCCGACTCTCTGTGGCTCGTTCAACAATTGCGACTTCCAACGGGTAAAGCCCCTGATGCCACTCATGTGAGGAGCGATCGAAGCTTTCTGCAACGGCGACCGAGGGCGGGAGAAGCCGATGCAGGACGGATGAGTTCGGCATTCGATGACCCTGACCAGAAAAAGTATTCGCTACAATCCGCCATTCCGAACGAGTGTCGACGAGACGTGGTTTAGCAAAAATCGGCAGCCAGCGACATTTGGATTTCAGCAGGACCCCTCCGCCGAACAGAGAAGAATACGATGATACCGGCTCGTTCCGCCCGACCGACGTGATTCTCGTCATCGCGCGCACCGAAGGCACGAAGTGCATCGCCAATGGCGTTCCACGCGTCATGGACACACTGTCTGGCGCACTCGATCTCGTCGAACGCGTTCTCGAGCGGAGTAATGTCGGGCGGGGACCGGCGGCCCGTATGAAGTAGCCGAGGTGCTTCCCGGTGGGAGTGCCTGGCGCTCAAACCGATGCGCTGCCGTTCATCGGGCCGTCACCTTCATCCTGTGACTGCTGGCACATCTCCAGACGACTGCGTCACAGTCAACACGAATACGCGGCGACCCTCGACAGTTGCTGGATTGGAGATCGTCGATGAGGGTGCGATGCGGCATCAACTGATCTGGACCGGATGTCACAGGGAGCTCACGACGAGTTGTTGGGGCCACGGAACATCGTGTCGGCGGGCGCTCATTTGGAGGCCAAGAACCGAGCCGGTCTACCGGTTTTGCCGATCGCCCCGTCGACCCACCTGAACACGCGGCCGTGGTTGTGGTGCCAGCCAGGGGCGCCAGAGGCGCATTTCCGCACTCGCGGAGACCGTCAAAAGCCTGTTCACGACCGAGGTGATCGATCGCCAGTCCTGACGCAGCGTCGAAGCCGTCGAGTTCGCTACCCCGCGGTGACGCACTCCGTCGCACCAGTTGAATGAGGATAGTGCTGTGGAGACGAATGTTGCGACAAGCGTACACCCTCTCCCGGACCTTTTCTAATCCGACCCGCGGGGTTGCCGTTGAGGGCCACCACAACGCGGAACTTCTCCTGAGAAGCTTTGCTCCTCTGTCGGATGTCCGACCTTACCCTTCGTGCAGGTTCAAGACCAGAACCATTCCCGGCCCATTCGGCCGTTGATTGCAGGACCTTCGAGTGCGTCTTTCTTTTCGGTGCGTTCAAACGACCCGTTCCTGTCTGGCGGCTCAGCTGCCATAACACGATGTAAATAAAGCAGGGTCGGAGGCGGACTTGAGCGAACAACCAGTAAGGCGGTCCGGCTTATTCGTAGGTGCAGTGGTCGTGGTGGCGGTCGTGTCGGCGGTCACGCTCACCTGGCCTGCTCACGCACAGATCGTACAGCAATACTTTCCGACCGACCTCCCAGGCTATCAGAGCGACATCACGCTGCCGATGCAGGACTACGATCCGCGAGTGCTTCATGGGCAGGGGTTCCGGATCGACGGATTCGACCTGGATGCGAGCGCATCTGAGGCGCCGGGCTACGACAGCGCGCCGCTCGGCTCGTTCGGTGGGGCAAGCCCGACCCTCGAAACGATGGCTAATCTCGGATTGCACTCGGACTGGACTCGCGACGCCATCGGGGCGCAGCTCGGAGTGGACGATCACCGATACACGGGCACACCGGTCGCGAACTACACGAACTGGAATGCAGCGGCGGGCGGGAGCCTCGACCTGGGGCGGAGCCAGATCAACGTCGGATACGACCATATCGCGCAGAACCTGGCGCCGACAGAGCTGGGGGTGCTAGGGATCACGGCGCCGGTGCCATACAGCGACGACGACGAGCGACTGAATGCCAACATCCCGTTCGCGCAGGTGGAATGGACCCCGGCTTTCGAGCACCAACAGTTTAACTTCTCCAACCTGACGACACCGATACCGCTGCAATACGCCAACGACGACCACGACATCTGGACCGGATCGCTCACCGGGCTGTATCAGCTCTCAAAGGGACGAAGCATTGTCGCGATGGTGCGGGGATCGACGGCGAATTACGTGCCGAACGGAACCGGGATAGGAAACAATTATAGCGACATCAGCGGTTGGGTGGGCGTGAATCTGCAGGCGCACGCGGTGTTCGAGGTGAGAGCGCTGATCGGGGTGGAGAATCGAAGCTTTCGGTTCCTGCCCTCGGAGAGCGGAACGATTCCGACGGCGGAACTGGACCTGATCTGGAAACCGACGCGACTGACGGATGTGCTGCTGTGGTTTTCGCGAGAGTATCAGGATCCCACCTTTCCGTTCGCAAGCACCGAGGTGACGACATTCGGGCGGACTGAGGTGGAGCACGCGCTGCGACGGAACGTGGAGCTGCGGGCGTTTGCGAGCGTGGGGTCGAGCAACTATGGCGGCGGCGGCAACGGGGTTGCGGCGCTACCAGCGGAGCGAAATACGACGACGGACCAGCTGCTGACCACGCTCGGGGCGGAGGTGGAGTGGGATGTTAATCGACACATCGCGCTGAGGCTAGACTACACTCACAGCATCAACGACTTTGGTGGGGAGGTTTCGGCTTTCGTCACGCCTTCCAACGCTGTTCGCTCCTATAACGAGGACGTGGTGACGTTAGGTGTTACTCTGCAGCGCTGACCAGCGGTCAGGCGGATCGACGGGGAGGGTGTTGGCGTTGATCTCGATCTTGGCCGAAGGATAGTAGAAGGTCTCCAGGGCGCGTCTTTGCCGATCTGATAACGAAGGGGAGAAGCATCGTGCGGCAAACATCGTGATCATTTTATGACCCCTCGCCACGTGAGAAGAGACCGAAAAGCAGAGGAAAGCCGCTGCTGCCAAGCCTAGCGTGGTTGAGCTTCACAGTCGAAGATCGTCGAACAAGGGGCGGAGGGCAACAGCCGTCAGGAGAGACGGCGAGAAAGGGCCTAGACCTGGAGCTCCCGGCGCGGTGAAGCGACTGACAACATGAAGTTCCCCCGCCAGCACCGACATCCCATAGGTCCAGCCCATCCATGAGCGCGGTGGGCGCCGATATGGATCAGGACGGCTTCGAGCCTGGCGAAGCAGGCCGGGCGGCCAGTCGTGGCGCACGCGCCGATGCAGCTCTTGCGGTGACCGGCTTGAGCACGATGGTTGCGGGTTCAAGCGTGCGAACGGGATCGGCGGGAGCGAGACAGTTGGATTCTGCTCCTTGGAAGTCATGTTCGAGATACCGGTGGAACTCGAAAGCGGCAGGCCCGGCTGCCTGATCGGAGAGGCGGTCCATAGCGGCGGCGTCACGGCAGGGCGGCCGGAAGCCCAGGGCCGGGCGCCGTCCGAGTTCGTGCCGGGGACCAGGACGAGATTGCGGGCGCCAGCCATGCGGGTCGCGTCGAGGGCGGCCTGGACGCTCTTCTCCCATCGTGGCGCGGATTGGAAGTGAGATCAGTTTATCGGGCCACGGATGATATCAGACTGGCTGCCGGCGAAGACCGAATCGGGGGCGCGGAACTGCCAATGACGAGTCCACGCCAGCGCAATAGTCATGGAGGTCGACGACGATGCGGATGTTGCGGGCGCGGGCTCAGATGGACCATGACGAGCACGCGGCCCCATTCGGCGGGGCTGATTGTAGGACGCCGAGGGCGGGCTGAAGACCGGACCATTCGACAACGAGGCGAACGCGGTCAAGCGGTGCGAGGCTGCCCAGCGGGTCTCAGCCGCGCCCGGACAGACGTAGTCAAAGTTCAGGCGCGCGCCCCGCTCGACAGGGTTGAACTCGTCCCCCGCCCAAAATTCACGTCGGTGAGAAGCGCTCTTCGAGTTGATGCGTCAGCGCCGGCGCCGGGGGAGGAGGCCCGAACCAGGATCGCAGCCACCAGAATGCGCCCTGTCGGCCAATTCCATCGCTCGTTCCTTGCTCCGGCGGGACAACGAGATTGACGGGATTGTCGAGGTCCCGCAATGAACGGGTCACGGCTATCTTGACAAGGCTTTTTCGTCGAATGCATTTCGCATCTGCCCGAACCGTCCTGCTCCGCCTGCCCTTTCTGCTTGGCCTGCCTTGGGTTGCGGGCTGCACGGGAAGCGATCTGCCGCTGCTGGACCAGCCCACGGCGGGACCGTACACGCTCGGCACGGGGGACGAAATCCGGCTGACGGTATTCGGACAGCCCCAGCTCAGCACAACCTACTTCGTGAGCCCACAGGGTACCATATCAGTGCCGCTGATCGGGGACGTCCCAGCGTCGACCCGGACCTCGGAACAACTTGGGGCAGAAATCGCGGAGGATCTGCAGAGCCGGCACATGGTGGTCGATCCCAGCGTCTCGGTCGACATCCTGATGTACCGGCCGATCTACGTTCTGGGCGAGGTGGAGAAGCCGGGGGCTTATCCGTACCAGCCTGGACTGACGATGCTGAGCGCGGTGGCGCTGGCGGGTGGGTTCACCTATCGCGGAGTGACTTCGGGCGGGATAGTGGTGCGGACTTCGCATGGGGTCGCGGAACGCGGACGTGTGAAGCCGGACAGCTTTCTCGAACCGGGCGACGTGCTGACGATCACAGAGCGTTTCTTTTGAGCGGCTCTACGGTTTGACGGGGTACGGGCGCCGGCTGGAATATCCTCGATGCAGGGGGACGACCGGGCGAAGGCTGCCGCAATAGCTGACGTGCGATCCCGACTGTCGTTTTCCCTAGTCGATGCGACTAGGGCGCGAGCCTCACCTGCTTCGTGCTCGCGTCCCAGGCGGGATACCAGATCCGGTCGAAGGCGGCCGCGATCGTGCTGGTCAGGTCGAACTCGGCGGTGGTTTTCTTCTGCGCGACGTCGGCGTGGTCAGGGTGATCTTCCAGGAGACTAGCGAGGACCTTTGCGCACGCGTAGATCCGGCGGACGTGCTTCTCGACGTCGACGAACCCGGTGGCGGACCGTTGACGATGACGAAGTTGTTCTTGTTCGGCCGCGTCATGAACAGGTCGTGCGCGACCTTCGGGGGCACGTCGCTGTCCGGGCTGACGACGATGAGCTTGCGTTCACGCGTGAGCTTGCCAGCGATCTTGCCCACCTCGGGGAGCGCCATCACTGCGCGGTAAGCCTTCCGGCGCGAGGGCTTGAACGCGTCCGCGAGGCGCTTCTCCATCTCGTCATTGACCCTGCCCCCTGAAATGCCCTCGGTCTGAGCTAGAATCCGTCACCAGGAGA
>CAXTVZ010000005.1:0-38544 GCA_964247685.1 uncultured Acetobacteraceae bacterium
ACATCCCCCCGCTTCTTTGTGTCGCCAGGATTGATCCCCGAGGCCGAGATGCGGATACGGACTTCCCCGGGGCCGGGCCAGGGATCGGGCATTTCGCCGACCGTCAGTACCTCACCAGCTGGACCCTGCCTCTCGTACCAAGCAGCTCTCATGGTTCATGGTGCTCCCGTTTGCGTCTTCATTGAGTCTGGAGGGAGGGTCTCCCTCTCAGGGAAACAGACGTTTCCTCCACTTCTTCTACCGGCCTCGGATCGAACCCCTACCGTGAGTTGCCAGTCAGATCTGTAAGCCACGGGCTAGCCGAGTGTCCAGCCGCTCAGGTCCAGTGTGTCTCATCAGCATACAGCCTGATTGTCTGGTGCACTCGAGAAGATGGTCGCCGCGCGACAATGATGGGTGCGTGCTAAGGACTCCCGGAAGAGATGGTCCTGCTGATCGACATACGGCTGGAACGTCTGCGCCGGCCAGTTCCGACCCGTGATCGACAGACGCTCCACGCTAATTCCAAAAACCTCCGCGGGTCTTCCACACGTCGTCATATGTTCCAGTGGACACCGTTCCCCGGACTTCCCGCCGCCGTTTCACGCTCCAACGCCAATGTGCGGTTTGCCTTGCGGCCCATGCGATCGATCTTGAAGGGGCCGAGATCATGGCGCCATTTGTCGATCGGGAAGACGCTATGCGCGTAGTCATACATGCGCTTCAGCTCGGCCGGACCCTCAAAGGTGACGTCACGCAGATCCTTCACCGTCATCTTACTTTCCGGCCAGTAAAGGTCGACATAAGCTAGCCTCTGATCACGCCTTCGGCCTGCGTCAAGTGGGTGCTTGTGAAGGTTCATCTGCCCGCTGAGCTTAAACCGGTCCTCAAGGGGAGAAATTTCGCGTCGTACACCTGGCACTCCTGCTCTGCCACATTCGAACTGCCCACCCCTGATGGAAGCGCTGTGGGAGCGAAGCACCTTGCGGCATCTTGAGATCAACAGGATATCCACGACAGATCGCTGTGCCGCCTGGATCGCCTGCCGTGCGGACCTCAGCTCTCGACATTGAACGTCATCGTGGTGAAGTCCCCCCCGCAAGTCTGCTCTCGTCCCGCGCTGATCGGGCGATCGAATGGTGCGATGAGGTTGTTGCCGCACACATCCTCCAGCAATGGATCCACGTGAATGTCGTATGCGCCCGCCACCCACGGCCGCTCAGGTGTGAAAAGCCATCGTGTCTCCCCATGATCGGTCGCCACACGACCTGGAACGCGATCTCCGCCACGCCGGGAGACGATAATGGAATCGAAGAGGGCGGCCCGATCCAGGATCCTCGCGAAATCGATGATCAGGGGATCCCGGCTCCCGGCTCCCGGTGCCGTCGTGGTCCAGTCGGTCAGCGAAACAGGTGTGCGCACTGCCGCTCCGACATGAAAGCGTTTGATGAGGGCACTGCCGAGCCTGCATCCGAAGACGTTCGTCAGGCCGGCGCCCACGGTCAGCGCGTAGGACCGGCCGGCAGAAAGCGGACGCCCAAGCATGCGATTGGGCCCGACCCCTCGCTTCAGCCGGCCGGGATCAAGCAGGATCGTCAGCGCCCGTACGTCTCTGTCCCAGAGTTCGACAGGTGGGCGGTAGAGAACGTCCGGCACCGGCGTCCCGTCCGGGCCGAGGATCAGGATCTCCCTTTCGGCATGGCCGCGTTCCATCGCGTTCGCGAACGTCACGTAGAAGCGTAGGATATTCTCGGGTACGCAATCAGCCGAAGGATAGATCGCGCTCACCTCCGCCGGCTCGGAATGATCGTCGTGCGGAAGGGAGAACTCCAGCGTGTGACAAACTGGTGCAGCAAATCCGAGGAGTGGCGCAACGTCGAATGTCGCGCAGTAGCAGAGCTCCCGGTCGAAAGGAAAGACGGGCCAGAAGCCGATACCATCCTCGAGCAGTTCGTGATGTCCCGCCACATGCGGAACCGCAACATGCCGCAGACAATCCGACGGTCGGACGGCAACTCCGAGAAGATCATCCATTGAGCCGCCCGCATCGCGGAAGGCAAGCACGCGCGCCATCATCTCGCCGTTGAGCTGACGGACGACCACCCCCTCCTGACCGGCTTCGTTCCGCTCGTATTTGAGGTGCCCGGATGGGACAGCTGCCACCGAACCTGCTCCAGGCAGCGTTCGCTTCGACACGCCCGCCAGTACCCGTCAAGCGCCTCGGGAGATCTCGCCGCGATGTTTGCGGTAGCCGAACGGGTCCGGGCCGTTTGGCCAGTTCATCTCGGCCATGCCGTCCCTGCGCTCGAAGACGTAAGGTAGAGCCAGCGTGCTGACGTCGAGACGATAACCGGTCTTCTGGTGACGATGGATCTCGACCGCCCACTTCCCGTTCAGAATGGCGAAGTGGTCTGCAATGACCGGCAACAGACCCTGCGTGCGGCCCAGGCCGCTCGGTCCGAAATCGATCGCTACATCCGTGGGCTCGGGAGGCGCCGTCGCAAGATCCACGACGGCGATGCGCGCGGCACTCCGCACGTCGATGGTGACGAGCAGATACTCCTTGGCATCGAACGGATCGTGGAAGGTCACCATGTCCAGAGGGTTTGAACCGTAGCCGAGCTGTCCGATCACGTCCCCGCGCACATGCGCCCCGTCGGTCAGGGATCTGAGCGGAAAGCGCACAAGTGGCGTGCACCCGTAGACGGCAAACAGGTAAGGCTCGCCCTGCAGCTCCTTGATCACCTGACGGATGATCGGCGCGCGGGTCTCCCACTCGCCATGGACGGGGTGCCAGATCTCGACCGTGCTTGTCTTGATGGCGGAGGTGAACGGGTAGGCGATGCGATGGAGGGTCGAGGCAAAGCGCTGGTTTGAGACGCCGGTGACGAACACCTCCCCGTTGAAATACTTGACGTCCGTGATGGCGAAGGTGCGCTGCGGCTCGAATTCCAGCATCGCCTTCGGATCAGGCAGATCCGGGATCGAGACGCTCGTGTGCGACACCTGGCTGAGGTCGACGATCGCTACGTTGCCCTGGTCGATCTTGATGATGGCCGGCCTCGCGCCGACGCTGCGACCGCGTTCAACCGACAGGAAGATCTGCTGCGACGGCTCGTGCACGACCATGTCGTTGATGACGACCTTGTCTTGCGTCGTACCCAACAGGCCGGCAAGCTTCTGGTCGAGACCCTGGATCAGGTCACGCCCCTCGAAATTACTGAAGTTGCCGAGGACCACGTCGGTCTGAGAGGTGAAATCCGACGGTCGAAACGCAAATGCGTGGACCGCTGCGCCGGCGATGTCGCCGACGAACAGCGTGCCGTCGGGCGCGAACGTCATGACGCCCGCGGAACGCAGCGGCCCTGACACGCCCGCGCGCAGAGGCCTGGACGCGCCGGCGTCTTTCGCCACGGCCCGGCCCGCTTCGACCAGCGCGGCGCCGGTCGTGGCGGCGCTGAGGAGGCCGAGCATAGAGCGACGTGTGCTGCCGGCCTTTTCTTCCGAACCGCTCATGCACATTCCTCCGTCTGTTACGAACGACCGACGCTCCTGTAGCTGCCGTCACCTGACTCCGCCAGAAGATCGGACTGGAACAATCTTTTCCACATTTGGGCGGTGACGGTCGGACGTCGTTCAGCCAAGCTTCGCCATCGCTCCGAGACGCTGAACGCGCGACTGATCTACAGCTTCGCGTCCGCCGTGGTGGCGGCGTTGGTCGTCCTGGCGACCGGGTTTCGGACGCTCCGGTCTACAGTGGATCCTTTTGACCACGGAAAGTGAAAGCGACCTCATGGCTGACGATGCTGCTCCCGATGCGTCGCCTCACGAGCACCATGACGGGTGCGGATGCCTGCCGTCCTGGTACGTCGACAGCCTCGGCGCCGCGGGATTGCCAATCCAGAAGAACGACGATTACGCAACACCGCCGGAGGAATCTTACGGCGCGTTGTTCCTTCCCGATACGATCGAGAGGGGTTGGCACGTCGAGGAGATCCGCGACGGCGCCTATTGGCTGACCTCTGGCTGGTATGACTGCATGTTCGTCTGCACGGGCAACGGGGTCGTGGCTGTGGACGCGCCCTGCGGCATCGGCGAGCGCCTGCTGGACGCGATCGGCAGTGTCACCGACGAGCCGGTCACGCACATGATCTACAGCCATTGGCATGCGGATCACGTCGGCGCGGCCCGCGTCTACGGAGAACAGGTCAAGCGCTACGGGCATGCGAAGACCCGCGAGCTGCTTGAGCGTTTTCCTGACGAGGATCGCCTGTTCCCGACGGAGACGTTCACGACGGATGCTAGCCTCGACGTGAACGGCGTCCGGATCGAGATGTCCTACAAGGGCCAGAACCATTGCGAGGGCAACATATTTGTGTTCGCGCCGAAGCAGAAGGTGCTCGCGGCAATCGACATCGTGGCGCCCGGCTGGGTTGCATTCAAGGGCTGCGATTCCTCGGACAATCTGAGTGGCTGGATGCAGGCGCATGATCAGATCCTCGCCTACGACTTCGATGCGATCATCTGCGGGCACGTCTCGCGCTACGGAACGCGCGAGGACGTGCTAGCGGGGCGTGAATACGCCCACGACCTGCTCACCTTCTCCCGCGAGGCCATGCAGGAGGTCCCGTTGCAATATTTTCTGCGTCAGCTCGGCACCGGTCCGTATCGCGGCGCCTACCGGGCTGCCGAGGAGAACTTCTTCAACGCGGTCACCAACCTCGCGACCCGGCGCGTGCTCGAGCGCGTGACGTCGGATGGACGCAGCTGGACCCAGAGGCTGAACGGCGCCGACGTGATGACCAAGAACAACGTGGCGACGATGATCGACAAGATGCGCATGGAGTTCAACCACAACGGCTACATGAGGCGGGAAGGTCCGCCGCCGGGTTTCTATCCTTGACGGCCGCGAGCGGCGATGTCGGCGCCTTCCTGTTTATAATGCGCGCCGTTGCGATCAGCATCGTTGCTGTGGAAGCGGCGCGATGAACGCGCCGTGCTCGCATCCGTGCGGCTGAAGCGACGGCAAATGGCGGCATTCGTGAGCCTTCCGCTGATGGGCGGCTGACCTCGGGGCCGCCATGCCGCAGGCGTGTTCGGGCGCGCGGGAGTCTGCGCCCGATCACGACCGAGAACTTAAGAATGAGCTGCAATCCCGCCGTTCGCACAGCTGCTACCAGGAGTTGCTGCAATGTCGCCATTCCTTCCGGGCAAGGTGGCCCTTGTGACCGGTGGATCGCGCGGCATCGGCGCGGCGATCGCGCGGCGGCTCGCGGCCCACGGAGCGGCGGTTGCGCTGAGCTATTCCGCCTCGCCCGATCGCGCGGCCGAGATGGTGGCAACGATCGAGCAGGCCGGCGGCCGCGCCGTCGCAATCCGGGCCGACCAGGCCGATCCCGCTGCCGCAGCCGAGCTGATCGAGACCGCTCACGCGAAGTTCGGGCGCTCCGACATCCTGGTCAACAATGCCGGGGTCACCGTGCAGGGCCGGATCGATGATCCCGCTGCCGACCAGGCGGCGCTGGAGCGGCAATTCGCGATCAACGTGACCAGCGTCGCGGCGGCGGTCCGGCGGGCAGCACCGTTGCTCGCCGATGGCGGCCGCATCATCTCGATCGGCTCGGTGTTCGGCGCGCGGTCACCCTGGCAGGGGATCGGCGGCTACTCGGCCACCAAGGCGGCGCTCGGCGGCTACACGCGCGGCTGGGCGCGCGACCTCGGCCCCCCGCGGCATCACCGTCAACCTCGTGCAGCCCGGCGCCATCAACACCGAGCTGAACCCCGAAACGGCGGATCATGCGGCGGGACTGGTCGCGATGACGGCACTCGGCCGCTACGGTCAGCCCGACGAGATCGCAGCCGTGGTCGCGTTCCTCGCGGGCCCCGATGCGAGCTACGTCACGGGTGCGACGATCGACGTCGACGGCGGTCATCTCGCCTGAAGCGCCGAGCGGCGCGGGGCACAATGCCGGCCCCGCCACGCCGAAGCCAGCTATCGCGTGAACTGCGGAAACATGTCGAGGATCGTCTGGGCGGCGAACTCTTTGAACATCCGCACCGCCTTCGACTGATGGCGGCTTGACGGATGGATCAGGACGAGATCGTAGGCCGGGAAGCGCCACTCGCTCATCACCTCGACCAGATGGCCGTCGCGGACGAGGTCGGGTCGTACGATGGGCGGAAGGTCGCCGATGCCGGCGCCCGCGAGCAATCCCGCGACGAGCCCGACATAGTCGTTCATCGCGATGGTCGGCGCGAAGGCCAGGTGTTCGGTGTCGCGGCCGTCCACGTGCTCGAAGTGCCAGACATAGTCCGGCTGGGAATGCGAGAAGGCGAGCACCGGGTGCGCGAGGAGATCGCCGGGGTGCGTTGGTGGCTCGATCCGGCCGAGATAGGCGGGACTCGCCACGAGCTGGTGGCGGAACGTGAGCAATCGCCTGACGATGAGCATGTCGTTCTGGATGGGGCCGACATGGATCTCGAGGTCGATCCGATCGGCGATATAGTCGACGACCTGCTCGGTGATGAACACCTCCACCCGCACCTTCCGGTGGGCGGCCTGGAAGGCCAGGATGAGCGGCGTCAGGATCGAGTCCGAGATGCTCGGTGGCGCCGCGAGCCGGACCGTGCCGGTTGCCTCGGCCTGGTGGCTGGCGACGATGTCCTCGACGGCATCCGCGATCCCGACGGTGCGACGGGCCAGGTCCAGCACCTCGCGCCCGACGGGCGTCAGCCGCAGGTTGCGCGTCGAACGCTGCAGGACGCTGGCGCCGAGCTGCTTCTCGAGCTCGGCGATGCGGCGGCTCACGGTCGAGATCGGCATCGCCAGTCGCCGTGCGGCTTCCGAGAAGCTCAGGGAGTCGGCGACATGTGCGAACACGAGCAGTGATTTGAGGTCGATCATGGCAGCCGGGCTGGTGCGGTCATAACCACACAACCGCGGGCCTTGACGCTTCAGGCAAGGCCGCCCCGGGCCGGGCCGCGCGGCCGGGAAGGGTGGGCGAACGGGCGACCGGCTCAGCCGAGGTGGCTTTCGGCGACGAGCTGCCGGAGGTCGAGCTCGTTCTCGGGCCGGTCGGCGCCGACACAGACAGCGACGGTCCGCAGCAAGGACGCGGTGATCGTGAGCTCGCTGCTCCGGCGCCGACGGAAGACCAAGACACCGAGCCGGCCGACAACGTCGCCGATCGACGCACCGCCTTGGCCACGACGACAAACGACGACGCGGCGCCGACCCGGTTGGACGATCCTGTTGCTGGGGGAGAGACCGCGAACCGCAGCGGAACTCGTCGGGTTGCGTCGTTCAGCAGGCTCTCGCCGCTCAACAGCGCACTGCCGCGCCCGGGCAGGCTGATGCGCTCGCGCATCGCCTCGGCCGCCGCCGCGTCCGGTGGCGACACGATGGCACCAAGCATGAAACAGACGGATGGCAAATTGAAGATTGCCGGCGCCCTGGCCACCGGACCGACCGCGACCGTCATGGAGACGACTGCGCCCACGGCGAGCGCCGCGACTCCTGCAAGATCCTCCGCGAAGTCGCGCCAGACTGTGAAAGACGCGCTGTCCATCAGCAATGGGGCAGAAACACGGGCAGCACGAGGTCGGGATCGGGTACGAGCCCCGGCAGCAGAGCCAACGCGGTGCCGCCTGCGGTCGAGGCGGCGGCTGACGGCAGACCCGCACGTCGCGCACCGAGCGTGAGCACGAACATGACGAACGTCGACGCGATCAGAAGCGCATACCGACCGCCGTCCGACATGCCGCCCATGCCCGCCTTGGTGAAGAACCTGCCCGCCTGCAGCATGACCGCGACCTACACGATGGCCGCCTGTCATCGCAACGGCGGTCTTGCTCGCCGGCTTGGCCGCTGCGCCGGCGCGTCGCCGCGCAGCGGAAACAGGGTGACCGGTGAACGCCCGTCCGGCTACACGCCGACGTCCGGAACCGGTCGTTTGGATGCGTCTTTTCCAGATGCGGGATGATCCTTCCCGCACATGGTCACTACCGACTGCTTGCGCGCCGGCCTATGCCGTTGCGAAGACCTGTCGGCCGACGCGCAAGGTCACGTGCGGCAACGGGCACGATGTTTCGCCTGGAACAGAGCGCGCCTTCGATCATCGCGGCCCATGGTGGTCGTCATCCGGCGTCGTCGGCCACCGCCTGGCCTCCATCCGACTCCGTCGTCGGTGGGCCCGATGCGCCATCAGCAGTAGAGGAGTCTTGACCATTCCGGAGATCTCCAGGCTTGCGGTCGATAACGCCGAGGCGCTCGCGGCAGCGATCGAAGCTGACGTCGCCGAGATCACCATTCGTGGCGATCTGACCGGCCTCGCGTCGGTCGCTCTGCGTCCCGGCCAGGGCCTGATCGGCACCACGCCCGACGCTGCCTTGCGGTTCCGTGCCGGGGAGGATGGAATACGGCTCAGCGCCGACAACCGCGTCGTCGGTCTCACGGTGGAGACCGACCCCGCGCGTTGCGCGATCAGCAACAATCCGGACGCAGCTGAGACGCTCGGCCGCGTCGAGCTGGTGCGTCTTCGGCTCACGGGCTGCGTGCGTCTGCTGGCCGACCGCCGCGTCCGTGCCGGACATGTCGAGGCGCATGACGTCGACATCGTGTTCGCGGACGCGACAGGCTGGACCGAACGGCCGTCCGGCTATGGCGTGGAGGTGGTGCCCGGCGTCTTCGCGCTCTGGAATCGTCATTCCGATCCTGCAGCGGTGGTCACCGCCGAGCTGACCGGGCTCGCAGTGGGGCGGGCGGGCCGCCCGGCGCGCGGCAGCGGCGTTTTCGTGGGCGGCATCGGTGCGTCCGGAGGACGTGTGGTCCTGTCGCGGCTCGAGACCGACACGATCCACGTCGACGGCAGGATCGCACCCGGCAGCCATGACCGGATCGCAGGCGGCGTCTTCGTGCTGGCCGGCGGCATCGCCGATGAGGTGACCGTGCGCGGCGCGGTGTCCACCTACGGCCAGAACGACATGGTGCTGGACAACTGGGGCGTCGTCGACATCTGGCGGGTCGATGGGAAGGTCACCTCATACGGCCCGAGCGGCGTCGGCTTCGTGAATTTCGGAACGATCGGGCGGCTCGACGTGCGCGCGCCGATCGAGACATTCGGCGAAGGTGCTCGTGGCTTCAACGTCTATGACGGCGTGGTTCGCGCGGCCGAGTTCGACCGTGTCGTGACCCATGCCGACGGCGCCGTCGGCATCCAGATCAGCCAACCGATCGGCCACCTGCTCGTTTCGCGCGGGATCGAGACACGCGGCGGCGTTGGTCAGTCACTCGTCAAGGGCGTCCTCACGCCGCTGCCGGCGACGGCTCTCAGCATCAAGCCTGGCGGCCGCGTCGACCGCGTCGAGATCACCGGCGGCCTGCGAACGCGCGCCGGAATACCGCCGATCGAGGTCGGGGGCACCGTTCGTACGCTGATCATCGACGAGGTCGTGACAGAGCCGGCGACCGCAGCATGACCGGCGCCTCTCGACGGATGGATCGTCCTACCCCGCGGAGCTCGCATGTCGAGCTGCCGCTCCTGTTCACGCCCTCGGAGAACACATGATGACCCAGACGCCCGGCATGACCCCAACGCCCGGCGCCGTGCTGCGCGCCATCCTCTCGAACCCGCGCGACATCGCCCATGTCTCCAGCCTGACGACGCCCGACGTGGTGTACGTATCCCTCAACCACGACAACCCCGATCTCAAGCGCATCATGCCTTGGTGCGGCACATCGCACGGGCCGGACAGCATCGTGCGGACCTTCGTCGATGTCGGTCGCTTCTGGAGCGTGGAGCGCTTCGAGGTCGAGACGTCGATCGAGAACGGCGAGGCGGCCGCGGTGTTCGGCCGCTTCACCTACCGATCCGTGGTGCTCGGCAAGTCGGTGACCACGCCCTTCACCGTCCTCGCCCGCGTGCGAGATGGTCTGTGCCACTACCTCCAGTTCATGGAGGACACGTTTGCCACGAGCGCTTCGTTCCGGAGCAGCGGACATTGGACGTTCCACAGCGATCCCGGTGGCGACGAGGTGACGGTCTGATATAATCATGCCGCCATGATAGCACCGTCCGGCGAAGCGTTCTCAGCCATCCGGAGCGGAAAACCCTGACGCATCGCGCATCGTTTTTCGTCCGTCTGGGCGTATTCGGCGCCGGCTTTGCGGCTCTCTCATTCCTGCTCGGTCGCATCGTCGGCTCACCGCTCGCGCCCGACTTCCAACGTCCGTTCGGAGTGCCCCGCCTCTTCGAGCAGCTGCTGGCGATCGGCTGGTGGCTGCTCGGCGCCCGCCTGGCGGTGTTGCTTGCGCGCGGTATCGTCGCGGCGGGCAGCCCGTCGCGCGAGGCGCGCGTCCTGTCCGACCTGATGTCCGGCGCGATCGGTGTCGCCGCCATCCTGTCGATCATCGCCTTCGTGTTCGCGCTTCCCGTGCGGGGGCTGCTCGCCACGTCCGGCGTCCTCGCGATCGTGCTCGGTCTCGCGCTGCAGAGCACGCTGGGCGATCTGTTCGCCGGGATCGCGGTGGGGATCGAGCGACCCTACGGCCCGGGCGACACACTGACCGTGGACGGTGTCACCGGCACGGTGACCGAGATCAACTGGCGGTCGACACATCTCCTGGTGGGCCGCGATGTGGCCGTGGTTCCTAACAGCATCGTCGCACGCGGTCGCCTGCTCAACCAGAGTGCGCCGGGCCTCCCCACTCTCGAGACGATGGAGGTGGGCCTCGATCCGACGGTGACGCCTGAAGATGCGCTGGAGGTGCTGGACGCGGCGCTGCGCGCGACCGCCGGCCTCGCACCTGGCTTCGAGCCGGCGGTCACCTGCACGGCACTCGGCGGCGATCGCACGACATTCACGCTGCGTTTCACCGTGCCGAACAGCAACGCGGCGATCAGCGTCCGGTCGGCATTGCTCCTGCGCGTGCATCGCCACCTCCGGTTCGCGGGCATGCGCCCGGCGGTGCAGGGAGCCGCCTGGCCGGAGCCGGCCGACGGCCTTGCTCGGGATCCGGCCGGCATCGAACATCTTCTGAGGCGTTCCGCGCTGTTCGGAGCGATGGAGGAGACCCACCGGGCAACGCTTGCGCGTCGCTTCGACGCGGTCGATCTCGCAGTGGGAGAGTCTATCTTCAACGAGGGAGACAAGCCGGAAGCATTGTTCATGATAGCGGCGGGCACGCTCGAGATGATCACCGGTCCGCTTGACGCGCCCTCGACGTGCTACCGGCTGAGCCCCGGGGAGACGATCGCAGCCGTGGCTCTGATCACCGGTCAGCCGCAGCGCGCGACCGCACGCGCGGTGACCGCAGCGCGGGTCTTCCGCCTCGGCGAAGCGGCCCTCGCGGCGTGCGTCGCCGAAGAGCCCGGCCTTGAGGCCGATCTCGAACAGACGGTCGACCGGGCCATGCGGTTGATGGCGCGCCAGCACGCGGCCGACGCTGACGCGAGCACGGATTCGCCGGATGTGTTCAGCCATCGGCTTCGTGCCTTCCTCCAACGTCTGCGGATGGCGGCGTCCAGGAGCTAGGTGGCGACACGCTGCGGCAGGATTACCCGGCAGGGATCGTGACGACGGCACCGGGAGAGTGGCGCGTCGCCGCCAGCGCTAGGAAGTTCTGCAGCACGGCGAAAGCAAGTTTGCTCTGGAAATCGTCCGAGCGGATCCAGTACCAGTGCCGATCGTACTCGGCCGCGACGAACGCCTCGCTCGGCGCGGTCCACCCCGAATGGATCAGGATCGGGCTGGCGGTCGCGACAGTTGGCCGCGTCCTTCCGCTTGCGATGTCCGTGGGTGGCACGTCGATCGCGAAGGCGGCCGCACCGAGCGTCGCCAGCAGCGACCGGGTGAGCAGTGCAACCTCGCGGGGACGCGACGGCCGCCGCCCGTAGACGATGTCGAATGCGGTCACGTCGGCGGCCAAGCCAAGGAGCCGGCGGGTGTCGAGAACGGTTCTCTCAACCGCCGTATTGGTGCTGTCGCGCACGACAACCCATGTCGCATCATGTGCGCTCGCCGCACTTCCCTTGATCCGTCTGTCTCCCTTCTCGTTGCCGGCCGCAGGCGAGTCGCCTGCCTCGACGTCGAGCAGGCCGGCTTCCTGGAGGCGGCGGAGATCGTCTATCAGGCTTCGGAACTGCGGTGACGCCGCACTGTCGCTTCCGGACAGCACCTCAGCATTGTCGGCATCATTGATTGACTGCGCGACCATGCTGAGCACGACATCGATCGGTATGCCGCCAAGTGCCAACGTCAGTACGGTGGCAGGCGATAACGGGCGCAGGAACGTTTCCGCGAACTGTTCGCCGGTCACCGGCTCGTAGGTGAAGGTCGGACTTTCCTGCAACTGCATCGACCCGCCGCCGCCGAGATACGTGCTGAGACTGTCGCGTGGAAACAGATCGAACGAACCGGTGACGTTCTGCTGTGACTGATATCCTGAAATGACCTGGGTCAAGTCGATGAACGTTGGCGCTTCAGCGTAGCGCAGCCGAACGATGTTGAGCAGTGTCTGCTGGTTCTGTGAGATCGCCAGGGACCGGGAAAAGTCGATCTCGTCGCGAGATAGTCTGTCAGGTCCGATCGTCAGGCAGCCGCCGAGCAAGAAGGACAGCGACAGTGGCGCCAAGAAGCGGCCAGCGGGACGAGCCATTCGAGCTTCTGCGCCTTTGAAACTCTTGCTTGGCATATGGGGAGATCTGGCTCGTGTCGAGCGATCTCCTGATGAAAGAACGACCGGGTTCGTGCTACGAGGCATTCCATCTTTCCTCATGAAGGAATTGGGCTCGATGTAGCATTACGCTCGCGCAAACGCACATCGGCAGACGCGGCCGGCAGGATGATCGGTGGTGATCTTGGCGAGTGAAAGCGTCAGCGTCCTCGACCTTAACAATCATCGATCCTATCTCGCGTTTGATAAACGTCATTGTGACATGGTGTCGAAGGTCCAAAGGGATTACGCGGATTGGACGTGCCCCAAGGCAGCTGTCCGAGCTAGCGACATTCAGGGATCTACCTCGCAGCCGCGTGTAGACCTGTTGAACGCAACGTGCTTTGCAGTCGTGAACTCTGACCCACTCATACGTCGTCCCTGCCGAAATCCGCCGAGGCCGTAGGAAGTGCTCCGCGCCACCAGACATGGCCGGGACGTTCTGAAATCGAGGATGCCACTGGAGATAGCCGATGCTGCGTAGAAGCTCCAGCGGCCGCGGCCGGAGCTCAACGTTGAGTTCGCCAGCCCGCTGCGCCACCGCTCGCTAAAGGGTCGCGATCAGATCCGAAGATGCCGCGATCGAGGCGGCGGCCGGAAAGCTTGGCACGGTGGCGACCACCCGGCGGCTCAGAGCCATCGCGGCGAGCGAGGACGCGACAATGCTCCGGGGCTGGTCCGTCCTTCACCCAACTTGGCCGACACAGGCGCTGCGCCGGAGAGTGCGCATAGCCGGCCATCATCGGCTGTGGCGGAATGGGTTGCCGGGCTGAAGCCGGCGGCAACGCGCCGTCGAGGAAATCTCGCACAACGCCGCCCCTATCCGAGCCGGCATGTTAGTGGTTACCCTCTGTTACAGAACACGAAGCTTCCGTGCATATGCCGGAGAGCGACGGCGCCGCCCGTCTTCCATGATCTGGACGACGCCGAGACGGCTCGCCGTTTCAGAAGGCCGGTCTAAACCGGTTTTTCACATCTCGGCTGCTTAATGAGCGCTGCACTGCGCCGGCTGCGGCAGTGCGTCGATGGGAGAGCGCAACCCTCAGCATCAGGTGTGTTGTCTATGTCGTTGCTCGACGACCGACGTGGTGGGGTTACTGTGATCGCGGCCATCTCGCTGACGGCGCTGATTGCGGCATCGGCGCTCGCGGTCGACTTGGGGAGCCTGTACGCTGAGCGGGCCACTCTGCAACAGGTTGGCGACAGTGCCGCATACGCTGGCGCGATGGCCTACGCGGAAACATCGAGCAGCGCTGCGATGATGGCAACGATCCAGGATATCGTCCAAGCCAACGGCTGGTCAACGACGGTCGTTCAGACGGCCGGCACCGGCTACCTCGCGCAGTCGCCGCAAGGCTCGGGCGCCGCTGTTCAGGTGACGCTGAGCACCGTGATGCCGACCCATCTCATCAACGCGGTCAGCAAGATCACAGGACTCAGCGTCAGGACCTATTCGCTCGCGAACCTGACCGGGACCGGGGCTCCGGCGTGTGTGCTGTCGCTGTCGACCGTCCAGGTCAACTCGGCCATCGATCTGAATGGCTGCAGCATGTTGGCCGA
This sequence comes from uncultured Acetobacteraceae bacterium, assembly GCA_964247685.1. GTDB lineage: Bacteria > Pseudomonadota > Alphaproteobacteria > Acetobacterales > Acetobacteraceae > CAXTPV01. The sequence goes on from CAXTVZ010000005.1 coordinate 14,252, forward strand.
TTCTACAGGGTCGAGTGCCATTAACGTCAATGGTGGTGGCGCGATTACCGCCAACATCGTGGCGACGCCCGGTGGGATCACCGATAACGGCACGATCAATGCCACGCAGAAGACCGGGGCGGCGGCCGTCTCGGATCCCTTCTCATCCTACCAGAGCCAGGCGTCCCAGGGGTTCACCAATTGCCAGAACGTGTCCAACTATTCGCAGACGCTACAGCCGGGATGCTACTCCAACGTCAACGTCAACAGCGGGCAGACCCTCACGCTCGCCTCCGGCACCTTCTTCTTCACCGGCCTGAATGTGAATAGCGGTGGCAGTCTGGTCGCAACCAGTACCGGTGGCTCGACAATCGTCGCCGAAAACCAGTTCTCCCCGAGCGGAAGCATCTCGGTCAGTGCACCAACGACCGGATCCTGGGACGGGATGGCGATCTACGCGATGGGCGGCATCAACATGAACGCGAACGTGCCTTTCGCGATCGATGGCGCCATCTACTCTCCGACCGCCGCGATCATCGAGGACAGCGGCGCGTGGAACGAGAATGACTGCACCGAACTGGTCGGGCAGAGCATCACCTTCAACAGCAGTGCTAAGTTCACGCTTCCGCAGTCGAACTGCTCCGCCTTGAATTATCCCACCGCATCGACGTCCGGCGGCGCCACCAACGTGGCACTCCAGCAGTGATCAGGAAGGAAGAGAGGGCCATGACCGCGCGGCGCTTCGACACGTTCGTCTCATGTCAATCAGGGATAGCCGCCGTCGAAATGGCGCTCATCGCTCCGTTCTTTCTCATCCTGCTCGGCGGGACGGTCGACTTGGCTTTGCTTGTCCACGAACAGGCTCAAATCACCCAGGCGACGTCGGCCGGCCTCGCATACGCGGAGCTCGCCGAGCAGGCCGGCGTCGCGGTAAGCACGATCAGCACCAACGTGACGACGATGATCCAAGACGAGATCAACACCGGCTACATCTCGGGAGCCAGCGTCGCGGTCACCATCAACAACGGCAATCCGAGCGCCGACCGGTGCTGCGTAAGCTTTTCCGGAGGCACCGCGTCGTGGACTTGTGCAGCGTCCGCACCAACCTGCACGGACAGCTCAACACCCGGTTTGTATCTGAAAGTCATGACGACCTACAGCTACAAACCCTTGTTCCCGGAGGATGATTTCCTTCCCAAGTCGACCACGAACGTCGCCCTCCGCCGGATCAAATAGGCTGTGCCCCGCGTGAGGACGTTCGTTCGTGACTGTCGCGCCACCACCGCCGTGGAATTCGCGATGGTCGGTTCGGTGCTGATCCTGTTCCTGCTCGGGATTATCGAAGCCGGCGTGATGCTCTGGACGTGGCAGGCCTTGCAGGCGACGGCGGACGACACGTCGCGCTGCGTCGCCATCGCCTCGTCGCGGTGCCCGGCCGCCGCAGCCTATGCCGTCCAACGCGCCGCGGCGTACGGCATCTCGTCTCTCACGACGTCAGAGGTTACCGTCGTCAATCCGAGTTCGGCCTGCCAGGGAGCTCCGAGCGGCACCACCATGATCCAGGTGAGCGTCTCGCTCCCGTTCACGTCGGAAACGCCGCTGCTCGTCAACCTTCTTCCCAAGAGCTTGACGGCGGTGGCTTGTTACCCGAGTGCGACTTGATCGGCGGCAAGGCGCACTCGTCTTCTCCCGCATGGAGGCAAGACGCGAACCGGAAGCCGATCAGGCCCCGGCTTGCGACAGCAGGCGCATGAACCCCGCCATCGGCGTCTCGACCGCTTCCCTGTTGTCTCAAACGCGTCGTCGTGTTGCCCTGTGGTCAAGCAAGCCGCCAAGGCTTCCAGCTCGGGGGGAAACAGCGATGCGACTGCGCATGGGATGGGCGACGGTACTTGCCGTGGCGACGTTGTGCGCTGCGGCACGCGGCGAAACCCTGTCGATCGCCTGCGGCTCGGTCGGCAAGGAGCAGGCGCTCTGTCAGGAGCTGACCGCCGACTGGGGAAAGCGGACCGGCAATACGGTCAAGGTGGTTCCGATGCCGCCGTCCGACAGCGATCGGCTGGCCCTGTATCGCCAGCTGTTCGGCGCACAGTCCGCGGATATCGACATCTACGAAATCGACGCGATCTGGCCGGGCCTACTCGGCTCGAACTTCATCGATCTCAGGCCCACGGCCAAGGGTGCCGAGCGCGACGATTTCCCCTCCACCATCGCCAACGACACGCAGGATGGCCGCCTCGTCGCCATGCCGCTCTTCGTGGACGCCGGGCTTCTCCTGTATCGCAAGGACCTGCTCGACAAGTATCATCTCCCGGTCCCCCAGACCTGGGACGAGATGACCGCGACGGCGCGGCGGATCCAGGATGCCGAGCGCGCCGCCGGCCATGCCGGGATGTGGGGCTACGTCTTTCAGGGCAAGGCGTATGAGGGACTGACCTGCAACGCGCTTGAATGGGTGGCAAGCCAGGGCGGGGGCACGTTCGTCGATGCGCAAGGCAAGATCGAGGTCGACAATCCAGGCGCGGCCCGGGCCCTCGACGCGGCGGCCGCCTGGATCCGCACGATCGCGCCCGAAGGCGTCCTGAACTACACCGAAGAAGAGTCGCGCGGCGTCTTCCAGTCCGGCAACGCGGTGTTCATGCGCAACTGGCCCTACGCGCTCGGCCTCGCGGAAGGCCCGGACAGCCCGATCCGCGGCAAGGTCGGCGTGGTCCCCCTGCCGGAAGGCTCGGGCGTCGGCGCCCGTCATGCCGCCGCACTTGGCGGCTGGCAGATCGCGGTGAGCAAGTATTCGCGCCATCAGGTTCTCGCCGCCGAGCTCGCCGTGTTTCTGACCAGCAAGGCCTCCGTCCGGCGCTGGGCGATCGAGGGCGGCTACACGCCGCCGATGCCCGCCCTCTACCAGGATCCCGAGGTGCTTCGCGCCAACCCGACCCTGCCCACGCTGCTGCCCATCTTCCAGAGCGCCGTGCCGCGACCGTCCGCGGTGACAGGTGCGAAATACGACGCCGTGAGCCACGGCGTCTTCGATGCCGTCTACCGCGTGCTCTCCGGTGAGGCCAAGGCTGCGGACGCGCTCTCCTCGCTCGATCGCCAGCTCCACCGCGTCGAGCGATCCGGGTGGTAGCGGTGAAGGCCGAGCGCACCCTCTCGCAGTCACGTGTTCGTGCCGCATGGTTTTTCCTGGCACCGTCGCTCGCGACCATGCTGGTGGTCGCCGCGTGGCCGCTCGCCCGCACCTTGTATTTCAGCTTTACCGACGCCGATCTGAAGGACCTCTCGCAGGCGAAGCTGATCGGGTTCGCCAACTATGTCGGTCCCTACGGCGTGCTCGAAGATCCCGATTGGTGGCGCGCGGTCGCCAACACTCTCGGCTTCGCGGTCGTCTCGGTCACCATCGAGACGGTGCTCGGCACGATCGTCGCCCTCGTGCTGGACGCGCGCTTCCCGGGCCGCTCCCTGGTGCGTGCCGCCGTCCTCGTTCCGTGGGCGATCCCGACCGTCGTCTCGGCCAAGATGTGGGGCTGGATGCTCAACGACCAGTTCGGTCTGACCAATCACATCCTGCTCCGTCTTCACCTGATCGCCATGCCGATCGCCTGGACCGCAAACCCCGATCTCGCGCTGGCCAGCGTCGTCATGGTCGATGTCTGGAAGACCACCCCGTTCGTCGCGCTCCTTGTCCTGGCTGGCCTGCAATCCCTGCCGCGCGATTGCTACGAGGCCGCCCGCATCGACGGCATCAATCCCGTCCGAGTGTTTTTCCGGGTCACTCTGCCGCTGATCCGACAGGCGCTCATGGTCGCGGTCATCTTCCGCGGACTCGACGCGTTACGTGTGTTCGACCTGGTCTACGTCCTGACCTCGAACAGCGATCGCACGATGACGATGTCGGTCTATGCCCGCAACCAGCTCGTCGGCGTGGGCCAGGTCGGCTACGGATCGGCCGCCAGCACGGTCCTTGTTCTGATTGTCGGTCTGTGCGCACTCGCGACCATCACCCTCGGCCGCGTCCGCCTTGGCGGACCGCTCCAATGACGCGGGCCTTCGGCCTCATGCGCGCGCCGCGGCTGCTTCGCCGCACCGGCTTTGCCGCTCTGGTGCTCGTGATCGTGGTCTTCTCGCTGTTTCCGCTCTACTACGCCGTCATCTCCTCGATGAAGGCCGGTTCGGAACTTTTCGACCCCGGATTGCTGCCGCCCCACTTCCGGCTGCTCAACTATCGCACCGTTCTCGGTGACGGCGACTTCGTGCGCGACATCGCAAACTCGATCGTGGTCGCGGTCGCGGTCGTCGCCCTGTCGCTCGGCCTGGGTCTGACCGCCGCCTACGCGCTCGGCCGCATCCGTTTCGCCGGCCGTCGCCTGTTGCTCGTCAGCATCCTGGGTGTTTCGATGTTCCCGCAGGTCGCGGTCCTGGCAGGCCTGTTCGAGCTGCTCCGGACGCTCGGCCTCTACAATTCGGTCTGGGGCCTCGTTCTGTCCTACATGCTGTTCACGCTGCCGTTCACCATCTGGGTGCTCACCACCTTCATGCGCGAGCTTCCGCAGGAACTCGAAGAGGCGGCGATCGTCGACGGCGTCGCACCGTTGACGATCATCCTGCGCGTCTTTTTGCCATTGCTCTGGCCGGCGATGGTGACGACCGGTCTGCTCGCCTTCATGGGCGCCTGGAACGAGTTTCTCTACGCGCTCACTTTCACCATCACCCCCGCCAACCGAACGGTGCCGGTCGCGATCGCCATGCTGACCGGGTCAAGCCAGTTCGAGCTTCCCTGGGGACCGATTATGGCGGCATCCGTCCTCAGCACATTGCCGGTGGTGGCACTCGTGATGATGTTCCAGCGCCGTATCGTCTCCGGCCTGACGGCCGGCGCGGTCAAGGGATAGGAGAGAAGGTCATGACCGAAGTTCGCCTCGAGGGCGTGAGCAAGCGGTTCGGCCGACACACGGTGCTCGATGGCGTCGATCTCACCGTCGCCGACGGTCAGTTCTGCGTCTTCGTCGGCCCATCGGGCTGCGGAAAGTCGACGCTGCTGCGCATCATCGCCGGGCTTGAGGAGGTGACGACCGGCGATATCTTCATCGGCGGTCAGCGCGTCACACAGCTGCCGCCCGCCAGGCGCGACATCGCGATGGTGTTCCAGTCCTACGCGCTGTATCCGCACATGACCGTCTACCAGAACATGGCTTTCGGCCTGACGCTTGCGAAAACCGGCGGTGAGAACATCGACGTGCGGGTCCGCCGCGTCGCCGAGACTCTGCACATCACGCCGCTTCTCGACCGGCGTCCGCGCGAGCTTTCCGGCGGCCAGCGCCAGCGCGTCGCCATCGGGCGCGCGATCGTGCGCAAGCCGGGTGTCTTTCTCTTCGACGAACCGCTGTCCAATCTCGATGCCGCGCTGCGCGTGCGAACCCGCCTCGAGATTGCCAAGCTCCATGCGAAGATCTCCGCGAGCATGATCTACGTCACGCATGATCAGGTCGAGGCGATGACGCTGGCCGACCGGATCGTCCTGCTGCATGCCGGCGCTGCCGTCGCCAGCGAAGGGTCGGTCGCGCAGATCGGCACACCGACGGATCTGTATCACCATCCTGCGAGCCTGTTCGTTGCCGGCTTCATCGGCTCGCCGCGCATGAACACCATCACCGGCCGGATCGTCGGCACCAGCCAGCACCGCGTCGAGATCGAACTCCCGGGCGGCGTGCGCGCTGCCGCGCGTGTCGCCGCACCGCTCGCAGTGCCCGGCGACAAGGCGACCCTCGGGATCCGACCCGAGCATGTCCGCGTCAAGCCAGCCGGCGGCGGCCGCGGCTTGTTGACGATGGAGGCCAGCCACGTCGAACACGCCGGCGAGAGTTCCTATCTCTATCTCGCCAGCGACGCGCTGCGGTGCAGCAGCGAGGACACGCTGCTGACGGTGCGCGAGGATGGCGATACCGCCGCGGCTCGGGGAGACCTTCTCGCGGTCGATCTGCCCGAGGAACACTGTCACCTCTTCGACGAGCGCGGTCGCGCCTTCCTGCGCACCGTCTCTCATCTGCAATCCGGCCGCGACGGTGTGACGAGCCGGCCCTTCTCCGAAGAGAAGGAGAGGATGAAGCTTTAACCGGTCACTCCAGGCTTTTCCGATATGGTCGACGCTCTACCGGTCGACCTCGGTTCTCCGACCGTGGCAGTCATATCGAACTCAGTGTGGCCCTTACGCTCGACGGTCGCTGAGCGAAACATGCGTGAAGATCGCACCGTCCCAGCCGTGCCGCGCGACCAGGCGATAGAGCGCCGACAGCTCGACGCACGCCGACCACTGCGCTTCTGCAAACGCGGGGTGAAGATACGCTGGAGACCCTTTCGGGCACGCCGTCTTCCTCAGTCTGCGGTTGACGCTCCATCGTCGAGGAGGCCGCCCGCCGCGTCGATCGCATTCAGATGGTGGTCGGTGTCGCCGAATAACGACTCGATCGCCGTCAGGCGCTTGAAGTAGTGGCCGGCCTTGTAGTCCCACGTCATCGCGATGCCGCCATGCATCTGCACCGCCTCCTGGCCCAGGCTGCGGGACGCACGATTGATCTGCACCTTGGCTGCCGAGATCGCAGCCCGCCTGAGCCGCGCGTCCGGGTGCTCGGCCATCATTGCGGCATACATCGCCATCGACCTGGATTCCTCCAGGTTGACCAGCATGTCGGCGGCGCGATGTTGCATCGCTTGGAAGCTGCCGATCGTGGTTCCGAACTGCCTGCGCTGTTTGAGGTAGTTGATCGTGGTCTCGTGCAGGGCCTGCATCGCACCCACCGCCTCGGCGCACACGGCGGCGATCGCGAGGTCCACGACCCGCTCCATCAATCTTAGTCCGTCATCGGCGGCGCCAAGCAGGTGGGTTTGCTCGACACGGACGCCGTTCAGCGAGATGACGGCCGCGCGCAAGCCATCATGAGTTGCGTAGCCCCGGCGGCTCAGCCCGGGCGTCGTCGCATCCACGAGGAACAGGCTGATGCCACGCCGGTCGCGACGCGTGCCGGACGTGCGCGCGCTCACCACGAACAGGTCCGCGGTGTCGCCGTGCAGCACGATATCCTTGGTGCCGGCGAGCACGAAGCCGTTGCCGTCCGCGCGCGCGGTGGTCGCGATGTCGCCGAGATCGTAGCGCGCCTGACGCTCGATCTGCGCGAAGGCCATCGTGCGCGAGCCGTCCACTAAGCTTGGCACGACCGCCGCGCGCTGTGCCTCAGACCCGCCGATCCGCAGAAGACCGCCGCCGAGCACCGTGGTCGCGAGATAGGGCTCCACGACCAGCAAGCGCCCGACCGCCTCCATCAGCAGCATCGTCTCCACCGGGCCGCCACCGAAGCCGCCATCCTCCTCCGAGAACGACAGGCCGAGAATGCCGCGCTCGGCCGAGTTGTGCCACAGCGCGCGACTCCAGCCGCCGGGCTCGGTCTGGTAGGTGCGCCGTTTCTCGTAATCGCCATACGCGTCGGCAAATTCGCGGTTGATCGTCTCGCGAAGCAGGCGCTGATCGGCCGACAATTCGAAGTCCATCGATATTCCCCGCCCCCTCTCCCAGCGCCGCTATAGTCCTAGCAACGCCTTGGCGATGATGTTTCGCTGGACCTCATTGGAGCCGCCATAGATCGAGACCTTGCGGTCGTTGAAGTAGCTGCCGGCAAGCTCCCGCGCCCATTCCGGTGCGAAGCCAGGCTCGTTGACGCCCTCGTCCTCTTCCCCCCAGACGGGGATGGCGTAAGGCCCGGCGATATCCTTGAGCAACTCGGCAGTTTCCTGCTGCAATTCGGAACCGCGGATCTTGAGGATCGAGGAATTTGGATCGGGTCGCTCGTCGCCGTCGCGCGTCTTCGCGATGACCCGCAGCTGGGTGATCTCGAGCGCCTTGACGCGCACCTCGAGCCTCGCCACGCGTTGGCGGAAGCTGCGATCGTCCCACAGCGTGCCGTCGCCCAGCACGACCTCGCGCGCGAGGCGCTTGGCGCGCGCGATCCGTTCCTTGCAGACGCCCACGCGCGCGATCGAGGTGCGCTCGTGCCCGAGCAGGAACTTCGCGTAGTTCCAGCCATGGTTCTCCTGGCCGACCAGGTTCTCCACCGGCACGGGCACGTCGTCGAAGAAGATTTCGTTGACCTCGTGCACGCCGTCGATGGTGATGGTCGGGCGCACGGTGATGCCGGGAGTCTTCATGTCGATCAGCAGGAACGAGATGCCCTGCTGCTTCCTGGCCTCCCAGTCGGTGCGCACCAGGCAGAAGATCCAGTCGGCGTATTGGCCGAGCGTGGTCCAGGCCTTCTGGCCGTTGAGGACGTAGTGGTCGCCGTTGCGCTCGCCGCGCGTGCGCAGCGAGGCAAGGTCGGAGCCGGCGTCGGGCTCGGAGAAGCCCTGGCACCACCAGATATCGAGACTGGCGGTGGGCGGCAGGAAGCGGCGCTTTTGCTCCTCGTTGCCGAAGGTGGCGATCACGGGCCCGACCATGTGCACGTTGAACTGCAGCGGCTGCGGAACCCGGGCACGTTGCAGTTCCTCGGTCAGGATGTAGCGCTGCACGGGGCTCCAGTCCCTGCCGCCCCATTCAAGCGGCCAGTGCGGAACCGCCCAGCCGCGCGCATTCAGCAGGCGGTGGACGGTGGCGAAATCAATCCTCGGCAGGTGCTCGCCCGCGGCGCAGCGTTCGCGGATCCGGGCGGGGATCTCGTCGCTGATGAACCGGCGGATCTCGTCGCGCAGCGTGATCTCGGCCGCGGTGAAGCTCAGATCCACGTGCGTCTCGCGGGAGTTTTCGACATCAGGTGGCGATCCGACGAAACCGCAGGGTTCGTACTTCTGACGCCTTTAACCCAGCGCGGGCATTTCGCGCAGGTCGCTCTGATGCAGCGCTCAGGGTGAGCGGTTGCGCTACTTGGGCAGGCTCCTGCAGACGAGTAACATGTTGCAGCTGAGACGCGGGAAACGATGACGGTGGCTGGCACGGAAGGATCCTTGTCAGGTGGAAGCGGGTGCTGCGAGCTTCGCGCGTTCCTCATCGACGAGCGGCCTTCGCAAGAGCTTGCCGACCGGCGAGCGCGGCAGCTGACGGCGGAACTCGAGCGCGCCGGGCAATTCGTGCCGCCCGAGTTTGTCGTCAAGAAAACCGCGGAGCACCTCGAGCGTGAAAGCGGACGCACCCTCCCGGAGCACCACGAATGCCTTGGCCATTTCGCCGCGATAGGTGTCCGGCACGCCGATCACGGCGACCTCCTGCACCGCCGAATGCTCCATCACCGCTTCCTCGATCAGTCGCGGGTAGACGTTGTAGCCGCTTGAGATGATCAGGTCCTTGGCGCGGTCGACGAAGAACACGTAGCCCTCCTCGTCGAGATAGCCGATGTCGCCGGTGCGCAGGAAGCCGTCAATGAACGCACCGGCATTCGCGGTCTCGTGCTTGTAGTAGCCTTCGGTGATGTTCGGTCCGCGTATGCAGACCTCGCCTTTCTCGCCCTGCGGCACCTCGCGTGTCGGATCGTTCAGGTCGCGAATCTCGAGCGCGATCCCCGGCAGCGGCACGCCGGCCGAACCCGACTTGAGCCTGTGCCGCGGCGTCGACGTGCCCGCCGCGCAGGTCTCGGTCATGCCCCAGCCCTCGACCAGGCGGATGCCCGCCCGGCGCGTAAAACGCTGCTGCAGCCCGCGCGGCAGCGGCGCGCCGCCGGACGAGCACACGCGCAGCGACGAGAAATCGGTCGCCGCGGCGCGAGGGCTCGCCAGCAGAGCGGTGTACATGGTGGGCACGCCGTAGAACGCGGTCGGGCGTGCGTTCGCGATCGTGCTGAGGATGTCATCGGTGTCCCAGCGCGCCTTGAGGATCAGCGTTTCGCCGCGGCGCAGCGCCCGCAGCATCACGGCGGTCAGCGCGTAGATATGGAACAGCGGCAGCACGGTCAGGATACGGTGCGGACTGTGCTCCGGGTCGTCATGACCCGTCATCCACGCATCATAGATCGACATGGCGGCGGTAAGATTGCGATGCGTTAACATTGCTGCTTTCGGAGCGCCCGTGGTGCCGCCGGTGAACTGCAGCACCGCCAATTCCTCGGGCCGCACCGCCGGCCACGACGCGGGCGCGGACGGCGCCAGCAGGCGGGTGAATGGGACCGGTCCCGAACCGGCGACCGTGGCCGCGGGCGCGAAATCGTTCGGCTCGGCCAGCACCACCGTCAGGTCGTGGCGTCTTGGCAGCTTCCCGTCCAGCCCGGCAAAACTCACCACCAGCGTCGCCTCGCCGACGGCGAGCTTGTGCGCGATCTCGCGCTCCGCATCGAGCGGGCTGATGTTGACGGCGACGGCGCCGTTCCGCGCGATCGCGAACAGCGTGATCGCGTATTGTGGCACGTTGGGCAGATGCAGCGCCACGTGCGAGCCCGGGCCAACACCGAGCGCGCGAAGACCGCTGGCGGCACGCTCGACCAGGTTGCCCAGCTCGGCGAAGGTCAGCTTGCCACCGTCGCCGAATTCGAGAAAGATCCGGTCGCCATAGGTGTCGACTGCGCGTCGGAACTGCTCGTCCAGGGTCGATGCGACCGGCTGGTGTTCCCAGCGAAGGCCCGGCGGATAGGAGGCTTGCCAGATCGGTTCCATACGTCGTTCTCCGCCGCTCATTCCGCAGCCCGCGCGGACTGGTGCGCCATCTCGCACGCCACCGCCCCATCGTGGGCCGCCTGATCGGCGCGGGCGGCGTTGGCAGCCAGCGTCCGCGCATCAGGAGGATCAAGCCCGGAACATGACGACGCCCGCGATGCAGATCCAGTATCAGAAGCGCCACTGCTCCGGCGAGACGGCCGCCGCCTGTTTCAGTTTGCCCAGCTCGGCGAGCAGCGCCGGGCTCGGCACAGGCGGTGACCACGCACAGCGACAGCGCTCAGGTGATCGCGACCAGCGTCCACCAGCCGGGCTCGTCCTCGCCTGCTCCAGGAACGATGCCGTGACCACCACCGCGCGGATGCCGCCCACCAGCATGAACGGCTTGCGCGGGCGCACGGCGTCCGAGAGCACGCCCGCCACGATCAGGCCGACTGTGTTGGTGTCCACTTTCAGTTGCAGAGCGCGTTGGTATCGGCCACCGCCGAGTTTAGGATCGTCATCAGGTAGATCGTCATGAAGGCGACTGCGGTGTAGCCGAACAGCAGCAGCACCGACACGCCGAACACGGAGACCACCACGTCGGCCTGCATCGGCTGGCGGAACAGGCGCGCAGCTTGACCGCGAGCTCGAGTTCACGCCCGCGTCGCGATCAGCGCCCGGTCGTGCAGGCCTCACCATCAACTGGTCGCGCAGCGTGGGCGACAGGCCGCGCAGAGAACAGGACGCGAACACCGCGACACGAAGCCAACCGGGGCAGATGCGGAATCGGCTTTGCCAGGTGTGCAGGATCGGAGGAGTTAGAGTGACGCTCACGCCCACTATCAGGCCGCCCACCGTGGGGTCCCTGGGCCAGAGCCCATCACGGTCGCACGGCCGACCGGCGCGAGAAGTCGCGGACCAGCGCGGGGCTTGCGACCAGCACCACGCCTCGACGAGGTGCCCGCCCATTATTCGACGCCGTAGGTTACCAGGTCGTGCGCGTCCGGGATGGCGGAGAACGGGTTGCAGACCGGCACGATTGCAGACGCGACAAGGTCCGCTCGTCCGTCGCGATCCGACATGCCGACGAGGCGTGACGAAGGCGCCGCGCTAGCAGCTCGGCAGTAGCAGCGGTGCGACACCGCTGCCGACGTAGAGCTGTTAGCGCGGCGACACCGTGCTTGCGACCACGAGGAGCAGGCGCCGGCGCCGCTGCACGCCCGAAGGGCAGTTTGCGAGCCCCCGCCGCAGGACGCGGCCCGGTTCATTATTCCTGATGAAGTCCAACGTCTTTCGTTCTCACGATCTTTCCCTTCTTGGTGCAACTTAGCCGTGTGCTGTTTACGCGTTGAACGTCTCGCCCGCCGCCGCCTTGCGCGCCAGCAGACCCGAGATCTGCGCGTCGGGGCCGAGCCGCTCGCGATGGACGGTGAGCGCCGCGACGATGTTGCCGAGGCCGATCCCGTCGGCCCAGAACAGTGGGCCGCCGGTGGTCGCCGGCCAGCCGTAGCCGTTGACCCAAACCACGTCGACATCGGAGGCGCGCTGCGCGATCCCTTCCTCGAGGATCTTCGCCGCCTCGTTGACCATCGTGTAGAGTAGCCGTTCGCGGATTTCGTGAGCCTCGATCTGGCGCGGCGCGTGGCCCTGCCGCTCGGCTAACCTCCTGATCAGCGCGTCGACCTCGGGGGAAGGCGCGGGCACGTGGTTCGCGTCGTAATCGTAGAACCCGCGGCCGGTCTTCTGGCCGCGCCGCCCCCGCTCGCACAATACATCCCGCACCGTCGAGCCCGACGAAGTCGCCGCATTCCAACCGATGTCGAGCCCCGCGAGATCGGCCATCTGGAACGGCCCCATCGGCAGGCCGAGCTCGACGATCGCGCGGTCGATCTCGGCGGCGGTCGCCCCCTCCATCAGCAGCGCATTGGCCTGGCGCTGGCGCGGCTCGAGCATCCGGTTGCCGATGAAGCCGTGGCAGACGCCCGCCACCACCGCGACCTTGCCGATGCGACGCGACAGCGCCATCGCGGTCGCGAGCACCGCCGGCGCGGTCTTGCCGCCTCGCACGATCTCGAGCAGGCGCATGACGTTGGCGGGCGAGAAGAAATGCATCCCCAGAACATGGTCGGGACGCGCCGTCACCGATGCGATCTCGTCGATGTTCAGATAGGAGGTGTTGGATGCGAGGATCGCGCCGGACCTGGCGATCGCGTCGAGGCTCCGGAAGATGTCCTTCTTGATCTCCATGTTCTCGAACACCGCTTCGATCACGAGGTCGCAATCGGCGAGGTCTTCAAGGCTCATGCTGGGTGTCAGCAGGCCCATCGCGGTATCCACCGCGCTGACGGTCAGCCGCCCGCGCTGCACACTCCGATCATAGTTCTTGCGGATGGTCGCAACTCCGCGCTCCAGGGGCTCGGCCTCGCGCTCCACGAGCGTGACCGATAGGCCCGCGGACAGAAAGCTCATCGCGATGCCGCCGCCCATCGTGCCGGCGCCGATCACGCCCACGCGCGCGACCGGCAGCGGCTCCACGCCAGGCGGCAGCCCGTCGATCTTCGCCGCGGCTCGCTCGGCGAAGAACACGTGGCGCAGCGCCAGCGACTGACGACCCTGTGCGAGCTTCACGAACAGCTCGCGCTCGAAAGCGAGGCCCTCGCGGAATGGGCGCTCGGTTGCAGCACGCACCGCCTCGATGCAAGCCGCCGGCGCGTCGCGGCCGCGCAGCTTGCTGCCTTGTGCTGCGATAAACGTCTCGAACACGCCCGAAGGTGCCTCGACACTCCGCGCCGCGGTCCGCCGCGGACCCTGCAGTATCGCTACCTCACGCGCGAACGCGACCGCCGCGGCGGTGAGTTCGTCCTCCGGCACGATCCGGCCGACCAGACCGCTCGCCAGCGCCTGCTCGGCGCTCACCGGGTCGCCGCTGACGATCATCGCGAGCGCCGCCGTGGCACCCACCAGCCGCGGCAGACGCTGCGTGCCGCCCGCGCCGGGCAGCAGACCGATCTTGACCTCGGGCAGCCCGAGACGTGCGCTCGGTGCGGCCACCCGATAGTGGCAGCTCAGCGCCAGTTCGAGGCCGCCGCCGAAGCAGGTCCCGTGCACGGCGGCCACAACCGGTTTGGCGCTGTCCTCGACCCGGTCTGCGAGCGCCGGCAGCATCGGCTCGGCGGCCGGCCTGGTGAGCTCGGTGATGTCGGCCCCGCCCGAGAACAGGCGGCCGGCGCCGCGCACCACGATGGCCTCGACCGCGTCGTCGCGCTCGGCATCGTCGAGCGCGTCCGCGATGCCGCGGCGGATCGCCGTGCCGAGCGCGTTGACCGGCGGGTTCTCGATGGTGATGACGAAGACCGCGCCGCATCGCTCTGTGCTGATCATGTCCTGTCCCATGCTGGCGGGAGAATGTGCATCAACATGATCTCGCGATCGTGTCGCCGCCATCGACCGCGACCACCTGGCCGTTCACGTACGATCCGGCGCGTGCAGCGAGGAGCACGGCCACACCCGCGATCTCATCCGGCGGCCGATCCGCTGCATCGGGTTGCGGCTCCTCCCACATGCCGCCCCCGCGAGATGCGCCTGCTGCCACGCGGCCTCGGCGAGAGGCACCACACGCTCGATCGACGCCTCCGCGACGGTGCTCGACGCGTTGCTGCGGTCGGTCGGTCGCTGATCGCTGGTCTCAGGTGCTGCTGTGGACGATCAACGCGGCCCACGAGCGTCGCACGCGCCTCGCGGATGCCGATCAGCGCGCCGTGATACTCTACGGCTCGACGCTGTTCGATGGTCCGCGGCCACGCCAGGCGCGCATAGTCGCGCCCGGCCGTTCGACGGTTCGGATCTCCCCACGCTACGCTCGAAGACTCTGCTGCGGATGGAGGGCACGCATGGCATCGACTGACGGCAAGCCGCGTCGCCGCCGGATCGCCCGCGTGCCTATGACGATCCTGTCCGTTGCCGGAGCCTGGCTTTGCGCCGTCGCGGGGCTGCGGGACCTCCAGAGCCGGATCGTCTATCCCGGGGCGCAGATGTCGTGGCGTGCGGACCCGATCGCTGCGGCCCGCTTGGGCTACTCGTCGGAAACGCTTCGCGCGCCCCGCGTGCCGGCGATCGTGTTCTTCGCCGCGGCACCCGCGCCGGGCATGCCGGTTCTCGTGTTCTTCCATGGCAACGGAGACATCGCGTCGAGCGGCTTCGATCCGCTCCAGCCCTACCTCGAACGCGGGTATGGCGCGGTCGTGGCTGAATACCCGGGCTACGGGGGCAATCCCGGGCGTCCGACCGAGCCGGGCATCGTCCGTGCCGGGCGCGCCACCGTGCGCTGGGTCGCCGCGATCTGGCCCGGACACCGGCTGGTGCTGTGGGGCGAGAGCCTCGGCGCCGGGGTCGCGATCGCCGTGCGCGACGCGGGTCCGGTCGCGGGTCTCGTTCTCGACTCGCCGTTCACCTCGATCCGCGAGATCGCGCATCGCAGGTTCCCCGCAGTCCCGATCGGACTGCTGCTGCGCAGCCCGTTCGACAGCCTCAGGCGACTGGCAACCGGGCCGGCGATCCCCGCTCTGGTCCTCGTGGGTGGCCGCGACGACACGGTGCCCCCGGACATGGGACCGAAGGTCGCCGCCGCCACAAGGTGTCCCGCCACGGTCCTGCGGATTTTTCCAGATGTCTCGCACATGGTCGAGCGCCACGATGCCTCCGGGCAGGCTGACGCGGAGATCGGCGCATTCCTGGACCGCGTGCGCCAGGGCGTGTGAGCGCCAAACCGACGGAAGCGGCGCTCGGGGAACTGAAGTTCGGTTCGAGAGGCCAGGGCTCTACCCTGGACCCGCCAAGGGACGGTCGTCCCTTGGAACCCTGATGATTTGGGTCGGGGCGAAGCCGAGATCACAGCTCTGGCCAACGCACGCCGTGTCCGCGGGCTGTTACCCCACCTTGAGTATGGGGTTTTAAGGGCCCCGCCCTTAACGGGGTCCAGGGGCAGCGCCCCTGGCCTTCTTCTCTCGCTCGAAGAGACTCTCAAACCACCAGAACGATCTTCCCGGCTCCACCCTTCTCCATCAGATCATGCGCGGAAGCCGCCTCGCTGAGGGGCAGGCGTTGGCTGATAGGCAACGTGAACCTTCCGTCGCGGATGTCATCGGCGAACGCGCGCACCGTGGACGCATCGGGTTGCGCGAACACCCGGCTCACCTCGACGGTGGGGTTGGTTGCCGCCGTATCGGCCGGCAGAACGGACGCGTATCCGAACCGCCCGCCATTGCGAACCTTGGCGAACAGCTTGGCGGCCGTCGCACCGCCAACCGTGTCGGCCACGCCGTCCAAGGCTTCGAGTGCCGCGATGGCCGCATCGTCGTCGATGGCGACCGTCTGGAAGGCCCCGAGGGTCGCAGCCTCTGCCAGTTGGCTTCCACGAACGCCCGCGATCACCCGTGCTCCGAGTTTCCGGGCCGTGTGCACGGCAGCGCGTCCGACGCTGCCGAGTGCGCCACTCACGAGGATGGTCTGACCCGCCACGGCACGTGTCGAGGACCGCACCAGCTGGTCGCCGGTCAACGACACCAGCGGGATCGCCGCGGCATCGATCACGTCCACCCCGTCAGGAAGATGGGTCAACGTGTCGGCCGGCGCCGCGACATATTGCGCGTACGTGGCGCTGGCCATTCCGATCACCCGTTCACCAGGCTGGAAATGTCGAACGTCGCTTCCGACAGCGCGTACGATGCCGCTCACATCCTTGCCGAGAATGGCGGGCAGATCCAACGGGAAATCCTTCTGCCGGGCACCGGAGCGGACCTTCCAGTCGATCGGGTTCACGCTCGTGGCCACCAGCTCGACGAGCACCATGTTCGCGTCCAGCGTGGGCTCCGGCGCATCGAGCTCGTATTTCAGGACGTCCGGACCACCGTATTCGTAGATACGAACCGCTTTCATTCTTCTGTCCCTCTGCTGTCGCTGGTGTCAGGGAGAGCATTGCTCTCCGGCCGACCAGGTGATCAAGGCGGTGGAAAATTCTGTCGTCCTGCCAGCAGCTCATCCGGTTCCAACCGGAAGCTGCCATGCACGGCGAGGTCATCCGCCCCGATCACGGTGACCAACGCTGCACCAGGTCCGTCCGGTTCCCAGCGCAGTTCGGCGCCGTGGCCCGGCATCGGCATGCCATTGATGATCCAGCGGAACGGTGCTGCACCACCGCGGACACGCAAGGTGACCGGCAGATAATCCCTCGAGCCCGGCGCAAGCGTCAGATCGATCGTCGAGCCAAGCGGCGGATAGTCCAGCACGGGGCGATCCAGCGCGGCCTCTTCCGGCGCGCCCAGCCGGCGCAAGGCGGCCGGCAGCTGCGCCGTGCTGTCCGCCAGGATCGCGCCGGGCGGCGGAACCGGGGTGGCATCCGCTTCGGGCGGCAGCAATCCGAACGCCTGGAGCATCAGCGGCGCCGCCGTCGCGCGGCCGTAGCTGCCGGGCCGCGGCGTGCCTTCCACCCGCCCGGTCCAGATCCCGATCGTCGTCGACCGCGAATATCCGACCGCCCAGGCGTCCCGGAAACCGTAGGACGTGCCGGTCTTGAACGCGATGTCGCGGCCGCCCGTCAGCGACGCGTATGCCATGCCGGGCGGCGGCGGCGATCCTTCCAGCACCTGCCGCAGGTAGTACACCGCCAGCGCCCCCATGAACGCCATCTTGCGGGACGCCCCGCGCTGCTCGCGCACCAGCGGCGACACGCGCCCGTCGTCGCCCAGAGCCGCGTAGAGCATCACCATGTCCGACAGGCTGATCCCCAACCCTCCGAGCGCCACGGCCAGGCTCGCCTGCCGCCCGGGCATGGCGATCGTGGCACCCGCCTGCCGCAATCCCGCCACGAACCGGTCCGCTCCGACCGCCTGCAGCACCTGTACCGCCGGCACGTTGTAGGACTGCCGCAACGCGGTCTGCGCGGTGATCGCCCCATGGTACAGGCTATCGAAATTATGCGGCGCGTAGCCCGGGATCAGGCCCGGCGCATCCGCGATCAGCGTCAGCGGGTGCAGCAGCCCCGCGTCGAACGCCATGCCGTAGATGAACGGCTTCAGCGCCGAGCCGGGAGAGCGTCGGGCCGCGGTCAGATCCAGGTCGGCGCCCGCCAGCCCAGCTCCGCGCCCGCCCACGCTGGCGCGCACGCGGCGCGTGACGTTGTCCACGACCACCGCCGCCACCCCCACCGCCGGCGGTTCGGCTGCCATCTCGCGGTCCAGCAGCGCCTCCAGTCGGCGTTGCAGGTCGAAGTCGATCGTGCTGCGGATCGCGGCTCCGGGCGGTGCGGCGCGCGCCAGGCTGGCACAGAACAAGGGCGCGAAACGCGGCAGAGCGTGCCGCGACGGCGGTGCCGCGGCTCCATCCAGCGCCACGCCGTCCGACCACGCCGCCGGCAGCGAACCCGCCGCACGAAGCCGCGCGACGAGGCGGTTTGCCGCCCGCAACGCGGCCGCGAGATGCCGGTCCGGCCGCCGGCGCGCCGGCGATTGCGGGATCGCCACCAGCAATGCCGCTTCCGTCTCTGAAAGCTGCGCCGCGTCATGTCCGAACCAGATCAGGCTCGCCGCCCGTACGCCCTCGACATTGCCGCCGAACGGCGCCAGCGTCAGATACATCGAGAGGATCGTGTTCTTGCTGTAGCGCTCCTCCAGCTGCCACGCGCGCAGCATGTCGTGCAGCTTGCCGATCACGCTGCGCCGGTGCGGCTCTAGCAGCCGCGCCGTCTGCATGCTCAGCGTGGAGCCGCCGGAAACGATCCGTCCGAATCTCGCATACTGCCAGGCCGCCCGCAGCAACGCGCCTGCGTCCACGCCGCCATGGCTTTGGAACCGCTTGTCTTCGGCGGCAAGAAGCAGACGAAGATAGCGCGGATCCACATCGTCGACTGAGGTCCGCAGGCGCCAGATTCCGCCGCTCGCCGGGAAAGCGCGGAGCAGTTGGCCGTTGGCGGCCAGGACCTCCTTTGACGCGACCAGACGGGTGAGGTCGGGAGGGCGGAGACGGTCTGCGGTCCAGACAAAGCAGACGACAAGAACAAAGAAGAAAGCAGTCCTTTTTTGGAAAAAAGGACCAAAAAACTTCTGCCTGTTGAGCTGCATCACTTCGCTGCGGGTGTGCCGATCGTCACGGTGGCCACGTCGGTGCGCGCCTGCACGTCCGGTCGATACATGTCCCGTATGCTCGCTGCGGGCAGCACGAAGCGGCCGGGCGACACCACGCGCACGACGTAAGCCAGGTTGAAGTGACGCGGGTTCAACGGCTTTTTCTTGACCTTGGTGTCATCATCTTCCGAATCGTCGTCCTCCAGTACGCGTCCGAGATCGACCGCAGCCATGAACCGGTCATCCCGCTTCTCGGTGATCCGCGTCGGCGTGATCGGCCCCAACCACGGAAGGCCATTCCCGTTCTCAGCCTTTGAAGCCGGCACCACACGCTCGATCTCGAACCCCGCCGGCAAGGGATCCACCAGCATCGACTGGTGATAGGCGTCATCGTCCACGTCGCCCGCGAGGCGCACCACGAGCCGCTGGTTCTGCACGAGATGGCCGAGATCGACCGCACTCCCATCCGCGGCCGTCACCGTCTTCGCGATTGTCATATGGCTGGCAGAAGCGGGCGGCGCGCTCACCGGCAGGCCGCGCACGCTCACGACACGCGTCAGCGTCTGCGTTCCCGTGTTGCGCACCGCCAGATCATGCAGACCCGCCACCTCCCGGTTCAGGCTCACGACCGCGGCCATCGGTTGCGCCGCCCCATCCACCGACACGCTGGCCGGACCCGCATCTTCCAGCAGCACGCCGGCGGCGATCACGAGCCAGCCCTGCTCCTGCGTGGTCAGTTGCTCCGTTCTCGTGTCCAGCCGGTCCAGGGCGGCCAGCAGCCTCCGCGTGCGCAGCCGGTCGCCGATCTCGGCGGCCAGCGACACCATCGCCGCGGTGTCGCGCGCGCGGGTGCGGTAGAAATCGCCGGTCCGCCATGCCAGGCCGTCGCGCTCCTTCGCCAGCCCCGCTTCCGCCATGTCGAACGCGTGCACCGCGCGCGGATGGTCGCCCAGCATCGCGAGCCCGGCCGCCAGCTGCGCCTGGCCGAGCGGTTCCATCCTGTCGAGGTCGTTGTCGTGCATGTAGCGGAGGTCCGCGGCGTCGGCCTTTCCGGTGCGTGCGGCCACCAGCAGCGTGTAGGCGCGGCCGGCGCGCGTCACGGCCTCGTCGGAGTCGCCAGGCTTATTGTCGTTCGGAAACCAGAACTGGCGGAGGTGGTAGCCGTCCGGATTGGTCTCGCTCAGCACGCGCATCGCGCTCGCCAGCGCGTGCTGCGGCACTGCGTAGCCGTGCGCCTGCGCGCGCGTGAGAAAATCGGCGATCATGGCGCCGAGGAACGGCTCCGCCTCGCCGTCGCCCGCACGCCACAAGCCGAACGCGCCATTGTCGTCCTGGCGTTCCAGCAGCTTGTCGACCGCGTCCTGCACGCGGAAACGCAGATCTGGCGGCACGGCGCCCCCCACCAGCCTCGCCTCCTGCTCCACATAGATCAGCGGCATGGCACGGCTGACCAGTTGCTCCGAGCAGCCGAACGGGTATTCGTCCAGTGCTGCGAGCAGGCCGGGCAGGTCGATGTTTCCAATATTGGAGAAGCTGGCGCGCAGCGTCGCCCCCTGAGCCACCAGGCCGGCGGCGAGCGACGGGGCGAGCTCGACCGTCTCGCCCGCCGCCTGGTCCGCCTTCGTCACCACGGTCACGGACTGGAACGGCGACCGCACCTCCATGGGCCAGTCATGCGTGACGCTCATGCCGCCCGCTCCGGTGAGTGTGAGCACCACGCGTCCGGTGCCGACCGCGCCACCCGAAAGCGGATAGGCGCGCACCGCGGCCTGCCTGGCGTCGAGCCGGATGTCCTCGTCCACCGGCGGCATGACCAGCGCGCCCTCGGCACTCAGATGCACGTGAAAGACGCCGGGCGGCGCCTCCACGTTATGCGCGAGCAGCGTCAGCCGCGCCGCATCGCCGGGTGCGAGAAAGCGCGGCAGGCTGACCTGGGCCACCACCGGATCGCGCACCGGCACCTGCCGCTCGGCATGGCCGAACCCGGCCTCGCTCACCGCCGTCGCCATCAGGCGCAGCCCGCCCGTGAAATCCGGCAGGTCCAGCTTCACGACCGCGTGGCCGCCCGCGTCGACCTGCACCGGGCCTGAGAACAGCGCGGTGGTGCGCGTCGGCACCACGGTGAGGCCCACGCCGTCGAGGTCGCCGCCGGCGCGGATCTCGCCCGGGGCGGCACCATTGCCGTCGATCAGGTGTCCGTAATCGTCCCGCACATCCACCGCGAGGCGGCGCTTGCCGAAGTAATGCTCGGCTGGATCGGGGCTCGCGAAGCGCGTGAGATCCAGGATCCCCTCGTCGACCGCGGCCACGGTCAGCCAGACCGGGCCGTGGGCGGCGGCCGCACCCGAGACGGTCACGGGCAGGTCCAGATGGGTCCGCGGCCGCAGCACGGCGGGCGTCGCGAGCGCCACGCCGATCGTGCGCGCCGAGGCGTCCAGCTTCACATAGGCGAGCCCCACCGCGCGCACCGGCGCATGGCCGGACGCCTGGGCCGACGGCCGATACACGCTGGCCATCACGTAGGCGCCGACACCCCAGCCGGCGTCCGCATGCACCGTCACATCCGCACCCTCGGCCGGGATGGCGGCGGTCTGCACGGCCAGCACGCGGCTGTTCTCGACCGTGATCAGCATCTGGCCGGCGAACGGCGGCTTGATGTGCAGCGTCGCGTCCTGCCCGGGCGCGGGTGCGGGGCCGCGCAGGCTCACCGCCACCTTCTCCGGGCTCGCCTCCGACCCGCCCTCTGACGAGCCGACATGCAGGATCAGCGAGGTGAAGTCGCCGTCCAGGTCGGAGATTTCGAGCCGGTAGGTGCCCCATGGCAGCGCCGGCAGGCCGATAGGGGCGCCACCCTCCGCCGCGGGCACGTCCACGTTGCCGAACGTCACCGGCCGGTCATGGGTGCTGGACTTCCATTGCCACTGGCCGTCCTCCTCGAAGTAGTTGTAATCGGTCACCTGTTCGATGAGCCGGAACGCCAGCGTCCGGGCCAGACGCGTGCCGTCGGGTGCGAAGGCGCCGGCCGCCACCGTGGCCGCGCGGTCCTCCGCGAGCAGCCCGTCCTCGTCGGGCGCGCGCAGGCCGAGCAGCACGGCGTGGGTCGCGACCTTCAGCTCCGTGCGGCTTTCCGTTGCCCGCCCTCCGGGCTCGGCCACCGACACGGCCACATCCGCGCGAAGCGGCACGCTGGTTTTCGGGATGTCGAGCGCGGCCGCCGCGATGGAGAAGCCGAGGCGCCCCTGCGCGTCCGTCTTCCCACCATCCAGGTCCTTCGCGTCGATGTTCAGGTCCTCGTCGGCGCGGCCGAACACCCAGCCCGGCTCGGCGATCGGCTGGGTGTCGCGCTGCAGCTGCACATGGGCGGACACGTCGAGGTCGGCGGCCGGCGCGCCGTACAGGTAGCGGCTCGTCCCGTCGATCGCGGCCGGCTCGCTCGGCGTGATGAGCGTGCGGCGGGGCATGAGCTCGACCGCCAGCCGGTTCGGCACGAAATCCTGCACCTGGAGTTCCAGCGTGCCGATCACCGTCTTGGTCCCGGCCAGCATCTCCTCCAGCCGCCAGGTGCCGCGCGGCGCCGTAGCGGTGAGCGGGATCGGCTGCACTGCCAGGCCCACCGCGTTGGGCAGGAGCCGCACGCGTGTCGCATCGACGCCGTCCGGCCGGTGCAGCACGACCGTCACGGCTTGGCCATCGGGCAGAGGCGCCGCCCGCCCGTCCCGCACGATCGTGCCGAGCTGGATCGTCTCGCCGGGGCGGTAAATGCCGCGATCCGTGTAGATAAAGCCGTCCACCGGCCCTGGATCGGGCCGGCCTTCCACGCCGCGGTCGGAAAAGTCGAAGCCGGGCTTGTCCAGCTGCAGCGCCGTGAAATCGTCGCCCGCATACGCCATCACCATCCGCGGCATCAGACCCTGCGCACCGCGCAGGAAGCCGGCGGCGAACACCGCCTCGCCATCCGCGTTCGTGGCCATGCGGCCGAGCTCGTCGTTGTTGGCGGCCAGCAGCGAGATGGTGGCGCCGGTCACGGGCCTGGCGGTGACCAGCGAGCGGACGAACACGTGCAGCCCGTCGGCGCCTCGGTGCGTGGTGAGCATGAGGTCTGTGTCGAACACCCAGCGCGTGTCGACGACTTCCCAGCCCGGGTCGGAGAGATCCGTGGACTTGGTTAGCAGGCTGATGCGGTAGGCATTCGCTGGGCGATGGGGCGGCAGCACGCGCGCCAGCGGGAACGACGTCCTCACCGCCTCGTTGCGGGCGCCGTGGACCGCGAGGTCACCCTCCCACACCGGCACGCCGAGCGTGTCGACCTCGCGCCTGAGCGTCTCGTCCCACTCTCCGTGGTTGTCGCTGTAATCGGCGCCGAGATGGGTGCGAACCAGCACGCGGTCGGTGATCCGCTCCACCCGCAGGTGCACCTGGCTGACGTTCACCGTGGCGATCGGCAGGCCGCCCGTCGCGTCGCGGGGCAGGATGAAGCCGTCATCGGCGAAATCCGTCCTGGCCGACAGGTCGCCCAGGGACAGCGGCAGCGTCTCGTCCGCCAGGTGACGCGAGCCGTCCGCGCCCGGCAGCCCGGCCAGCACGGTCAGCTGGTAGGTCACGCCGAACGCCAGTCCGCCGATGCACAGCCGCTCGCCGTTCACCTGCAGCGCCGGGCGGATCACCGGCTCGATCCGCAGGTAGTCGGCGGGGTGGAAGTCGGCGGCGGTCGAGACCGGGCCGCTGAACACCAGGCAGGCCTGCGCCTTGTTGCCCTTCGCATCGAGTGCGATCCGACGGATGTTGAGCGCGCGCACGCCGCTCTGTGCGACTTGCGCCGTCGCTATGTCAGGTCGCCCGGCGGCCGGCCTGACGGCGATGCCGCTCGGCGCCGCGGCCACGTTCGCTTCCACAGCAGAGCTGGTGTGGCGCGCCGGCGGGACCGCCCGACCGGCGAGGAAGCCTGCGGCCGCGGAAACCAGGCTGGTCGCCAGGACGAGTGGGATGACGCGCATGCCGGGCCTCAACGAACGCCCGGATGGTATCTTGGCGCCGGACTCGTCGCAGGGTCATTTTTGAGTGGTGAAGAAGGCCAGGGGCTCTGCCCCTGGACCCAGTTAAGGGCGGCCCTCTAAGACCCCGGACTTGAGGTTCGGAGTACAAGCGTCGGGAGATGGAGTGCGTCGGCCACGTCTAAGACCTCAGGCTTCGCCGTCGGTCGTCGTGGCGACGATCCATGCGCGCGAGCAGGGTGGCGGCGGCAGCCCGTTCGGCCGCAGCGGCGCGGATGCGACGGCGTCCCGCTCGAACGCGGCGCTGAGGGCCTCGATCGCCGAAGTGCGCCATTATCATCCCGGCATGACCGCAGGCGCGCCTTCCGACGTCTACATCGTTCGGTTGGAACCGTGCAGCATGGCCGCACCGCGACGGTTCGGTTCACGGATTTTCTGGCCGGGCAGCGCCAGACGATCGCCATGCGGATCGAGACCTATTGCTGCCTCGGCGGAAAATGGGACTACGAGTATCGCTTCCGTGCGCCGGCGGATGTCGACGCCACCGCGCTCGAGCACCAGTTTGCGTCCGGCATCGCCTGGAGCCGCGACGAGGCCGGCAGCA